>CAYGPI010000039.1:0-22663 GCA_964351745.1 uncultured Francisellaceae bacterium
CAACAAGGGTCGTCCACCCCATAGAGAATAAAGTCCACTTTTTATTAACTTCTTTCAGCATGGCTGCCGTGGCAGAAATACAAGGAAAATATAAAAGTACGAATAACAAATAGGCAAAAGCACCAACTCTGCCATCAAAACGACTTAGCATCTCACCATAAATACGATCATGGACTTCATTTTTAGGGCTTGCGGAAGATACTGGATTTGAAAAACCGCTCACTTGCTCTAATAGATTGTTCGGAATGGATAGCAAAGCTTCTTTAAGCTCTTCTTTAAAATAAGCCATATCATAGACAACGCCAACCTCACTATGATCTTGCGTATATAAAGCATTTAAAGTGCCAATCACAACTTCTTTAGCCATCATACCTGTAAAAAGACCAACGGTTGCGGGCCAATTATCCTCTTTGATACCCATGGGGCTAAATAAAGGGGTCACAGTTTTACCTACTTGAGCCAAAATAGTCGGTTGATGGCTATTCTCTTTCAGCTTAAAATCAATCGATACAGCGTTTAATGTGCCAACAACTAAGCAAACTGGAATAATAAGTCGACCTGCATTTAATAAAAATCGCTTTAACTTCGCCCATGAGTAGTACCATAAGTTGTCTGCTTTAGGCCATTGATACGGAGGCAATTCTAAAATTAAAGGCTCTGGCTCTCCTTGCAGCCAAGTTTTTTTTAGCAAAATGCCCGTTAACACGGCCATGGCTATCCCTATAAGATATAATAAAAAGACAACGCCAGAGCCATAGCTTGGAAAAAAGGCAGCGACAAATAATGTAAAAATAGCCAACCTTGCGCCACACGACATAAATGGACTAATCATCACCGTTAGAACTCTATCTCTGCGCTGCTCTAAAGTTCTAGAGCCCATAATGGCAGGTACGTTACAACCAAAACCGACAATCAAAGGCACAAAGGACTTACCTGGCAACCCAAGTGTGCGCATTAACCTATCCATCACAAAGGCAGCTCTTGCCATATACCCAGATCCTTCTAGAAAGGAAAGAGCTAAAAACATGGCACCAATCACAGGGACAAAAGTAATCACCGTACTTATGCCCTTACCAATACCCGCTGAAATAATAGCTGTAAGCGTTTGATTAAGCCCTATACTTTGACAAAGAGCTAATAACCCATCGACAAAAACTAGATCTGAAGAAATTTCAAAAAAATCTTGAAAAGCTCCACCTATGTTTATCGCAAAGAAAAACAAAGCATACATAACGCCTAAGAAAATGGGGATCCCATACATTCTATGCAAAACAATTTTATCTAATTTTTCTGTCAGAGGGGTTGTTTCTTTTTTGTCTTCGTGTGAGCGCCCAGCAACTTTTGACAAAGTCTTTTCAATCCAGGCATAGCGCTGTTGAGCAATCACAACATCGGCATCATAACCTTCTTTCTCTAATATTTCTTGCTGCCATTCCAAGATTTTTCCTTGATATAAAGGCGAGCGCTCAACGATAGAGCCCTCTAGGCATGATAAGCATTCATGCACAGACAATTCAGCAGGCCTTGCATTCAGAATATCTTGTACAACTTTAGAATAAGGAATGGATCTTGAAACTTTAGGAATTGGCTGCTCTAAAGTCTGAACTAATCTCTCAAGCCCCAGTCTATTTGTCGCGCTAACTGGCAGGACTGGGCACCCCAAACAAGCAACAAGCTTATCGTAGTCTAAGTCGTATCGCACTAAGTCAATCCGGTTAATCACGACGACCAGTGGCACTTCACGCTCAATTAATTGGCATGTTAAATAAAGGTTACGCTCCAAATTAGCGGCATCAATCACATTGATGACACAATCATAATTATCCTGCTTTATGCAGTCTGCCGTGATTCGCTCATCAAGAGCCGCATCAGCACTACATTGTAACAGAGAATAAGTGCCTGGCAGATCAACCAGCAACATGGATGTCTCTAGCGTTTTAATCTGACCTTGTTTTTGCTCAACAGTCACGCCTGACCAGTTACCCACTCTCTGTGTCGAGCCCGTTAGAGCATTAAATAAAGTTGTCTTTCCACAATTAGGGTTTCCAACAAGCAAAATCTTTTTAGATGGCGTGGAATTATTAAACAAAGGACTACTCACTTACAGCCACACATTGGCATTCTCTTTTTCTCAGACTCAACGAATACCCTCTAATTGAAATCTCGATGGGATCTCCTAGTGGAGCAATCCTTTTCACCTCTAATTCAACACCAGGGGTCACTCCCATAGCTAATAGTTTCTGCCTATATCTCTTTTCGCCGGGCTTAAACCCCGTGACTTTGGCTTTCTGGTTGACCTTTAGATCAATTAAACTTTTGATATTATTAAGAATATTCACTATTTATACCCAAATAAGCCTATAACTAAGTTGCTTGCTAATTATCCCAGCAAAGGTAAAGTTGTCAAGGGTAAATGATAACTATTTTCATTTAGAAATGACTCTGTGCTATACAGAAAAACCCTTGAGAAAAACAGAGTGTCTACGGGAGGTGTGGTTTTTGAAGATAATCAATAGATTGCATCTCAGTCATTCTGCTTTCTGTTCTTTCAAACTCAGTCTTTAATAATCGACCTTGATAGAGCTCAGTCAGTGGAGCCTGCGCTGATACAATGAGTTTGACCTGGCGATCATAAAGCTCATCGACCAATGTGATAAACCGACGAGCTGCGTCTTCCTTTGCCTCGCTCATGATAGGCACTTCACTTAGTAACACTGTGTTATACATCTTAGATATCTCGATATAATCTAAGCTTGATCGAGCTGAACCGCATATCGTTGAAAATAAAAACCAAATAACGCCATCTCCACACCGAACTGTTTCAATCTCTCTACCAGCGATAGTGAGGACTTTTTTTGATTCAAAACCTTCATGACAAAGCGCTTCAAAATACCCAGACATATTTTGATCCGCTATATCATCTAAAGGATAGTGATATATCTCAGCTTGGCTTAATGTTCTTAAACGATAGTCCTCTCCATCTTCCAGATGCAGTACAGTTGTGTGTTTTTCCAAAAGAGCAATGGTTGGTAAAAACTTACTACGCTGTAAACCATTGTGGTAAAGATTAGAGGGCGGAATATTAGATGTTGCTACCAAAGTGACGCCTTGACGAAATAAATGCTGGAACAATGTGCCTAGCAACATCGCATCAGCAATATCAGACACAAAAAACTCATCAAAACAAATGATGTGTGTACTTTTAGCAATATCCTTTGCAACCCATTTTAGTGGATCTGCTTTTCCTGGGTATTTTGTTAACTCATGGTGAACATGAATCATAAAGCGATGAAAGTGGATCCGTCGTTTAGCTTTAATCTCCAGCTCTTCATAAAATTGATCCATAAGCAAAGTTTTCCCTCGCCCAACATCTCCCCACAAGTAAATACCTTTGATAGGTTTAAAAGGTAAATGCAGGCATCTAAGCCATTTCAACAAAGGGTATTTTTTTTGGAAAACTGCAGCGAGTGTATTGAGCTGCTCTAGGATCTCTTTTTGAGAAGGATCTAATACAATCCTCTCATCATTGATTTTTTGATGGAGTCTATCTACATTCATTCAGGCACTATCATGTTCTCTTCAATCAGCTCCCTTAACTCTATCAGTTTCCCATGAAAAAAATGTGAAGCTTGCGAGATGGTTTGTAAATTTATCTGATTCTTTGTTTGATTTTGCGCCCATGTCTTCGCGGTATCCGTATCAACAATCTCATCCTTATCCGCTAAAATCATAAGCCAAGGAGCACTTAATTGATTGAGCTTATCGAACGAGTAAGTTGAAATACCTGGCGCTATAGTGATCAACTGAGTTATCTTATTTTTTTCCGCACCTTTTGCTGCAATAAATGCACCAAAAGAGAACCCTGCCAACCATATATTATCTGGCTTTAAAACTTTCTTGACCCAATTTATCACCGCCAATAAATCATCCGTTTCCCCTACTGTATCAGCAAAAGATCCTTGCGATTGACCAACCCCTCTAAAATTAAAACGAATTGTTTTTAACCCTTGGCGATCAAAAGCTTTATACGTTGTATGCACGACCTTGTTGGTCATGGCCCCTTCTTGCAAAGGGTGTGGATGGCAGATAATGCCAATCCCTTTATTTTTATCATGCTTTGGCAAAGTTGTCATCACTTCCAACAGACCCGCAGGACCATTTAACATAAAATGAGAATCTTCTTGAGGAAAAAATTTAGGGTTCGTTAATATTTGATTCATGCCATAACATCTATATCTATAAAATCAACATTTAAATTAAACTGATCAGCAAGGCTTTGTCCTAAAGCCTGAACACCACCTCTTTCAGTTGCGTGATGACCAGCACTAATTAATGCAACACCGGCTTCCATCGCTAACTCTGCCATAGGCAAAGAGTATTCTCCTGTAATATAGGCATCAACCCCCTTTTCTATCGCAAGAGGTAAGTACTGATGTGCGCCTCCAGTACACCATGCGACTGTCTGTATTCTTTCGGGAGGGCTACCCAGCAACATTGGCTCACGATTAAGTTTCACTGCCATGATTGCCATAAAATCCTTTGGTGCTAAGGGTTGTGCAAGTTGGCCTAATCCCATCAAACCAGGATTTTGATCAACATCTAGCCATTTGATATGTTTAATGCTCAGCATTTTACCTAATTGAGCATTGTTTCCAATGCTGGGGTGAGCATCCAAGGGCAAATGGTAAGCGATTAAATTAATATCATGCTTTATTAAAGCACAAATTTTTTGGTACTGCAGTCCGGTGATGGCTAGACTCTGGCCTTTCCAAAAAAGGCCATGATGAACTAAAATAGCATCCGCTTTAGCATCAATGGCTTTCTCAATCAGAGCTCGATTGGCCGTAACGCCAGTGACCATGCGAGCAACCTCAGTTTTACCTTGCACTTGCAAACCATTTGGACAATAGTCGGTGAAATTTTGCGGTTGCAAATAATCATCTAAAAATTTTACCAAATGGTCAACCGTTACCATAACAACCTCAAGCAGGAACTCGTTTAATTTCAGCACCAAGCTGAGCCAACTTCTCTTCGATACATTCATAGCCTCTATCAATATGATAGATTCGATCTACTAGAGTTTCTCCTTTGGCAACTAAGCCCGCGATAACAAGACTCGCAGATGCTCTCAAGTCTGTCGCCATCACCGGGGCTCCAGTCAGATGTTGAATGCCTTTAATTCTGGCTTGGTTGCCACTTATTTCAATATCTGCACCCATTCGTTTTAGCTCACTGACATGCATAAAGCGATTTTCAAAAACATTTTCTGTAATCACCGATTCACCCTCAGCAACGGCATTTAGAGCCATAAACTGGGCTTGCATATCTGTTGGAAATCCAGGATATGGCGCAGTATCTATATTGACTGCTTTCACTCGTTTCCCGTGCATATCAAGCGTAATAGTATCGCCTTCAATGATGATTTCAGCACCAGCTTCTCTTAGCTTATCCAATACAATGGTTAATAACGAAGCATCTGTTTTCTTTAATTTGATTTTCCCACCAGTAATCGCCGCAGCTACCAAATAAGTTCCGCTTTCAACTCTATCTGGTAAAACGGAATAACGGCCCCCGCAAAGTTTCTCAACACCTTCAATGGTTATGGTTGAGGTACCCGCGCCTTGAATATTAGCGCCTAAAGTGTTTAAGAAACCAGCAAGATCAACCACCTCAGGTTCACATGCTGCATTTTCTAAAGTTGTCGTACCTTTGGCCAAGGTTGCTGCCATCATTAAATTTTCTGTGCCTGTCACCGTAACAACATCAAATTTGATGTTAGCGCCAGTTAATCCATTTGGTGCGTGAGCTTCAATGTAGCCACCTTTAATTGCGATATCAGCCCCCATTTGGCGCAATCCTTCGACATGGAAATCAACTGGGCGAGGCCCAATGGCGCAGCCACCAGGAAATGATACTAATGCATAACCAAAGCGCGACACCAAAGGCCCTAGCACTAAAATAGAAGCACGCATCGTGCGGACTAAGTCATAGGGAGCAATAAAGTTTGAGGTCCTTCTTGCGTCTACTTCAATAGTCATACCTTCTAAGACAGTTAACTTCACACCCATCTGACCTAATAAAGCCATCATCGTCGTTACATCATTTAAATGAGGTATGTTACTAACAATGACAGGCTCATCAGCGAGAAGACCGCCAGCCAAGATTGGCAAAACAGAATTCTTTGCTCCAGAAATCCGCACTTCACCATTAAGTGGCTTGCCACCAAAAATTAAATGTTTATCCATATTATTCCTAATTAGGCCTGCCATTCAGCTGGCGTTTTAGCCTTTATGCTTAAGGCATGCAGCTCACCGGATTGAATTTGTGACGATAGCACTTTGTAAATACTTTTTTGTCGATTGACTAAAGATTGATTTTCAAAAATCTCTGACACAACGATGACTTCATGATGGTAACCGTCTCCAGTAACCTCAACAGTTGCACTAGGAAAAGCTTCAACTACCAATTTTTTTAATTCTTCAATATCCATGTTCAGTTTGCCAATAAACCAAGTTGTAAATCTTAAGATAACACATCATATCTACTTCTAAGGGCAAAAGGAATCATATAGCTAGAACTCAACCTTTATTAGCTATTAAATTTGACAGACATGGATCATGAGCTAGGATTATTTTATCTACTTGGTAGGTGGTATAATTAAATTTATTTGGTGGAGATGCAAAAACACTGAAACTATTAGGACAATTTTCTACAACCTGAGACAAGGCTTTAGAGGCTGGCCCATCAATGATCTCTTCACTCACTGTAAACACATAGTCAGGCAACTTTTTTCTAAATTCGGAAACAAGTGCTGCTTGGTTGTAATCATGATAAAGAGCATAGTCTGGTGTCGTCAGCTTCGTATGTTTATAGAAAATGCCATAAATGTAACGACTTGGCACCCAAAGCAAAGCATCCTTATTTAAATAAATTTCATCATAAACTTTTTGAGCATCTGCTTTAAAGTAACGCTCTAAACTAACTCTTCCACCTTGTTTATAATCAAGCCCTGGTTTGTCTTTGAGTTCAATTTTTATCAACAATCCAATGCAAGCAACGAGACTTAGTGAAGCAAAAATCGTTGCGCACTTTTTATGATTCTCTTTTAACCATTGGCTCAACATAGGATGCCCAAAAGAATACTGTGAATCTCTAACACTCAAAAAGCATAATAGAGCGCCAACACTGATGACGTGCTGCCCCAATCGAAGTTGATAAGCTCCAAACATTAACCACAAAAAAGTTTGAGGCAAGACAAAAGCATAATATATAAACCTCGTTTGGCGGGATTTAACTAAAAATGCAGTAACGATAAAGAAAACTAACAACAATGGCGTTTTTATGAGATAACGATGGAAGACGTGAATGAACTGCTGAACATAACCTCGTCCTTCAAAAGATAAAAAGATGACTCCTTCGTTTTTATAAAATTGCCCGCCTTCTGTCGCTAGCCATAATGCTGCTAACCCAATTGAAGCCAAAGCCAAAAAAAACCAATATTTTTCTTGATGCTTGATTCCTTCAATGAAGATATATAACGGCAAGATCAAACTGCACCACATGAAAGCAGGCTGTTTTGTGGCACACGCTACAAACCCGATAAAGACACTCAAGGCAAGAAGTTTAAATTGGCTGATTTGCTCTTGCTCAGATCGATACAAAATGGTGGCTTGAAAAGCTAAAGCCATAGAAACGACTAAGGCCGAGGTCATCACTGGATCGGCATATCCATCATTGAAAAATTGCTCTAGTTTCAGGCCTGCAACAACATAGAGAGCCCCAAATAAAAATAGAGCCACTCTTTTATAATTAAAAGGTGCTAAAACACTTGCCCATGCGCCTAGCATGCACAAAGGAAACATGCCTAACATGGCTTTTGTCGGGCATTGAAGTTGTATGTCTCCAAGCAATAAATAACAGTAACTTATGATTTTTGGGAACAGTTGTGGGTAAGTCGCACCTGTATGGAAAAAGTCTAACGGCTCCCCATATAGATGCTGTAACGCCCAATAATTCCAGCTATAAATTTCATCACCACGCTCAAAAGCCTCTGTACCCAGCTTTATGAAATAAGGCATCATCAAGCACAGAATAAAAAACCACACAAATTTATCGCACTTTTCCCATTCAAATGTAGCCTTAGGTATGGTTTTTATTAAATGATAAAGACTTAGAATTAAGAACATTAAACTTATAACAACGGCGCTTTGAGTATGATATAAGTTTAACCACTGCAATAGACTCACCAGTATATAAATGAGACCTACGCTTAAAAGAGGTATCGCAAAACAAGTTCTTGGGGATAAGCAAAGTCTAGGAAAGACAGCCAGACCAGGAAGCACATAGACAAACATTAGTAAGATAAAACAGTATATAAAATACATGGTTACTCTTGAATTGGGAGGATACTATCTAGACCACTTACTCTGGCTAAATCCATCAGTTTTCTAGGCATATTTCTAATTTTTAGGTTCACGCTTGTAGCATTTGCACGACGAAGCAATTCTGTTAATAACGCTAATGCGGAGCTATCACTCTTTGTAACGCCACCAAAATCTAAACAAACATCACCACTCTCAGGAAAATGCTTTTTCAAGGCTTCTAATGCTTTTTCGCTAGTCTCAAAAGTTAAAACGCCCTTAAACAATAGGGCGTCAACTATTTTTTCTATTTTAATTGTATTCATAAAAGAGGTTTTTGATTATGTTTTTTCATTTTAGCAATAACCACATCCAAGCCTTGCTGTTTAATATCTTGCGCGAATTGGGATTTGAATCCTTTTAAAAGGCTAACACCTTCAATGATAATATCGTAGACACGCCACTTACCATCCTTCTGAACTAACCGATAGGTCACGTTGATAGGTGCCCTGCCAGACTCTAAGATGCGACTGGATACTTGAACTCTTTTCTTACCGGCAACATCACCCCTAACAGGTGTATACATAATCGTTTGGTTTGAATAAGCCGTTAAAGATGAGGCGTAAGTTCTAATCATAAGATCTTTAAACTCTTCGGCAAACCTTTTTCTTTGAGCGCGATCTGCTTTTAACCATGCATTGCGCCCTACAACCCATCTCGACATATCATAGAGATCGACATGCGGTATTAAGATATCGTCAATGATGGACACTAACTTCGAGGAATCCTTTTTTATTTGGGCATCATTTTTCTTCAGAGCTCCAAGCATTTGCTGTGTAATTTCTTCCAACAAAACTTCTGGGCGCTCAATAGCCTGAACACTACCAATCAAAAAAAACAAACTTAATATGCCAATAGCCCAATGACGAATACGCATAAACACCCCGATATCAAATTAATCTAAGCCACTTGCTTCTGATGAAACAAAGTGAGCAATAATGTCTTCAAGCCCGACTGGAGACAATGTATTCTCCTCTGGAATATGACCGTGTTCAGCCAAATACTCTTTCTCGCCCTCTTCTTCAAAAAAACCGGGCTCTAACTCAATGTAGTTGTCACCTAACAAGCCTGCTGTTAAAATTTGTGCTTTTGTTACCTTAGGAAGGTTACTAACAGTTTTATCCAAGACCAGGGTTACACGAGGCACATAAAAGACGTTATCACTTTCCTCATCCTGATTTAAGCGAATAGATGTCACACGTCCAACCTGAACCCCACCGATAGTCACTCTGGAGCGAGGCTTTAAGCCCCCTACCTTAGTAAAATCGGCCGTAACGACAAAACCTTCATGCCCTGAATATATATCACTTAACCCACTAACTCTTACTGCTAAAATGATTAAGCTGATAAACCCAAATAAGATAAAAAAGCCGACGGCTATTTCTATGCTGCGTTTTGCCATTAGTGCAAATCTCCAAACATCACGGCGGTGAGAAAAAAGTCCATACCTAAGATAGCTAACGATGAATATACGACTGTTCTCGTCGTCGAGCGGCCAATACCTTCTGAGCTAGGTGGGCATTGAAAGCCTTGATAAACTGCAATCCATGTGATGACCGTTGCAAAGCAGCAACTTTTTATAATGCCATTAACGATATCTTCTCGAAAATTAACAGCTGCCTGCATATTACCCCAAAAGGCTCCACCATCAACGCCTAACCATTCAACGCCAACAATGTATCCACCCAAAATAGCTACAGTACTAAATATTAATGCTAAAATTGGTAAGGATATTTGACCAGCCCAAAATCTAGGCGCAACAATTCTCCTTAAAGGATCAACGCCGAGCATTTCCATGCTGGCCAACTGATCAGTCGCTTTCATCAATCCTATCTCAGCTGTTATCGCAGAGCCAGCCCGACCAGCAAACAGAAGAGCTGAAACGACAGGGCCTAGCTCTCTAACCAAGCTAAGTGAAATTAACTGACCCAAGGCGTATTCAGCGCCAAATTTAACTAATATAGTATAGCCTTGGAGACCCAAAACCATACCTATAAACAGACCAGAAACAACAATAATAAGTAGCGATAAATACCCAATCGAATACAGTTGTTGCACTAAAAGCCTAAAAGATGCGACTGGCTTTGGCTTTCCTATCAAAGTATGAAATAAAAATATCCCAGTATGACCCACATCTTGAAACATACTAAGACCGTGGCGTCCAAGATTTTGTATCTGTCTTATCACCGCGATTTACCATCCATCAAGTCAGTTTTATAATCTTGTGCTGGATAATGGAAAGGCACTGGGCCATCAGGTAGACCTTGCATAAATTGTCTTACCCAACTAGAGTCACTCTTCATGAGCTCTTGGGGCGTACCAGAGCCGATTACCCTGCCATCAGCCACAACATAAGCATAATCAGCAATACTGCAAGTTTCAGCAACATCATGCGAAACAATCACTGTGGTCATACCCAAAGCATCGTTTAACAATCGAATCAATTGCACAAGCATACCCATAGAAATTGGATCTTGTCCTGCAAAGGGCTCATCATACAAAATAATACTTGGATCTAATGCTATCGTTCTTGCGAGCGCTGCCCTTCTTTGCATACCACCAGATAATTCTTGTGGCATCAGGGCTCTTGCGCCTCTTAATCCAACGGCATGTAATTTCATATAAACTAAATCACGGATCATAGTTTCAGATAAGCTTGTGTGCTCTCGTAACGGAAAGGCCACATTATCAAAAACAGATAAATCACTAAATAATGCGCCACTTTGAAAAAGCATGCCCATAGAGCGCCGAACTTTATACAAGTTATCTCGACTTAATAAAGGAACGTCATATCCATTCACCCAAATATGACCTTTTTCAGGTTGTATTTGGCCTCCAATAAGGCGCAACAACGTTGTTTTTCCGGATC
This sequence comes from uncultured Francisellaceae bacterium, assembly GCA_964351745.1. GTDB lineage: Bacteria > Pseudomonadota > Gammaproteobacteria > Berkiellales > Berkiellaceae > CAYNJF01. Next base: position 11,290 of record CAYGPI010000039.1, read on the forward strand.
CACTAGGGCCCATAATCGCTGTCACTTTACCCCTGGCAACTTCAATGCTGACGTCATCAAAGATAAGTCTATCGCCTCGCCAGAAATTGACGTTTTGAACTTCTATAATGTTGTTAGTTGGTTGCTTCATATTTATTTTCGATAACTTGGTAAAAACAATTTATCATATTTATTCATACAAGGGTCAAAAAAATGTTACTTAATTTACTAAATATTATATTTAGCTGCGCTATCTTAGCCTGGAGTGCTGATAAAATTGTACTATCAGCATGCTCCTTAGCCAAAAATCTAAACGTAGCACCAATTGTTATTGGCTTAACCATTATAGCCTTAGGTACATCAGCTCCTGAAATTATAGTTTCTATCTTTTCAAGTATTGAAAACAGTCCAAGTCTAGCCATAGGTAATGCTATCGGCTCTAATATTGCCAATATTGCATTAGTTATTGGTTGTTGCGCAATCTTGCAGCCATTACGGATTAAAACAGGTGAAGTAAACCAAGAACTTATTTCGCTTATCATTGTTAGTTTTGGAATTAGCTTACTGGTGTGGCAATGTGGACTTTCATGGTTTACCGGCAGTGTGATGCTTCTAAGCAGCATCATATTCACCATATGGCTAGTTATAAAAGGCTATAGCTCAAGAGCAACACACAATGATACGTCATTGGCCATTTCAGAAGAGATAAGCATGTCACTTGCCCGCTCAATCGTATGGGTCACGATTGGATTAGCTCTTTTACTGCTTAGTGCGAAGTCTCTCGTTTATAGTGCTGTGGAAATAGCTCATATTCTCAAGATACCTGAATCCATCATTGGCTTAACCATTGTTGCTATCGGCACCAGTTTACCTGAGCTTGCGGCTTCTTTTGCAGCAACAAAGCAAAAACAATATGGCATTGTGATAGGTAATGTCATTGGCTCTAATATTTACAACCTTACAGCTGTCCTTTGTGCACCGGCTTACATCAATCAAGGTACCCTATTAGAAAAGGCGATTCTTTATCGAGACATCCCATTAATGCTTTTCCTAACGCTTATATTTTTCTTACTAGGCTTTGCCAATAAAAAAAATAAAATGATAGGACGGCCTGCTGGCACCATCTTATGTCTTATCTACGTGCTCTACCTTGCCAGTCTAATATTCAGGAAAACGATTCCATGACAGATCTGTTTCAAAACGATCCCGGCTCTCAAGGGTTCAGGCTCAATCAGGCAGATTTAGAACAAAACCCATCTTGTACAAAAATCAAAAATCATCGTCTTTGGAACTCAATAAATAATCCAAGCGTTAGAATCAGCCAACTTTCCAATATCCTTCGCAAGCAAGCACAATGATGCTAGAATGCTTTAAAATTAAAATAATCATATAAGGTCATAAATATGGATGCCATTGCCGAGTCTCTTATCGTAAGAGGTCAAAAAGTCATAGAGCTTGAGGCAGAAGCCATTAAGAATTTGTCCTCAAGGATATCTCATTCTTTTGTTGATGCTTCTAAAGCTATTTTAAGTTGCAAAGGGCGTGTTATTGTTATTGGTATGGGTAAATCAGGGCATATTGGCTCTAAGATTGCTGCAACTTTGGCTAGTACGGGCACACCTGCTTTCTTTGTGCATCCAGCTGAAGCTAGTCACGGCGACCTTGGCATGATAACCAACCAAGATGTGGTGCTTTGCTTATCCTATTCTGGCGAAACACAAGAAATGCTTAATTTATTGCCACCACTCAAGCGTTTTGGTATTCCAATGATATCTATGACGGGCAATCCAAAGTCACGATTAGCAACTAGCGCCAACATTCACTTAGATGTCTCTGTAGAGACAGAGGCATGCTCTCTAGGTTTAGCGCCAACAACGAGTACAACAGCCATGCTCGCCATGGGCGATGCGCTGGCAATCGGTCTTTTGGATGCTCGCGGTTTTAGCAAAGAAGATTTTGCTTTCTCGCATCCAGGTGGCAGTTTGGGAAGACGACTTTTGCTCACCGTTGAGCAGCTTATGCACACAGGTCATGATATTCCTAAAGTCACCATCGGCGCTCTCTTAAAAGAGGCTCTCATTGAAATGACAAGAGCTCGCTTAGGTATCACAGCCATTGTAAATGAGCATAATAAAGTCATGGGTATTTTCACGGATGGTGATCTAAGGCGTGCTTTTGATAAACAGGTAAGTCTTGACATCCCGATTGAGCAAGTGATGACTAAAAATTGTGAAGTTCTTCAAAAACAAATTCTTGCAGGTGAAGCTTTACGGGTCATGGAAACTCGAAAAATCAATGCTATTTTAGTGGTTGATAACGATCAGAATCTCGTCGGTGCCTTTAACATGCATGATCTACTAAAAGCTGGGATTATATAATTGAGCTCGTTGTTTAAAAGATGGGTGGGTTTTGGCTTGTTTTTGGCCTTTGTCGCAGGATTAAATTGGCTTTTGCCCAAACTTGTTAGGCCAAGCCCTGCTCCCATCCCTCAAAAAAATCAAATAGATGAATATATGTTAGGGGCAAAAGCGATACGATTTGATAAAACAGGAAAAATTGTTGAGAAACTCAATATCGAGGGTGTCTACCATATCCAAGGTGAGGATTTTATGTCACTCAGATTTCCAGAATTAGCGCTACATCGCGACAACTTGCTCTGGACAATTAAGGCGAATTCAGGAAAGAGCTTTCATTCAAAAGAGCATTCCTTTGAAAGAATTGATTTAAAAAACCATGTTGAAATCAATGTAGATCAAGATGCACCAAATAATTGGCGCATGCAAACTGACAGCCTTAGCATTTTCCCTTTAAAGGAATTAGTGGTCAGTGATGCACCTGTTAGTATCTTTTCTGGAAACTTGCTTATAGAAAGTCAAGGTGTGCATGGCGATCTAAAACTAGGACTAGTCGATTTAAAAAAGGAAGTAACAAGTTATTATGAAATGCCAACAGATGATTAAATCATTCTTATTGCTGACACAGTTCGCGGCGACGTGTTGTTTCGCCCTAGGCTCTATTCAAATTGAATCTGACACGGCTAGATACGATCATCAACATGGAAAAATGGTGCATAAAGGACATGTTGTGGTTCATTGGCAAGATAGAGTTTTGACCGCAGACGAGCTCACTTTGTTTAAATCCGAATCTGGAGAAGTCAGTGAATTAGTCGCCATAGGCAATCCTGCAACCTTCGATGGCCAACTCACCGAAAACTCATCCTCCATTCAGGGCAATGCAGAAAAAATTCAATTTCATCTAAAACAAAATACAATCATGCTGAGTCAAAAAGCTGAGCTCAACTATGGTGGTGATCTCTTTGAAGGCCCAATCATTCGATTTAACTTTAATAACCAAAGTGTTTACGCTGAAAAAAGTGACTCTGTGCGGCCTAAGTTGATCTTTGGAGCAACCAGTGCATCTCAATGGAGCACAAAGAATAAGCCATGAATCATCACTTAATCACTAAGCATTTAACCAAATCTTACAAAACAAGACGAGTTGTCAAAGACATAAGCTTATCCATTCGCTCAGGTGAAGTGATAGGACTGCTAGGGCCCAATGGTGCCGGAAAAACAACTTGTTTTTATATGATCATTGGTCTTATCAAACCCTCTGGCGGGCAAGTTTTGTTAAATAACCAAGATATCACGGCTTCACCTATGCACATGAGGTCTCAGCTTGGCCTAGGCTACCTTCCCCAAGAAGCTTCTATTTTTAGAAAACTTACCGTAGAGCAAAATATCCTAGCTATACTAGAATCGCGCAAGAATTTTTCAAAAAAAGACAGACAAGATCGATTAGAAGAGCTTATTCAAGAATTCCATTTGAATCCTGTGCGCGATAGCTTAGGCATTAGCTTATCAGGTGGCGAAAGAAGGCGCTGCGAAATTGCTAGAGCACTAGCTTGTGACCCCAAATTTATATTACTTGATGAGCCCTTTGCTGGTGTTGATCCTATTTCAGTGATGGATATAAAAAAGGAAATTGCGCAATTAGCGACGAAAGGCATTGGTGTGCTAATTACTGATCACAACGTGCGTGAGACCCTGGATATATGCTGCTCAGCAACAATAGTTAGCGAAGGACTTGTCATAGCTAGTGGACCGCCAAAAACTGTCATGGAAAATAAGCAAGTTAAACAAGTCTACCTTGGCGAGTCTTTTAGCTTATAAACTATATTCATGAAAAGGAAGCAACCTCTTGTAGTTTTTCGTATGATATAAAATAAACAAATGTTCTGGAGTAGAGCCCTTGTCTGTAAAACCAGCATTGCAACTAAAAATTGGTCAGCAGCTGACCATGACCCCGCAGCTTCAGCAGGCAATAAAACTATTGCAGTTATCAAGCTTAGATCTACAATCTGAAATTCAAGCAGCCATAGACAGCAACCCCTTAATTGAACTGCAAGATGAACAGAAAGAGCCCCCAGCTGAAGATAAAAATATCAATGGTGAAAAAAATCAAGATTCAGAAGATTCCAAAAATCAAGACGAAAAAGCGCAGCACATAGATAACTCATGGGAAGACAAAATGTCTTATCCCACATCAAAAGGACAGCATAGCGAAGATTTTGAGGCTCAAAGAGCGGAAGAGTTGACCCTAAAAGATCACCTCATATGGCAAATGCAGTTAACCAATTTTTCTAACACTGACCAACAAATTGCTGTAGCCATCATTGATGGCATTAATGAGGATGGCTTCTTAGAAACCAATCTTGAAGATATTGCCCAGATTATTCTGTCTGAAGAACCTGTAGAAATGGATGAGGTCATCGCTGTCTTGCATCGCATCCAACATTTTGATCCACTAGGCGTGGGCTCTCGTGACCTTACAGAATGCTTGATGGTTCAATTAAATCACATGCCACCTGAAACTCCCTGGCTGGCTCATGCAAAGCTTTGCATTGATAAATACATTGATCTAATGGCTAAGAAAGATTATGTCCAGCTTCGAAGAAAGCTTAAAGTGGAAGAGTCAGAGCTTTCCAATATCATCCGCTTTATTCAAACTTTGAACCCAAGACCCGGTAGCGAAATTGGACACAAGGAGCCCGACTACATTATCCCAGATGCTTACGTCTATAAGAATCAAGGGGAATGGGTTGCAGAGCTAAATCCCAACAACACACCCAAACTCAACATTAATCAGCAATATGCTCAACTCATAAAAAGAGCAGACAATAGTACCGATAATGTATATTTAAAAGATCAGCTCCAAGAAGCAAGGTGGTTCCTGAAAAGTCTTCAAAATAGACACGATACTTTACTTAAAGTGGTCCGATCTATTATCGATCACCAAATTGAATTTTTTGAGCATGGTGAGCATATGATGAAGCCAATGATCTTGCATGATGTCGCATCTCAGATTAACATGCATGAGTCAACCGTTTCGCGAGTCACGACAAAAAAATATTTACATACGCCTCGAGGCACATTTGAGTTAAAATATTTCTTTTCTTCGCATGTGCAAAACCAAGATGGAGAAGAATGCTCCTCAACAGCAATCAGAGCTCTCATAAAAAAAACGATTTCAGAAGAAACCAAAACAAAACCATTAAGTGATAGTAAAATTGCCGACATTTTAAAGGATTCAGGAATTAATATAGCAAGAAGAACCATTGCTAAATATAGAGAAGCCATGCGCATCCCTCCATCCAACGAAAGAAAAAGATTAGTTTAAATAAGGAAAATAATGATGCAAATAAATATCACAGGACATCACGTCGAAATAACTGCCCCTCTTAAAGCTTATGTTGAAGATAAAATGCAAAAGCTAACACGCAGATTTAATAACATTACGAATATACATGTAGTATTAACCGTGGAAAAACAAATACACCAAAAAGCAGAAGCTCATGTCCATCTAGCTCGCGGAGATATTCATGCTCATGCAGAAGCCGAAGATATGTATGCAGCGATTGATGCTCTGATAGACAAACTTGAAAGACAAGTGATTAAGCATAAAGAGAAGTTATCTGATCACGGTGATGGCGAAATTAAATAACTAACTATGATAGCAAAATCTTTAAACGACATTTTATCACTATCACGAACATGCTATCGTGCTAATGTTAGCAGCAAAAAAAAGTGTCTTGAGCTAGTCGCGCAAACGATTGCTGGCGAATTTCCACAAATTCAGCCCAATTGCATCTTTGATGCCTTGATAGATCGTGAGCGCTTAGGCTCAACCGGTGTGGGTCATGGCTGCGCTATTCCTCATTGTCGGCTTGAAACCACTGAGCATGCTATTGGGGCATTGATTTTACTTAATGATCCTATCGATTTTGATAGCCCTGACAAAATACCTGTTGATATCATCTTTGCACTCACGGTCCCCAAAGAAGCCCAGGAGCAACATTTACAGCTCTTATCTACCATTGCAGGTAAACTCTCTTCTGCTTCCTTTAGAGACAAGCTTAGACAAACTTCTCAGCGGGAAATGCTCTATCAAGAAGCCACAACTTTGTGAACGCATCGATAACTTGTGTCCATGGCACCCTTGTTAATGGGGATGAGAGCACGGTCTTAATCACAGGGCAATCAGGCATTGGCAAAAGCCATCTCGCCTTTGACCTGCTTGCTAGTGGTTACAAGCTGATTGCTGATGACACGGTTATCCTCAAAAAAAAAACTCTCATATTTTCGGCTTTTCTCCTAAAAAAAACCGAGGCTATTTAATGACTTCTAAACACCTCAATATCTGTCATCTTTTTGGGCCTCAAGCCATAAAACAAAAGAGTCAGTTAACTTTTGTTTTGCATCTATTTAAGCCAGAAACAGGCTTGCTTTCCACTCCTAAGACTCCTACAATCATTGGCGAATACATTTTAGGCTTAAAAATACCAGAATGTTTAGTCCCCATTTCAAGTTCTATGGGAAGACAAGAGCGAATGAGTTTGTTCTTATCGGTTGTAAAGAAAATGAATGACTTAAATAGTAATCTTAAAAACGACCTCAATAAGAATATTGGAGCTGCAAGGTGCACATACTAATATTAAGTGGTCGCTCAGGATCTGGTAAAACCATTTCTCTAAATGCCCTTGAAGATTTTGGCTTTTATTGTGTAGACAACTTACCAGTTAATATGCTTCCTGAGCTTATTCGAACCATCTCAAATGAGCAATCATTACTCGCTGTTAGTATTGACGCTAGAAATCTGCCGAAAAATATCGCCGACCTGAAAAAGGTGATTGCACAAGTTAAAAAACCAGGGCTACGGTGTGACATCGTTTATCTCGACGCTCAAGACAGAACGATCCTCACTCGTTTTAGTGAAACAAAAAGAAAGCACCCCTTGACCAATAGCCAAATGCCTCTTCAAGAAGCGTTAAAACAAGAGCAGTTATTGCTAAGCCCTTTATCTAACATGGCTGACTTAACGATAGACACAACAAGATTATCAAAACATCAATTAATAGCGCTCATTCGAGAGCGAGTTGCACCTGACTCAAACAACCAACTCCAAGTTTTATTTAAATCTTTTGGCTTCAAACATGGCATGCCTTGTGAAGCTGATTTTATTTTTGACGTAAGGTGCTTACCTAATCCATATTGGCAGCCAAGTTTAAGAGCCTATTCTGGTAAAGATCAGCCTATTGAGGATTTCCTTGAAGGCCAACCTGAAGTAAACTTAATGATAGAAGATATCTTAAATTTTTTAGAAACTTGGATACCAAAGTTTAAAGCAGATAATAGAAGTTACTTAACTGTTGGGATTGGTTGCACTGGCGGTCAACACCGCTCAGTGTACGTTGCAGAAAAAATCGTCCAATCCATGAGTAAAAACTCTAACCAAGTTCAAATTAGACATAGAGATTTGTCACCAACACCATGACTGTTAGCATACTATTTATCACCCATAGTGGGATCGGCTTATCGCTGATGACGACGCTTATCAATACTTTTGGCCATGAAGCTATGGCCATGAAAGAACTATCAATTGATAAAGAGCCAGACCCAGAGTTACTCAGTAGCCAAGCGGAAAAAATGGTTAATGAGCTCGACCAAGGCGATGGAGTCTTAGTTTTTACCGATATGATTGGTTCAACCCCCTGTAATATCGCACAAAGACTCATGTCACAAAAAAAAGAAGTCAGGATTGTTTCTGGTGTCAATTTGCCCATGCTTTTTAGAGTTTTCAATTACCCAGATCTCTCCCTGGACGTGTTAGCCATCAAAGCCTTAAACGCTGGGCGTGAAGGGATATTAGAGCCAGTCAAAGATACTAGAGCAAGACTCAATCACAAACTCGTCACTCGTTTAACGACAAAAAAAGATCCCAATGATAAGAAAGCAAGTTCAGATAATTAATAAATTAGGGCTACACGCTCGTGCTGCTGCCAAGTTTGTGCAAAAAGCATCTAACTTCACATGCCAAATTGAAGTCTCTAAAGATGGAAAGCGTGTCAACGGAAAAAGCATTATGGGTGTTATGATGCTTGCGGCAAGTCAACAAACATGGATAGAAATAGCTGTCTCAGGCGATGATGAAGACTCGGCGCTTACAGCTCTAGAAGAACTTGTGACTAATAGATTTGGTGAAGCTCAATAAGTCCTTATCGATTACGCTGAGCGTTAGGTTTGGGTTCATCAGCTTTCGCCTCTGGAACTTTAATCCCAAGACTTGAGCAAGCCTGCTCAACCGCCACTGTCAACCGCTTAGCATCTTTATTTTCATCATTATCGTAAGCTTGTTTTCGCTCTACTAAGCTACTTAAAGCATCATCAATCTTAACCACAGCATCGTCAACTTGTAGCGAACTACGAACAGATTTGTTAAGGAAACCTTCAAGTGAAGTCGGCATAGAGATACCTAAATTGCTTAATCCCTCTGATAAAGGGCGGCCTCTCATCTTACTAGAATCAATGTTTGCAAGATCAGCCTTTATAGTTTCACTATGCTCAGCCAGGACACTTTTCAGTGCCTGTAAGTCCTGCACTAATGCGGATAATACATCTAAACTCTCTGGAGACTCAACAGGAGGTGACTTTTGTACTCTCATGGGTAACACCATATCTCCAGACTCTTTTTGGCGGTGCTGGCCTAATGAATGAAACGTCAATTTACGCGGTTTTCTAGATCTTTCAGAAGTCTGCTCGGACCCCATGACAGGAGCCGATGAGGCGGCCTCACTTTTTCTTTCAATTGGGCCGTCATTTTTTGGCTCGACAGGTCGTGTCTGCACTGGTATATCAGGACTTTTCAAGTAGTCTTCTAAACCCTTAACACCATCATTCATCGCCCCTTGAATGAACTGCTGAAAAACAGCTTCAGGTACATTTTCTGGATTTTTCTTATAAGCATCAATCACGCGAGCCATCACGTTACGATTATCAAACCCCTTTCTACTATCCTTGTAAATCATCATACCATTTTCACCTATCCCACTTATTGTCTTCATGGACAAATGCGATTCTATTTTTTCAAAAGCAGCTGATCTATCATCAAAATCTGCCTTTAGTTCAGCAGCCATTTCCTGTGACAACTCATTCATCTCAACAACGATATCATCCAGCGCTTTCTCATCAGCTTCACTTAACCCTTGAGCTGGCACTTCTCCTCTGGCCACTAATTGATCATCGTTCAGCGAATCGTCTTGGGGAGGCTTTGTATCTAGTTCTTTCTTTATATCCCTTGCCACTTCAGCTGCTATATCATCAAATTCATGAATCACCCGCTTTAAGGGAATACCACGCTCTTCTAAAAAAGCTTTAGCATCATCACTAGTCGTACTCAGCACCCTTAAGAAATCTAACGTGTTTGCCATCTGATGCTCTAAAGTATCATTCTTTTGACGTGCAGCTGACATCGATGCAGGTTTGACTGTTGCAAGAACTTCCCTACTCTCAACAAGATCAGCTTCTAGACTTTGAAAATCCTCTTTTAGGCTCTTAGTTAAAAGATCTTCATGCTTCGCTGAAAACCTCTCACCATCTCCTCTAGGCATCACAGCTTGGCTCATCTTGTCATACTGCTTATCCGACATCATCAGTGGCGTCTCATAAAGCTGCTCTTGAATTGAAGAGTCGAGCGTTTGATGTTGATCAACAACCAACTCCCTTGCTTTGACAAACTCCTGCGTTGCTTCTATCACTGCAGATTCCTTATCTGCATGGATCTTTATTAATTTCTCTTTCAATTCTAACAATTCATTATCTTCTTCAGGTGTCCGCTCTGAATTTTTTTCTAAAGCTGATATTTGAGATTGAGTGCTCTTCAATGGATCCTTAAATTTTTCTCCAATCTCAAATAACTTCTTCTTTAGCTTGGAAATCATTGGGACATATGATTCGTGACTTTCTTGATCTTGCAATACAGCAGTTGCATAATTTGAAAAAACGCCATCAATAGCAAACAATTTGGTGCATTTCAAAAAAATGGCAGCATCACTTTCACTCACTTTTATGCATGATTTTTCATTTTGGACTAGCTGAGTCTCTCCGTTGACTGATTTGGTTTTGTGATCTGCTAAACGCTCTATCGAGAAATTATTTAGAGCGTTATAGATAGCAAACGCGGAGTGATAATCATTATTTTTCAAACATTCATGAAGCGTGCTGGTATAGAAAAAATATTTATCTTGTATATCCTGAGGATTTTCTTGCTTTAAAATATCATTGATGACAAACGATTGTAATCTAATTTCATCAGCACCAAAATCATCAAAAGCACTTGGGTTGCTCTGCATACTTTCAGGCGCCAAGTCTCTTAGTCTTTGTGTGGCAAAATCTTTTAAATCATCTGCATACTTCTTGGCGTCAGGATTATGCACCCGACCATCAATGATTTGCTCAAGTTCAGAAGAGTTACGCTTAACTAGTTTTTTGCTATAATCCTTCTCTACTGAGGACCTTCTAAATCGTGAGAACCATCTTGTTTGTTTCGCTGGACGTTCAGCATCAGACATCGTGGCGCGTCTTCTATCAATGGATCTAGCAACAGGACTACGTCTTTGTAGTGGCGACGTATGTCTTCTTGGCTGCTCTTTCTTTTTCGATGTCGGCGTCGGTTCATTTAGAACTTCAGGTGCTGGAGATGGCTCTTCTGTCTTGTACCTAGCAGATGCCATACCTTTGAGAATGATTTTTATATTACCTGAATCAATTTGTGGATTATCATCAATCAGCTTATGCAACTCTTGCAATAAGGGACCCCTACTTTCTTTTGGCTTTTTCATGATTTCATCAAACTTCACCGCCATATTTCTATCAACATGTGCGGCTATGTTTTCTTTAACATCATCATTGTTTAACCTGATTTGCTCCTGGAAATCACTTTCTGGCATGTCTCTAACAGCACTCATAAATACTGGATCAGCCTCAAACATGGCAACAACTGTCTGATCATAATCTTTAACGCCACCTCCAATGACTCCCTCTCCGCTCTCAACATATTT
>CAYGPI010000040.1:0-11549 GCA_964351745.1 uncultured Francisellaceae bacterium
TCATTAAAATAAGCAGGTACAGTGACAACAGCCTCTGTGACTTCATGACCAAGATAATCTTCAGCAGTCTTTTTCATTTTTGTTAAAATTTGTGCTGAAATTTGTTGTGGCGCTAATTTCTCGCCTCTCGTTTCAATCCACGCGTCATTATTATCGGCTTTAACAATCTTATAAGGCACATGCGCTTTTTTAATCACTTCATCCGTAAATTGGCGACCAATTAAACGTTTGATAGCAAAAAATGTATTTTCAGCATTGGTTACAGCTTGGCGTTTTGCTGTTTGACCGACCAAACGTTCGCCATCTTGAGTGTAAGCCACAATAGAAGGCGTTGTTCTGTCCCCTTCTGAATTCTCAATCACTCTAGGCTTGCCACCCTCCATCACCGCAACACATGAGTTTGTTGTGCCAAGATCGATACCAATTACAACATTTTTGGTCATTTTATGTCTCCGTAGAAAATTTCTTTTATATTCAGTTAATTACATATATGGGGGCTTGGCTGATATTTTCAACCCTATTTTTGTTCACCAGCTTCAACTGTAACTGCTTTAGCAACAATCACTCTTGCTGGGCGCAATACGCGCTCATGCACCATGAAACCTTTTTGCATCACCATAAGCACTTGATTTGGTGCAACATCACTACTTTCTTGCATAGAAATAGCCTCATGAAACTGAGGATTAAAAGCTTCTCCAATTGGATCAACCGCTTTAATACCAAATTTCTCTAAAACATCAATGAGGGCTTTATGAGTGAGATCCATGCCTTCTTTAATAGCTACTGCGGAGCTATCGTTAGCATCGACACCCTGTGCAATTTCAAAACTATCAATAACAGCTAATAACTCTTGAGCAAATCGCTCAATACCAAACTTTCTTGCGTTGCTAACGTCGTTGTCAGCTCTCTTTTTGATGTTTTGAAGCTCAGCTTCTTTTCGAAGTAGCTTTTCCCAGTTTTGAGCAGCTAGCTCTTTTGCTTCTTCCAGTTGCTTAACTAACCCATCTATTTGCTTCTGTGTTTCACTTTCTAGCTCAGAGCCAAGATTATCTAGCTTCGATTTAAGTGACTCTGCACTTAACTCTTCAGTTTGCTCAGATGGTGCTTCTTGCTTCTTTTTTGTCATACTGTCCTCAAACTTGTGAAGGCAATCATGAAAATTACCCGTCGTTACTCTTACTTCGTGTATATATGGTGACTGAATCTTAAGATTCAAGTATTTGTGAAGTGAAATTTCTCAAGACAAACAACGACAAAACTATATTGCCGCCATCACAGCCCATAAAAATATAGGTTATTAACTCATTTGTCTAGCAATCACCACAAATTTTAAATAGTGCGCTCTTAAGCGTGACAAATTATCAAATAACCGACCTAATCTTTCTCTGTTATTAAGCCCCACACTCACCTAATAAAGTAGCTAAGCTTAAAATAAGACAAAACTATCTTGTATGTTAGTTTTTTAGCTAATTAAGACTTTCATGCTTCTTGTACCCTCGCGCTGTTCGATGTAAGGTATTGCGCGAATAACTAGGTTTTTAAGGATATATGAGCCAATTTAAAACCATAGGCCTGATGGGTAAGCCCAACAACCCTGAGGTCAAAACAACCTTACATGCTTTAATCCAATGTTTATCTGATTTGGACATAGCCATTTGGATTGAAAAGACGTGCGCCCCTCTTGTCAAAGGCTTAAAAGTAAAAACTGCCTCAGAAGATAAGTTAGGCAAAGTTTGTCATTTACTTATCGTCGTTGGCGGAGACGGTAGTCTTTTGAAAGCAGCCCGCACCATTGTCAATCAGAAAATTCCAGTAATTGGTATCAACCGTGGCAGAAAAGGATTTCTAACGGATATTTCACCACAAGCCATTGCCGAAGAGTTGATCCCAATGCTCCAAGGAGATTTCCTAAAAGAAGAGCGATTTTTAGCCAAAGCTACGATCTCTAGGCATAACAAAACTATTTTTGAAGGCATTGGATTAAATGACGTCGTTTTGTACTCAGGCCATGTTGCGAGAATGATGGAGTTTGACGTCTCCATCAATCATGAATTTGTAGCGAGGCATCGCTCAGACGGTTTAATTGTTGCCACACCGACTGGCTCCACCGCCTATGCGTTATCTGGTGGAGGTCCGATTTTACACCCAAGCCTTGATGCGATGGTTTTAGTGCCCATGCACCCACATACCTTAAGTTCGCGCCCTATTGCAGTTAATGCTGATAGTAAAATTTTACTCAAAGTTAGCGGAGAAAGTACTTTTAAAGCAAGATTTAGTTATGACGGACAAATTCATACCGATATTGAGCCTGGCGACGAAATTCTCATAGAAAGACATTCTGAAAACTTACAGCTGCTCCATCCTAAAAGTTATGACTACTACCAAACTCTTAGAAGTAAACTAGGATGGCATATTTACCAGTGAGGCATCATGCTAATTGAATTACAAATCAATGATTTTGCGGTTGTTAAATCTTTAACGCTTGAGTTCTCATCATGCATGAGTGTGATTACTGGTGAGACAGGTGCTGGCAAGAGTATTATTCTTGATGCACTAGCGCTTGCTTTAGGCGAGCGAGCAGATACTCAATGGGTTCGACCTCATTGTGAGCATGCAGATATTACTGCCACTTTTGATGTGACCCATTTGCCTGGCGCATTATTATGGCTAGCTGATAGCGAATTGCTAAACCAAGATGATGAACCATATTGTTTAATTAGACGCATCATCTATAAAAATGGCCGCTCTAAAGCGTTTATCAATGGTCGTCCAGCAACTTCCATGCAATTGCGATTGCTTGGTGAGCAACTGATTCAAATTCATGGTCAACACCAACATCAGCTGCTTCTTAAACCTGCTGAGCAATTAAGACTTATGGATGCGTTTGGTCAACATGATAAATTATTAGATCAAGTTAAAAAAGCTTATGAAACCTTCGAGCGCATCGAGCGCGACATAGAGCTATTTATTAGCAAAACTTCTCAAGATCCAAGTCGTTTAGTCCTACTACAGTACCAGGTAGATGAATTAGACAAACTAGCGCTGCAACCAGGCGAATGGGAAGAGCTAACCAAAGAGCAAAAAAGATTGTCTTACGCTCAACAAGATTTGCAAAACCTCGATGAAAGTCTTAATGCTCTAGGCAATCAGCCATCAAATGCCTTGGATAGTTTGACACAAGCCCAAAACTTACTCGGCACTATGAAAAATAGGCACCCAGAACTGGAATCAACCATAGGACTATTACAAACAGCACAAATTCATGTTGAAGAAGCTTTCAGCGACTTAGATCATTATGTACAAACACTGGACTTAAATTCTGACAAACTGGATGAGTTAGAAAGCCGCTCATCACAAATATATAGCGTTGCAAGAAAGCATAAAATTGAAGTCCTTCAATTGCCGACTTTCCACTCAGATTTAAAATCTGAATTGGATGATCTCAAGGGAGCCGATAGCAAACTGGAGTCTCTAAAAGAACAACTTAAGGATGCTAAAGACTATTATTTAAAAGTTGCCTTAAAGCTAAGTAAAGCTAGAGCCCCAGCTTCAAAGAAAATGGCCAAAGAAATTACCTTATGGTTGGAGCCCTTAGGTATTAAAGGTGGCCAATTTGCCATCGAGCTTAAGCCAAACAAAGAGCCTTGCGCTTACGGGCTAGAAAGTATCCAGTTCACTGTTAGCACGAACCCAGGTCACCCACTAAGCCCTATTCAAAAAATTGTATCTGGTGGCGAGCTATCTCGTATCAGCCTGGCTATTCAGCTTATTGCAGCCAAATATCAAAATACTCCGACTTTAATCTTTGATGAAGTTGATGTCGGCGTAGGGGGCAAGATTGGAGCAATTATAGGTCAAGCTTTAAGCCAACTCGCCCGCAATGTTCAAGTCTTATGTATTACTCACTTGCCACAAGTGGCGGCTTTCGGAGATCATCATTTTCAAGTGATTAAAAATCATGAAAAGGAATCTACGAATACAACGATCACACCATTGAATGCTAAAGAGCGTATCGAAGAGGTTGCTAGGATGCTTGGTGGTTTAGATGTCAGCAAACAGGCTAGAGCTAATGCGAAAGCCTTGCTAGGTAAAAAGGAAATCGCTGAGCATGCTTAAGCAGTTGCCTACTGTATTTTTTACATGCTAGTCTTTTCGATGAACTTTAATATAAAAATGAGGCTAAGGATATGCCCAATAAATTAGCGACGGCTTTCAAAGGAACTGCTTATACAATAGCTGGCGCAGCAGCCGGATTAGTCACTGGTGTCTGTGGCACCATCGCCTATCTTGCTCTCATTATCGAAGAAAAACTCCC
The DNA here is from genome assembly GCA_964351745.1 of uncultured Francisellaceae bacterium. Lineage (GTDB taxonomy): Bacteria > Pseudomonadota > Gammaproteobacteria > Berkiellales > Berkiellaceae > CAYNJF01. Next base: position 4,316 of record CAYGPI010000040.1, read on the forward strand.
TAACAGTATGGCCCAAGTTGACGTTTCTGTTGATACAAAAAACCTTACATTCTCTGGTGTCGTCAATTGCATTCAGAATCAAGGCGATAACTGTGTGCCCATAGAAACCCATATCATAGCTGATAATTGGACAGTACCGATGGTTAGAGGCAGTGTCATTATGACAAGCGTCGGCGCTGCTGCTGGCCTTGGATTGTTTGGATTGGCGATGTATCGAAAATACCAAAGGGAAAACCAAGGCTATATCACCCTACCCCAGCTAGGATCTGATATCGAAGCAGGTTTGCCAGGCCTAGACTCACCGAGACGTCAAAGTCAGTAAATCCTTAACAAAAACAATGCTCAACTTGAGCCTAGCATAGCCTCTAGAAGGCTATGACTTTGGCTTTTCACAATTTTTACAATACCCATAAAGATATAAGTAATGATCTGTGATAGTAAAATCCATACTGTCGGCCACAGCTTGTTGACGCTCTTCAATGATTGGATCTAAAAATTCTTCTATTGTACCACATTTAATACACACAAGATGATCGTGATGCTCTGAATCATTAAGTTCAAAGACAGCGTGCTCTGTTTCGAAATGATGACGAATCACAAGACCTGCAGCTTCAAACTGCGTTAAAACGCGATAAACCGTTGCAAGTCCAACATCATCACCAGACTCAAGCAATTGCTTATAAATCTCTTCTGCACTCATATGACGATTTTTGGCACATTCTAAAATTTGTAAAATTTTAATTCTAGGCAAAGTAACTTTTAACCCGACCTTCTTAAGCTCAGAGTTATCATTCTTTGATCCACTCAATTGAATTTCCTCACACATTAAACAATAAAAGTTTAGTAACTAAAAGATCTCGCTTGCGCAACACAAGTCACAATGGTAGCCTTGCATAACTTAAAAATCTTAGGTACTCGCTGAAAAAAAGCGTGCACCAATACAATGGTTAGCTTTATGAATAACAATCACCTACCATCCTTTAAAGCTCTCGCTATCATCCTTTTCTTAGGCTCTCTAAGTGGTTGCGGATACTTCCCAGGAGCATACACGTTACCAATAGACCAAGGCAACGCCTTAAGTGATGATCAAATAAGCCGCTTACAAGTTGGCATGTCAGAAAATCAAGTGCGCTTCTTACTCGGTAGCCCAGTGTTAAAAACAACCTATCATCCAGATAGCTGGCATTATACTTTTTATGCTACAGAAAATCACAAACTAAAATCTAAAAGAGATCTTGTTGTCTACTTTAAAGACGGCATTGTTGAGCGCTTTAATGATAATCTAATAGCAGAAACTAAATAACACCATGATAGCAGAGTTTAGATCTAAGCCTCTAAACTCTGCGACCTATTAGATTACTTCACATCCCCATTTTCTTCGATTTTTTTATCTTCATAGGGCGCCAGTAATCTTCTTTCTATTTCAGTCACGCACTGTCTTAACTCTCCACAAAAATTCTTATAGTTATTGTATGAAGGTTTCACATGGCGCTTGCAAAAAGCGTACAACAAAAAATTCAAGTCACCGTCTGCTTCAATGCGCTTTTCACGCATCATATCAATCAAACTCTCTAGCTCATCCCGACGGTCTTGGTTAATATAAGGCATGATAAATTTTCCTTTCTAATCAATCAATGAAAATAGTAGCTTTTTAACTGAAAACTATATGCTTACTGCATTCACTAGAGTTTTAAGGCTTGGGAACACACAAGCATCCATGAAATTAACAGCTTCCCCTATATTAATTCTCTGTGCAAGATCTCTTTAAATAAGATATAAATCCAACTCCCATAAAAATGCGTACGAATGGTTTTATCAATATTCAGATTACAAGCACTCACATAAATGAATAAATTGTTTAATTTTTGGTTGCACAAATCTAAACTTATTGTAATAAACGAATAAGGAAACCTGCTCATCCATCTGCTCTGGCAAAATTTCGACTAAAGAGCCATGATTCAACTCGTCTTTCACCATATAGTCGTGTAGCTGTACGATACCAAAACCTTGAAGTGCACATTTTTTCATAAAATATGCATGATTAGTTTTCAATTGTGGAGAAAAATTTAATGAAACCTTGTGTTTTAAACTTGCAACAACATTATCATGTGATCGCCCACTGTGTGGAATGTAATCATGTGATTCAAGGGATTTTATATCTTTAGGCATGCCGAATTTTTGAATATAATCAGGCGATGCACATAAGACATACCTTGTTGTGCCAATTTTTCTAGCCACCACATCTTCGGGCGCCGGCCAATTAATGCCAAAAACAATATCGATTTGCTCTTTTTGCATATTAGGCATGCGCTCTTCAGCTAATACCTCAATGTTAACCTTTGGAAAAAGCTCAGTATATTGTTTTAAAATCTTTAACAAACGAGATTCTGCAAAATAGGGATTACAGCTAATTCTTAATGTCCCTGTCGGTGAGGTATTAAAGTCTTTTACTAATTCTCGAGCAATGTCGAGCTCATATTTTAATCGCTGACACTGCACATAAAGCAATTCTCCCTCATCCGTCAGGCTGACACGCCTAGTGCTGCGGATAAACAAAGGCAAATGGAGAGAGCTTTCGAGCAGCCGTATAGCCTGGCTCACAGAAGCCTTTGAATTACCAAGCTTTTTTGCGCCGCCAGTAAAGCTCTTTGCTTCAGCCACTGCTAAAAAAACCTCAAAATGGGCAAGTGTTAGCGCCATAAAGCCTCTATTGTCAATATAAAGCGAACAATTGTTAACTATATTGCCTATTATGTCATATGTCAAAACAATATATCATAGTGTCTATTTAAGACTTCCACATGAAAACAAGAGCATGAACCATTTTAAAATGAGTCCCTTCAAAATCAGCTTGCTATTAAGCTATGTGTGCATAGCCTCTATCTCTGCGGCTATTATCACACCTGCCTTACCACAAATTGAAAGTAGCTTTGCGCTTAAGCATGGCTCCTTAGAGTGGAGCATGTCTATTTTCTTACTAGGAAGCGTGATTGGGCAGTTAATATATGGACCTATAGCTAACCGGTTTGGTCGCCTATTTTCACTAAGAATAGGCCTCATCATCAACCTGATCGGGATTATTCTTTGCATCGCTTCAGTGAAGCTTTCAAATTATGGATTGCTCCTATTCGGTCGCTTTATCACAGCATTAGGGGCTGCTGCAGGGTTATCATGTACCTTTACTCTAATCAATGAGCTTTTATGTAGGGATCAAGCTAAACGAGCCATGTCATTTGCCATTGTATCATTTACGGTTGGTATTGGGGCTGCAGTCTCTATTGGTGGTACCATCACTCAACATATGCCATGGCATTATTGTTTTATATGCCTGCTTATACATGGCCTTTTGATGTTTATCTTGACTTGGCAATTCCCAGAAACCTTAAAAGAGAAAATTGCTTTGCACCCGCTCAAGATATTGTCTGGGTATCAAGCAACGCTTAGACAAAGCCAACTGGTTGTCTTCTCTATGATTATTGGTCTTGTTTCTGCTGTGGCTTATGGCTATTCAAGTGCTGCACCTTTATATGCTCAATCAGTGTTACATCTTAGCCCGGCATCATACGGCTATTGGAACTTAATCAATACCGTTGGCATGTTAGCAAGTGGATTTTTTAGTGCCTATATCATGAAAAAATATGGCCCTGCACGCCTCTTATACATTGGCCTCATTGGCATGGCACCTTGTTTAGTATCTTTATGTGTTATAGCTATCACGCAACAATCAAGCGCCATCTGGTTCTTTATGACAACTATGTTTCTTTACCTGTTCAGTGGTGTATTATTTCCAGCTGCATCCTTTTTTGCTTCCAATGCGATTAAAGATAAAGCCAATGCCTCGAGTATGATGTCCTTTATCAATATGGGCTCGGCCATGATGACAGTCGCGATTATAGGATATCTTCCAATGAGCAGTATCAAAGCATTGGCCACAGCTATCACTGCATTTTTTGTGATAATAACCCTATTGCTATTGCCATACCTCCTGAAAGATCACAAACAGAACCTACCAACGCATGCTTAAATAGTTACGCTTTAAAATATGCGCTCTTAAAAATTTAAGTGAAAATTTTTCCAGGATCTAAAGGTCGTCTAAAAAATGGATCGCTGGCTAGATTTGGGCAAATACACCACTTTCAGCCAAATAGTGAAAGCACACGTACCACTTAATCTTGCGAGCCACACATGTAGGTGATTGAAATTAAAACATATAAATTATTTTTGTGGTTATAAAAACAGGCCTAGTTTGTTATAAATCATACTTAATTGATACAAACATGTTACATTGAAATATAGGTCTTTCGAAATAAATGCTTTATATGCCATATCCTATTGCTCAAGCTAAACCTAAATCACAAATAGAGAATCAATATCGAGGTATTCTTGGCCTGGAAAGAAGGCTCGTTGAAATCGTAGATGTGTATGCCAAAACACACAAAAGAAAGCTTTTTTCACAGCGTGGACCAGATAGACAAAAAACCTACGATGATTGCATGCACACATTTAAGCAGCTACTGGCTATGATTAATCAAATCGATATGGCTGGCGACCTGACTCAATACGACGCAGGTGTTGTTCATCTCTTAAATGATTTATATGAAAATGGCCCGGTCGGTGTTAAAGAAGAAGCAGCACTACTGTTTCAAGAGTGGAGCGTTATACAAGAAAAATATAAAACCAATCAAGACAATATTCAACAAGCACAACGCTCACTTCTTTATGATGATCCTATTTACTTATGCATACTATATGAAAAAGCACAAAATGATATCGACATAGCCAAAGCTCAGCAGTTAGATCCCAAGGCTCCATTAAGTCAACAAGAACGTGACCAAGGGCGAAAAATTTACCAAAAAAATAGTGATATAAAAAAAATGCTACGAGCTTATGAGGATAACCCTAAAGATTTCCATCAACAATATCCAGATTTCAGCGCACCCTTTAAAAGCCATGATGAAATCATCACAGACATTTACACCCACATTGATCCTTTTCATGATTTTGACAAGCAATGCACCGATACATATGGAAAAGACAAGTCGAAATGGCCGCCAAAAGAGCTAGCAACTTTCAACGACATGAAACAAGAAAACAATAGATTCTACAAAGTTCTTAAAGGATTTCAACAGGAACGTGGCAAACTCGCCAAACCAAAAGATAAAGTTCAAAATGAGTGCCGCGCTCTATGTGAGAAACATCATGGTGAAGTGCTCGCCAAATTTTCCCAAGGCAAAATGCCTATTCTCGGCGACAATGACGGGCATTGTAACGGCATCTCAAGGCGCATCATAGAGCACTTAGATAACAATCTAGATGCAAGCGTCCAAAATATTAAAGCTAATCGAGAGCTTATTCTTGCTAGGTCCTATCAAGGCGATGAAAGGCTCGTGGGAGTTTACTTGGATCAAATCATCATAGATAGATCTGTCTCAGAATATCAAGTCCACCAAGTCCTTGGCTCCCTGAAAAATCGTTCTCGACAAGATTCATCGACACAAGCTCCTGCTCGAGGTAATCTGCAAAGACGCGACGGCCAAAATTACATGGGGCTCACAAACCTTGACGGTGGCATTAAAGCCAAAGACTCAGCAAGAGCAAAAGGTAGCAAACTTGTACAATCCCTTATAAAAGCAGCACCTAAAATAGTGAGTAGCAGATACCGTCAATTTTATAGATTAAAAAATAAGGATGATAAAACATCCTATGGCCAATATATCGCTGACAAATTATTTAAGAAAGTAGAGCCAGGCAGTTTAGAAAGCTATGTTGTTGGCGTCTACAGTAAAAAGGAAGGTCATGCCATGTCAGTTTCCTTTAGGACCGACGGTGTGATTTATTCAGACTCAAATACTGGGGTATATTACTTTAAAAGTGAAAGTGATTTTAAAAATTGGTTTGCAGATTATTTGGATGCTAACTATGGTAAAGATGGTCAGATCTATGATGCTACAGATTGCTTTGAATTTGAGCATGTTACCTCAATAAACAATCATAATCTATGTCGAGCTGCATCAAAAGGGAATCTTAAAATCATCCTTAGTCTTCTAGCCAGCACGAAATCAAATCTTCTCTTTAGAGACACAAAACAGAGAAGCGCTCTTGGGCTTGCTATCATCAATCATCATTATGATGTGGCTCGTGAACTAATCGGCAAAGGTTTTCAATTAGATCCCAACCATGCTGTCGATGCCAAAGTCATTAAATCCTTAGATAAAAGAGCGCACAAAAGCAAAAAAGCAAATTCATTTTTGCAATTAACCCAATCAAAGCTATTCACTGTGCATCCACTTTCTCAAAAACAAGCCACTCAATCTAACCAATCCAAGAAGAAAACGTCACCGTCAAGAAAAAGTAAAACTGAAGCTTTGCATCACGTTGCAAAAAGACCACCCAATTTATCACCTGTGCAAATGATTGATCAAAAATCGACTCAATTATTGAGCCCTCTAGAAATAGCTAAAGTAAAAAGATATTTTAAAAACAACCCGAAAAAGGACATCTATCAGCCAACATCAAAGATCCCCTACCCCGTTATGAATATTGAGGGGAAACTTTATTGCTGCTATGCCAACATGGACCATATACAAGCTACCCAAGAGAATCGAGAGCGACTCAAAAAGATTGACAATCCTACCCCTCCCTATCCACTAGGCATTGGGCAAGAAGGTATTGTTGTTGCCATGCAGTCCTTAGAAGATAATCAATGGTGCGCTGGAAAATTCCAAATGTTTGATAAACTAGACCATCGCTATAAAACAGCTCTCAAAGAGCTTACCATGGAGAATGAAGGTTTAAAAACTCAAAACGATGTCTATCAAGGTAGCAAGATGATGGATATGAACACTCATACGTTGTCGGTGACAGCCATGAAATTAGGCCCTGGCCAAGACATGAACAAATCGATTGTCAATGACCAAGGCGACAATAAACTCACATTAAACCAAAAAGTGCCCCTTGCCTATCAATTACTATCTAAAGCCGTCCCTATTGCAGAGCAAGGTTTTATTTTAACAGATTTCAAATCGCAAAATGTTATGGTTGATCCTGAAACATTGGAACTAATGATCATTGATTTTGGTGGCGTTTTGACGGTTAACGAATCCGGCTATATCAAACCAAAAACAGTCCCGCCAAAAACCCCTGGATACGAAGCACCTGAGGTTCTCATGGGAGCCTTTGGTGTTCAAGCAAAAGAGTACTCTGAAAAGACATTAGCATTCTCAGTAGGTATGAC
>CAYGPI010000040.1:11559-22130 GCA_964351745.1 uncultured Francisellaceae bacterium
ACACGATATAAGCCAGCCCCGCCCGACAGACTAACCCCGACCTACTTACAAAACAAAACCTAGTTAAACCCGTTGATGATCCAACATTATTCTATGATAACCACCCCCTATTAACTCAAGCACAAGGCATGGCGTATACGCAAGTTCTAGGATGCTTTTACGATGTGTTAAGTGACTCCCCACAGCAATTACTCAAGCAAAATGTCTATGAAAAGGAATTAGCTTTAGTTGCCCGACAATTAACTCACGTCGATCCTAATCAAAGAATGACTTTATCCATAGCCAGCAAAAAATTAGAGCTCATTCATCGTTACTGGAATCAGCTTGAATCTGTTAAGCAAGGGATGGCCTCAGAGGATAGAAGCAAACTTGAAAAGTTGATATCAAGCACTCGATCAAATGATTATTTTAATGCTCATATTGAACAAGTTATTGATTTTTTAGACAAACTTAATGATGCATCTGTCGATCAATTTAAATCATTAAAATCAAGCCACGCTAAAATTTTACAGGATGATTTTAAAGCACAAAAGCAAAACCTTGTCACTAAAACTGACAGAGTTCTGGATCTTTATCAAGATGATCCTCTATCTGTTGCGTTGGTAGCAGCTTCTGATAAACTTAAAGCAACGCAAACTCAAGACGATCTAAGTGATGTTAGATTGGAACTTTATAGCCTACATTTTCAATGCCAACTTAAAGCGATTGCAAACACGCTCTTACAACGAGCAACTCAATTAAACAGGATAGACGAACATACAGGAAAATCTGCTTGGACTCTCGCTCAAACCATAACCACTGAACTTGATTCATCTACGCTTAACCAACAAAGCCTCATGAGATTATCTGCAAAGCTTCAAACCTTACAACAGGAAGTTTTTAATGCAGCAAAATCTATTCGAGATGTTACCCAAGTCGAATCTGATAAGAAAGAAGCCATCAGCATTATAGGTGGCTACAAACAGGTCAACAGTGATTTGAGTTTTGCGATTCATAGCTATAGCGTTGCTGCCCCTTCTGTACCGCCTCAGGTGTCCTCACCAAAGTCAGACACCCTTGAAGCATCAGATAAGCTATCCTCTGGATCTCCACCTATTGCTGTACCAGATGAAACTAAGCTGGGGACACTCAATGGCTATCTTATTGATATTCAAACAAAAAAAGATGAGCTTCGGGTGATTGATGAGTCTAACTTTTCAGTTTGTATGCTCAAAGAAGATGAAATATCCATGCTTAAGCATAAACTTCATGAACTTTTTAGAAATAGCAGTTCACAAGTACAAGCTAAATTTTTAGCTCAAACTTTGCCAGAGGATATTCATCGTATCCTCTATAAAACTATCTCACAAAAAAGTAAAGTCTCTATGGGTCCAACCCCTTACATCATGCAATTTTGTAAAGACTGTTTAAAACAACCTTCTGACAAATCGATATCGGATCTCATAGATATCATGGAACTTATCCATTTTCATGAAACCCGAGCAGATGCCCATAGCGATCAAGATTGGGTCATTCCTTCTGACATTAATTTGAAAATCATCTCTGAAAATCTAAAGCAAGCTTGTTTAAACCGAAGTGATTTAACAGAGCCACAGGCATCAAAATTACAGCAAGCCTACAGTCAATTTGAGCGTGCTTTTTCAACTAAACTAGATGCTATTAATTCTGCAACATTTTCACAAGAAGACATGAACAAATTAACTAAGGCCAGACCTCAAAGTCAAAATCATGCAAAGGCACAATTAACAGTTGCCTTAGCTGCTATGCGTGCTAAACAAAAGGAAACAACGCTCATGGGGCAAGTGCAGCCAAAAGAACCAATGGTAGACACAAACATGAGACATGAGAAAGTCATAACAAAACCTAAGTGACATTCTTTGATTTGGTTGCAACATAATTTTGACTATGGCAATAGAAAATAACAATTTAACTATAATGATGCTTAGTCACCAGCAAGAAGAAGAGGAATACCATGAGCGATTATGAAGACTTAAAGCCAAATGAGCGCTATTTATTATCTCTTTGCGATGCTACCTTAGAGATTTGCATGCCGATTTTTAACCATTTATTAGTTCGATATTTCAGATATGTCAAATCATACAAAAATGGTGATAAAATTATTCTTTGCACTAATCCTTACTGGCTAGAGCAGTACTTTAAAGATCAGTTTTACGACACTGAGCTCGCTAATTTTCATCGCCATCCTGATGGCACTCAGGGCATAAGTATTCATGGTACTTGTCATGCTAGTCATCCTGTATGTCAATTTTGGAACAAACATGCCACACAGTGCAACTACAATCATGTATTAGCCATGTATGAGAAGTTTGATGATTATTTTGAGCTGTATGATTTTGGTCTTAAACAAGACTCCCATGCCGCTAATAATATTTTTTTGAATAATCCAAAAGTATTCAATCAATTTATTATATATTTTAGATCTAAAGCTAAAATATTAATCGAGAACGCTGAGAAGGGTAAGTTTAAAAGTGTTATCAATACGGATTTTAACCAAAAGGAAAATTGGATGCGTGGTATTGACAAGGATGCCGAGGCCCATGTCATGAAGGCTCTACAAGTTAATAACATGTATCTAGATGGACATTTATCTGAAATTTTTATTACACAACCAGAAGCGCTAGCGGCTATGTGTTTTATAAAAGGTATGTCCTTTGAAAAAGCAGCAAAAGTGATGAAAGTGGAAGTTAGTGTGTATGAGCTGGCTCTGGCGTCGATGATCAATAAATTGGGCGCATCGTCTAAAGATGATTTACGAGCCCTGCTGTTTAAAAACGGCCTATATAAGAAAATTCTTCATTTTGCTCAAGAGAATGCTCCCGATAAGAATAACCACAAGTAAAAATTATTCATTTTTTGCTAAGATATAACTTGTTGCGACCTTTTAGCATCCATGCGATAGCCATGCCGTGGCCTCAAAAGTGTTTTTTTAAAGGATCTTCATAGTGTTTCAAGATGATTAGCTTTTCAACTTGTAACACCCTGACAAACTAACCACGCTTTGTAGGCGGCAAGTGTCTTAAACTTTGTGAAAATTTGTTATTATCTAGAAAAACTAATGAGCAAATATAATTCATGAAGATATTTATATTAACACCCGACCATAGTCATTTAGACAACGAGCTATGGAAGAAGAGTCATTTTCACGGAAAAGTAACTGTGAGAGAGCTAGACAGCTATCTAGCAAGAAACTATGCAGCTCTTTTATTTAACACTGATCCAAGCAATGTAGAGCCTCACTTGCTATCTCCCTGGCTCGATGAGAAGCTTGTTTCTTGTGAAGAATTTGTGGGAGATCTTTATCCTACAGATGGCGCCCCTGGCATTTTAGCCCCCTCTGCGTTTAAAGATGCATAATAAAGACTTAAGGCTTATATAAGGAGAGCAACATGAGATTGTACTTAGTGAGACATAGTGATGCTTTAACTCAAAGAGAAAATCCAGATCGGCCCTTATCAAAAATTGGTCTGGAGAAAGTTGAGGCTCTTGGTAAATTCTTATCTCAGCATCCATTTCCCTTAACAGCTATCTTCCATAGCGGCAAGACGCGATCAAAAGAAACAGCGATTAAGCTAGGTGCTGCCATTCAGCCAAACCTTATCCCTATTGAGCAGTCATGCCTGCAGCCTGATCAAGATCCAAAAAAATTGCTGGAGTTGATTGGCAAGCAGAATCACAATTTTATGCTGGTCGGTCATTTACCCCTCATAGAAACAGTTGCTGCAACTCTACTGACAGGCTCACAAGATCAACCAGGGTTTCAGTTTCACGAGTGCAGTATGTTATGTCTAGAGCTCATAGATAATCGATGGAAGATTGCCTGGTTTCTTGAGGCTGAAATGTATCTTTAGAATGTTAAAAATCTAAAAAAGTGTTATTTTTTAGTACCGATATAAATCAAAATAATGCCAGAAACTAAAAATACACCACCCAAAATAGGGTGCAAAGGAATGCTCTTTTTTTGCTGCGCAGTAATTTCCATGTTACCCAACTTAACAACTTGCTCTTCCTTGGTATAATCAATACCCTGATAAACAAAAGAAACGATTGACAGCACTAAACAAATAACACCACAAATTGTAGAAATTTTCTGCATGATAGTTCCCTTTCCTTTCTGCCTAAAACGACTACTTATTTATAGATTAAGTATATCATATTCGCTATGGCGCGGATGCTTTGCGAAGATAAGCTTTCCTAGAATCAAGTCGATCAACTTTCAAGTAAACAACGGGCAACTTATTTAACCAACACAAGTAAGTTAATCTCAAGTATGTTACACTAATTTCGAGTTTTTCATCAAAAAAATGGGATAGAAAAATGGCAGAATCAAGTAAGCAAAGAATTGGCTTTGAAATAGAGTATATTGGGGTTGATCTTGAAACAACAGCTCAAATTATTTCAGAGCTATTTAAAGGAGAAACCCAGGGCGTCAATACGAAAGCCATCAAAGTCAAAACATACCTAGGTCATTTCAAAGTCGAAAAGGACGCACAGCTCTTACAAAATCTCGCCGAAAAATCTAAAATTAACCGTGAAAATACGGCTTTAGATCTTGAAGGCTATGCAGAAGATTTTCTAAGTACATTACTTAAAAACTTTGTGCCAAATGAAATTGTCTGCCCACCAATCGTAGTCAACGATATCCACCAGCTTAATCCATTGATTGAGCAATTAAGAAATTCAGGGGCTAAGGGAACGAGTCATTCCTTAGCTTATGCTTTTGGTTTACACATCAACCCTGAAGTTTCATCATTTGACCCAAACTATATTTTATCTCATATCCGAGCATTTATTGGTCTTTACCCTTGGATCAAGCATGAGATGAATATCGATATTACCCGAACTGTTTCACAATATATCCAGCCCTACCCTGCTCTATATGCCCTTAAGGTTATGAATAAAGACTATGCGCCATCACTAACCACCTTGATGGAAGACTACGTTAAGTATGTCCCAGATAGGAATTTTGCTCTCGACTTATACCCTTTATTTAAGCACATTCGTAAAAATGAAGACTGTGAATACTTCAATAATCTACTCATCAAAGCACGCCCCACCTTTCACTTTAGAATGCCTAACTGCAAAATAGATCAAGCTAACTGGTCTTTAGAAACAGAATATCACTATTGGAAAACCATCGAAACAATCGCCATGAGCAATTCCAAATTAGATCAAATTATAGCGCTATATCATGACCATAGAAGCCAATTCGATCAAATGCCATGGATCCAAAAAATTCAATCATTAGTGAATACAAAATGAATAGAAAACCGCGCATTGGGGTGACTCGCTCACACAAACGCGATCGTATCCCATACTATTGCATTAAATTTGTTTTATGGCTCTGTGGAGCAAAAACAATATTACTCACACCTAACAAGCCGCAGACAGACAAGCAACTTGATGGTCTAATCTTATCTGGTGGTATTGATATTCACTTAAGTGGCCCCAAAACCCACAGAAAGGAAAATTATCCATACGAGCCAGAAAGAGATAAGCTAGAGTATGACATGCTTCAAATAGCCCAAGCAGCTAAAATTCCTATTCTAGGAATTTGCCGAGGTGCACAATTAATCAACTTATCAAGGCAAGGCACTTTGCATTTTGATGTGGCAAGAGCCTATGAAAAGGCAAAATACCCTTCCTCCTTATTAGCAAAAATTGCCTTCCGAAAGCGGATGTATCCCATTAAGGATTCTTTGATTTATAAAATCATTGGTGACAATCGTGTTAAAATCAATAGCATTCATTCACAATCAATAGATTTGCTTGGTAACAACCTAATCATCACAGCCCAAGAAAAAAATAAAGTCGTTCAAGTGATAGAAGATCCACGCTTTGATTTTCTCCTTGGGGTGCAATTTCACCCTGAGCTGCTTATTTACCACAAATATTTTAGAAAAATATTTTCAACATTTGTAAAGGCAGCAAAAAAGCACATGGGTCACTAATTCTTGATAACCTTAGCTATATTTTTTGCCATAATTTTTGATTCTGAGAAGAAGCTATCATCAACATAACCTTCAACATACAATCGATCACCTACATCGATTGACTTCAAGCCTTGTTCGTAAGGAGCTATCTTGTGAATTTGACTCACGTCAACTAAAATCACGCCATAAGATGTTTTCAGCAAAAAACCACTATTTGATTTTTGCATGACAATACCCTGAAGATGAATGGGATCCTTCTCATCAGCTCCAAACAGATCACCCAGCATGTTCATTTCTTCATCTTTGTCACTCACAAAAACATAAAGCATCAAATTTTGAACGTATACTGTGCTTGCCTCTATCGACCGTTTCTCAAATAAATCTTTATCCATGCGTCCAAAAACAACAACGCGATCCCCTTGCCTAAGCCATTCAATTTCACGATCTTTATCGTAGTCATCTACTTCGACGATAATTTCACCAAAATTTGAGGCCATAACAAAAGACTCTCCTTTTTGATCGATGGATTTTATAACGCCTCTCACCATCAAAGGTTGCTCATTTTTAACCGCATCTAAATCCAAAGCAAACACACTTGTCCAGTGAATCATACCTAAAAGCAAAAAAAGTAGTGAAAAATGCAATTTTTTCATAAGTTCTCCCAAATTATACTTTGTAAAGTCATTATCATTATCGACGATAAAACGATTTGATAGAATGCTTAAAACTCAACAATTTAAACAACTTACCTACTTAAAGTAGAGGACGCGTCTTTGATAGCGCTGAATTTATGTCTACATTAAATCAATAATCATCATTCAATCATTCGTTATTAGAATAGACTAAAGTAAAATCTTTGGTAGATCTGCAAAAAGTTTCCTTAAGGAAAAATAATGAAATAAACAGGGCACCTGAGAGAAGAATGAGAATAAAAGTGAAAGCAAACACGTAGTCACTTGCCTGTGATCCATTTGCTTGATCATGAAACTCCAGCAGCCATCCAATAACAGGGGCATTTACAGAGCATACGAAAGCTATCATGGCATTATTAAAGCCTAAGCCTGCAGCTAAGTAGAAACGATTGCACTGCTCTGCAATAATAGCAAAGCCAACACTTTGACCTGCCGCGCCGACGCCTAACATGAAGAAACATAAAATTAACATCGTTTGGGAATATGGCAAATAAACAATACCTATCATGGCAACCAAGCCTGAAAAAGCTGCCAACACCATCATTGTTTTTCTACGTCTAAAAAAATCTGACATAAATCCTAGTAATGGGCATCCAATGGCATACCCTAACCAGCCGACAGTTATCATATAGGATGAGAAACTAGGACTATAGCCTTTTAACTCAAGAAAAAGTTTCCCCTCATTCTCAGAGAGATATTCTAATGTAAAGTAAACTAATGCGGAATATAGGGCAATAAGCCAAATTTGCTTCTGTTTTAAAATAGAGCTAAGGCTTACCTTCACTGAAGATGGTCGATTTAGAATCTTAAATTTTCCAAGATTCTGACGATTATTTTTAACAAGAGCAAACACTAAAATAGCTAATCCAAATCCAAAAATACCAAGCCCCACAAAGATAGATCGCCATTCGATCGCCCCAGTAGAAGCCATTGAATGAAACGGGCCTGCAGCAGTCATTGGGCCAATCGTACCAATAAACTGCGACAAGCCTATAAACAAACCATAATGCTTTTTAGGCATCCAATCGTAAACAGCAAGAAGCAAACAAACAAATCCAAAAGAAGAGCCTAATCCCATCAACATTCTTGCCATCGTGGCTGATTTAAACTCGTAGGTCATAGCAAAAAGGAGGCTTGATATGGCACAAATGATAACAGCCGATGTTAAAGTCTTTTTTAAACCATATTTATCAGCAATCAATCCAACAGGCACTTGCATAAGCCCATAAACTACCATATACGCCGAAGTGCTTAATATGGCGAAAGAAAAGGATGATAGATTTAGATCATACATAATCGGATGCTGAAAAGTGCCAAGCACTGTCCTAAGCAAAAATTCATAGGTAAAAAAGATGGCACATACAATCCAGATGACCGTACCCATAGGCGATACTTTTATATTTTGCATGGTCTAGGTTTGCTCTTCAGCATCTTGGTTGTGCTCTTCCCAAGATTCGATTGCATTTTCAGCTCTAGTATAATCAATGAATGAAGCAATTTTGAAAATGGAAAGTCCTTCATGAATTAATGGGGTCGTATTAATCCCTACAATCAAGCCATCCCCTGTCGCCCTAACATTCTCAGCGATATCCGAGCTAAAAGGATCTGATATCGTACCAAGTTTATCACCCTTTTTAATCGTTTGCCCTAATTCAACAAAGGTATGTAAGATGCCGCCTTTGTGGGCAACTATCCAATCTTCATCTTGTGAAAAGACTGGCTCAATGTCATAAATAGGATCCTCGTTAGGTAGCAGATCAATGCACCTCATAATATTGATAATGCCATTCACGCCTAATGAAATAGAATCTTCATCAAAACGCATGGCTTCACCTGCTTGATAAACAATAAGAGGTATGTTGAGATTTTCAGTTGTTTGTCTAAAATTATTGCCTTCAAGTTTCACATTTGTAATCACTGGGGCTTGGAAAGCTTTAGCGAGCTGCTTTGTTTTTTGATTATCAAAATTACAATAAACCTGCGGAAGAATATTATGATTCAAAGCACCAGTATCAAGCTCAATACAAAAATCAGCCATTTTAATCAGCTCTTGCGTAAATATGTAAGCAACGCGCTCACCAAAATTTCCTTCTGGCTGCCCAGGAAAGCAATCAGAAAGATTATCGCCAGACGGTAGCATCTCAGGATAGTGCGTTAGACCGTAGATGTTCATGACCGGCACCGCAACAATTGTGCCACTAATATCTTTGCCCTCGAATGATTTAATCAACCGATTAACAATTTCAAGGCCATTCATTTCATTGCCATCAATGGTGGAAAAAATTAAGAGACATGGGCCTGGCTTTTGTCCATGGATTACTTTAATTGGCATATAAAGTGGCGCACAAGAATAGAGATCTGGCATTTGTAAGGCTAAATGGGCCTTTTCACCTGGTTGTATATACTCATTATAAATACAGAGGGGCGTGTTTTTCATACTGAAAATAAAGTCCGCAATTCAAAAAGTTATGATTATAACACGATTAATTACTTAATGATAGGTCATCTATATTGCTTCTATTCTTGGCATAAATCATTCTCATAAAATGATATCCATTAATAAAGCTCTTTTGGCTCACATTAATATCCAAGTATTTTTTACACAGAATAATTTTATATAATCTGCATCATCCGCTTTTCTATTTCCAGATATAGAAAATTAGGATATGATGCCCACCTTAAAAGCGAAGCCTCATTCCCACGATAGTCTTCTTTACTCTTTCATACTGGCAAAAGATATGAGCATTAAAAAAAAACTTTGTAACATTGAATACATCCTTCAATACATCGCTTACACGATAGTCTGCATCAGCAGCACATTGCCTCATCTAAGTTATGCGAACCACAGCGATTTCTGTTCCCCAGAATGTTTGAATACTCAACAAGAAACAGAGCTTTTTCATCGCATCAATTATGTCTTGCCTTACTATTATTCAACTAATTTAAATCGAACAGCGCTTCCAGAAAGCACGTCAGCTATGATTAAGAATACAGAGTTTAGTGGTCAACTGAGCCTAAAAATGCCGATTTTTAGTCGTTACTTTAGAAACAGCACTTCTCTTTATATCGCTTATACTCAGCTTTCGTATTGGCAATTATATGTCAAATCACCCTATTTTAGAGATACAAACTATCGCCCAGAAATATTTTTTAGATTTCTCCCCAATACAAATTGGAAAATTGATCTTGGCGTCGAGCATCAGTCTAACGGAAGAGGTAATCATCTTGAGCGAAGCTGGAATCGAGCCTTTTCAAATATTGAATATGCCAAAGGCAACTTTGTCGCGGGCTATAAACCATGGCTACTCATTTTTAAAAACAATTCAAGCAACTTACATAACCCAGATATTACCCATTTTTTGGGATATGATCAAGCATGGCTAGGCTATCGTCACGAAAATCTAGCTGTCAACTTAGAAGTATCTCATCTCAAAAGTTTACTCAATCGTGGGCGTCAGAAATTTGAAATAACCTATCGATTAAAACCATATGTGTACATCTATGCTCAAATCAATCATGGCTATGGCCAAACTTTAATTGATTACAATCGCGAATCCACAGGTTATGGCGCAGGATTTGCATTTTCACCTGCAATATAAGGCTCTTAATAGCATAGAAGTCGCGCATGGCCACAAGATGAAGTAGCCTTAAAGCTAGCTCTCTTAGGTTCAAAAAAATTTTCTATTTATATTAGAAAATAAAATCAGAATCTTGCAGATCTAAGGCGCTCACACCTTGTAGCGTTAAAGAGCCCCCGGGTAAGGAAATAAAGGCATCACTACCTACTTGTGACACATCAAGATCAGCGACACTACTCGCACCATTGAGATATGCACTTAGAAAAGAAAAATCAATTTGATCACCAGCGGAGTGATTAAACTCTGTGAGGAAGTCGTCCCCGATGATTAACAGATGACCATATACAACA
>CAYGPI010000041.1:0-21783 GCA_964351745.1 uncultured Francisellaceae bacterium
TATGCTAGTTATGGTGATTATATTGAGAACGAATGGATCTTGAAGGATATTCAAGAGACTGTTTTTGAAGGCACTGAGGTGACTCGTCAAACCACGGATAAACAGGTATGGCAAAGTGTTTTGAATCCAAGTATTCTAAGCGTCGTGGGTGAAAAATATCTTGAAAAACTTTCAATGATTGGCTTAAAACGTACAATCGAGTATAGAAAACATAACGGTTTAGATACAAAGCCCTTTGAGTTGGCTTTATGGGAAAAGATCGTTCAGCCCCTTAGTGTCGCGGTAATGATGTTTTTGGCAGTACCATTTATCTTTGGTCCGCTGCGCTCTGCGACGATGGGCTTGCGACTGATCTCAGGTATATTAGTTGGTTTCAGTTTTCATACGTTTAATGAAATGTTTGGTCATCTAGCTTTAGTTTACCATGTTCCGCCTCTTCTTGGGGCATTGCTCCCAACCATTATATTTTTTTGCATAGGCTTATTGATGATGAGAAAGGCAATTTAAATGATGTTTGATGTTACTAAGGGGTAGGTGTCAAATTTAAATATGATATACGCTAACTGTCACGCGCAAAAAATTTTTTTCTGAAGAATATATGTAGCTAAAGGATGGATCCTATTATGAAAATAGCTTGTTTTGGCGGGGCCAATGTTGATTGGATTGCTAGAGTTCCAGGCCACACATTTCCACAACAGAATATTTACACTCAATTCACACGCTCCTTTGGTGGGGTTGTTCATAATATGGCACAAAATTTAAAGAGCATGGGGCATCATATTAGTATGATGTCGGCAGTAGGTCATGATGAGGAAGGGCAGCAGCTGGTGGATGGCATTAAGCGAGCTGGGATCCGTGTTGAAATGATCTTGCGCTCGAACAAATACCCATCTGGAAAAATTGTTATCGTTAACAATGATGAGGGGCGCGTGATTTTTCATCATGCAGATACTGAAATCTACCAAAGCATTGAGCCAGCACTAGTTCGGCAATATTTACCTTTATTACGTGGGCACGATGCTTGGGTCGTTGATACTGATTTAACAGAAGAAACCTTGCTCGCGATTGCGCAATATAAACCACCTCACATACCATTATTTGGTATTGTTGCCACAAAGGAAAAGACACTAAAAATAAAAAAAATCTTAGATCAGCTTGACTATTTATTTATTAATCAGTATGAGGCTCCTTTGTTAACAGGCATCCATGTTCAAGTCAAAGAAAAAACAAATATACAGATAAAAGCTCTGCAAAATTTAGGGGTTAAGAATGTTTTTTTAACCATGGGATCCCAGGGTGGTTGGTATCATTTAGATGGGGTAACTCAAGATTTTGAAGTGTGTCGGATTGATGGGTTAAACCCTACTGGTGCTGGAGATGCTTTTGCCAGTGGTGTGATTGATGGCATTATGCGAAATTTGCAACCGAACACTATATTGTCACAAGGCATTGAGTGCGCTTCAAAAATCATCACTAGTGAGCAGTGTACACATATCGGCTCTATTTAGTTTTATCTCATTTGGAAATTATTATGGCGTTAAATGTCCAGTGGTCACCTCAACTTAAGCAGGCCTTGAAAGATCGGAAACCGATTGTTGCCTTGGAATCTACAGTCATAGCCCATGGATTGCCGCATCCTGACAATATAGACACAACATTAGAAATGATCGCAGCCATTGAGGACGAGGGGGCAGCTGCGGCACTTATTGGTGTGATGGACGGGGGGATAAAAATTGGTTTTTCAAAATCAGATCTTGAATTGTTTGCAACAAGTCCTCAAGTGGTTAAGTTGAACCAGGCTGACTTAGGTTATGCTTTAGCAAAAAGGGTTCTGGGAGCAACAACAGTTGCAGCAACGGCGTACTGTGCTCATTTAGCTGGGATCAAAGTTTTTGCAACAGGCGGCATGGGAGGAGTGCATCGTGGTGCTGAGCATACCTTTGACATTTCAAATGATTTAGTGAGCCTTAGAGCCCTTCCAATCATGGTGGTGGCATCTGGGGTTAAATCGATTTTAGATGTTTCAAAAACTTTGGAAATGCTTGAGACTTTAGGGGTTCCTATCGTAGGCTTTGGCTGTGAGCATCTACCACTTTTTTACTGTCGCAGCAAAAAATATCCTCTTTTTCATCATATAGATGACGTGAATGAGCTCTGTAACTTTGCTAAAACTCACTGGGACTTAGGTTTAGGGGGTATCCTGCTGGCCCATCCGATTAAACAAGAGCATGCTCTTGATGAAGCTGAAATAGAATCCTTGATTAGCCTTGCCATCGATGAAGGCCATAGGCAAAGCATCACTGGTAAATTGGTGACGCCTTTTGTACTCAAGCAATTGTTTGAAATGACTCAAGGCCGAACGTTGGTCGCCAATAAGGCTTTACTTGTGAATAATGCTAAAACAGCTGCTTATATCGCAAAACAGATGCAAACATAAAGCACCTTAACATGTGACTCTGTTAAGCTTACCTTGGGGCATTTTTAGCGTAATAGCGTCAGCTGTTTTTAATTTAAATGTTTTGTTTGTTAGTAGTTTGATGAGTTTCATTGACGGGGATCCATGAGTGACAATCAAAATATCTCCTTTTGGGTATTGTTGAATCACTTCATTGTAAAAGGATTGCATTCTGCATGTTAATTGTTGCTCATCTTCACCAAAGTGGAATTTGTTTTCAGGATGATCCCAGTTAGATTGACCAGTTGCCTGGCTAGATTCTCCCTCAAGGTTTCCCATTTGCATTTCAATGAGACCAGCATGGATTTTTATTTTGTCTGCACTAAACAATTTCTCGCCGGCAAGTAGATTGGCTGTTTGCTTAGTCCGCGGAAGTGGTGACACAAAAACCACTGCAATGTTGCTTGTGCCAAGCCCGCTTATTTGAAGTTTGTGCGCAGTGTAGATGGCTTGTTTTTGTCCATTGTTGGTCAAAAATGAAGCTCTGTATTTAGGGTGCTCTGGATTTGAACTATAAAAGTGGTGCACATTGTGGTCGGCTTCACCATGGCGAATAATTGTGATTTCTCTAGCATCACAGTTATTTGATATAGCAACTAAGAGAACTAGAGTCGCTATAAGCTTCTTTTTTGCACGCATGATTGTAGTTCCAATTTTACTAGGCGTTTGCCTTTAGTGCTTCTTTCAATTTGTCACTAGCTGCAGTTAACCCAAGCTCAATGCCAGGCTCGGTAGTAAAATGACCTGCGTCTTGTACAAACAGCAATGAAGCATTCTCGCTTTGTCTGTAGAGTTTGTGGGCGTTGCCTGCTGGTGTCAGCGTGTCATATCTACCTTGAACGATCATCATCGGTATATTTTTGATTTTAAACATGTTATTTCTAATTTCTAGCTTGTTAAGAAAGAAATCATTGTAAGCATAATGCATAAACCCACGACTTATATTAAGGGTAAAGTTATCGTCTTTAAGAGTTTTTTCTATGAGACTTCTATCTGTACGCATCATACCGCAAATCATATCATACTTAACGAAGGCTCTGGCTGCAGGGAGGTGTACATTGGGATCTGGATCCATTACTCGTCGATGATAGCTTCTTATGATATTGCCACGTTCATGTTCAGGAAGGTAGCGTACGAATTCAGACCACGCTTCAGGGTATGTTTTTTTCATCCCATATATGAGGTGCAAGTACTGCTCACGACTGCCATCAAAGATACCCCTTAGGATGAGACCATCAACATGACTTGGATTGGCTTGAGTATAAGCAAGTGCTAATGTCGAGCCCCAAGAGCCGCCGCTGACAACCCAGGTTTTGATCTTAAAATATTCTTTGAGTGTTGAGATGTCATCAACCAGTAGCCTCGTCGTGTTATCTATCATTGAGCCTTGCGGAATTGAGCGGCCTGCGCCTCTTTGATCAAAAAGGATAATTCTGTAAAACTCTGGATCAAATAATTGACTTATGGTCTCGCTGGTGCCTGCGCCTGGCCCACCGTGTAAATGAATGACAGGATGACCATTTGGATTGCCGTATTGAGCATAATAAAGCTTATGTGACTCAGAGACTTTGATGAACCCTTGGTTATAAGGTTTTGATAATGGGTAAACTTGATATTGTTCGCTGAGCTGTTGACTGGTCATTTCGACTAACTGGTGGTTATCAAATGTTAAGGTTTGAGCTAAACATGGTGAGATACAAAGTAAAGCAATAATAATTTTTAGAAAAAACTTCATTGAGTTTTCTAGCTCCTAGAATATTGATTAAACACGAACGGTTTTTGTGCCACAAAGGCGATCGGCTAAGCTTTGTTTGTCTTTATCAAATAGGCACCATAGCAATCCAATGCCAAAGAATCCTAAACAAAGAGCGCCGCAGACAAGTCTAAAGCAGGCATGATTTAAAGGTAGGCGGTTATTAGAGTTGGAGCAAAGCTTTAATCGCCATGCTTTCATGCCTAAGGTTTGACCACTTTTAATCCAACTCCATAGAATGTAAAAACTAGTACATAGGACTAAATAGGCTAAAAATCCTAGGTGGTTAGGTCCAAAAGACTCGCCGTTTCTCAGAATGAGGGCTATGAATGTTGCTACAAATAAAATTGCTAATACAAGTAGCATGTCATAGATAAGTGCAAATAGCCGTTTATAAATTGGAGCAGGCATTCCCCATCCTTAAAATTGGTATTTAACTAGCACATTAAATTACAGAATTGACTCATAATATGAGAAACGCAGTGTTTTGCCAAGTTTTTGTTTAAATGAGGTTGTTTCTACAATAAAATTTTGTGGTTTTCAGGGGGTGGATGTCTATTTTACAACAATGGTATGATGAAAATGTTTCATTTAGCAAGGAATGAGCTATGTCGCATACACGGAAAATATCAGTTGTTGGGCTTGGATATGTTGGCCTGCCTGTTGCTGTTGCTTTTAGCCAATATGATCGCGTCATAGGGTTTGATGTGAGTTCAAAGCGAGTGAAGAGCTTGCAAGCTAATCATGATTGGACCAATGAAGTTTCCACTGAATATCTCAGTCAATCTAATATTTTGTTTACAGAGACGATATCTGATTTAGGCGCAGCAGACTTTCATATCATTGCGGTGCCAACGCCTGTTGATGCCGCTCATACGCCTGATCTAACTGCCTTAGAAAGCGCTTCGAGGTTGGTTGGTGGGGTGTTGAAAAAAGGCGATATTGTTGTTTATGAATCAACAGTTTATCCAGGCGCCACACAAGATATTTGTATTCCTATTTTAGAAGAGTTTTCTAAGTTGAAAGCAGGGTCAGACTTTAAAGTTGGGTACTCGCCAGAGAGAATTAATCCGGGTGATAATGAACATAAATTTAGTACGATAACAAAAGTGGTTTCTGGCCAAGATCAAGAGTCTTTAAAGATTATTGCCCAAGTCTATGGCTCAGTTGTAAAGGCTGGCGTCTTTGAGGCTACATCTATTAAAGTGGCTGAAGCTGCTAAGGTGATTGAAAATACACAAAGAGACTTGAATATCGCTCTCATGAATGAATTGGCCATTATTTTTGGTCTGATGAATATTGACACAAGTGATGTCCTAAAAGCCGCAAGCACCAAATGGAATTTTCTTCCCTTTTCGCCAGGACTTGTTGGGGGACATTGCATTGGCGTTGATCCTTATTATTTAACCTTTAAAGCTAAGCAACTAGGTTATCGTCCAGAGGTTATTTTAGCAGGGCGCCGTATCAACGATAATATGGGCAAATATGTCGCGGATGAAGTCGTTAAAAAAATGATCCAAAATGGTTGCCTTATCAAAGATTCAAAAGTGTTAATTTTAGGTCTGACTTTTAAAGAAGACTGTCCAGACTTGCGTAATTCAAAGGTCATAGATGTCATTCGTGAGCTTGAGGGCTTTGGTGTGAACGTTTGTGTTCATGATCCCTTGGCATCATCTTTAGACGCTAAAGAGCTGTATGAGATTGATTTATGCTCATGGGGTAGAATTCCTGATGTTGATGCCGTTGTCATCTGTGTGGCTCATCAGCACTATCTTGAATTAGGCGCACAGGATTTCTTAGACAAAATGAAAGGTCCTAAGCTTGTTTTTGATCTAAAATCCAAACTGGACAAATCCTCATTCCTTAAACATCAAGTTAAACTCTGGAGCTTGTGATGAAAATTTTAATCACAGGATGTGCTGGTTTTATAGGGTTTTGGCTTTCAAAAAAGTGTTTAGATGCTGGCTTTGAGGTGATTGGTATTGATAATCTTAATGACTATTATGACGTGACCTTAAAGGAGGCACGTTTAAAGCAATTAACAGTCTATGATACTTTTTCGTTTTATAAAATTGATATTGCCGATAATGAAGCCTTAACAGGGATCTTTAACAGAGTCAGTGCTGAGGTTGTTGTTAATTTGGCGGCGCAAGCAGGTGTACGGTACTCACTAACAAATCCCCATGCTTATATTGAAGCCAACGTATTAGGTTTCACAAATATTCTTGAAAACTGCCGTCATCATCATATCAAGCATTTAGTCTATGCCTCATCTAGCTCTGTTTATGGAGCCAATACAACTTTGCCATTCTCTGTGAATGATAATGTCGATCATCCTGTCTCACTTTATGCCGCAACCAAAAAGTCGAATGAGCTGATGGCTCATACCTATGCTCATTTGTTTAATCTGTCCGTAACGGGGTTACGTTTTTTTACAGTATATGGCCCCTGGGGTCGACCAGATATGGCTTTATTTAAGTTTGTTGATGCGATATTCAAAGATAAACCAATTGACGTCTACAATCATGGCCATATGATAAGAGACTTCACTTACGTAGAGGATATTGTAGAGGGTATTTTTAGAATCCTGCAACGTCCTGCTAAGCCTGATCCCCAATGGTCTGGTCAAAGGCCCAATCCTGCCACAAGCTATGCACCGTACGCTTTATATAATATTGGGCATGATAAGCCTGAAACACTTATGGACTTTATCAAAGTGATAGAGCAAGCAACAGGCAAGAAGGCAAACTTGAACCTCATGCCCATGCAAGCAGGAGACGTGCCCGCCACTCATGCTGATGTTCAGGCGCTGGTCAATGACTTTCAATACAAGCCTGTCACATCTATGCATGATGGGATCCATCAATTTGTAGATTGGTATCAACACTACTATCAAATATAAGGGACTTTATGCTTAAGTTTGTTCCTTTCTCCATTCAAGATGCAAAGAGTACTGATGCCTTAAACAAAAAAATTGGGGCAGATTTTATTTCACATTCTCATGCTAACTTCATTGAAGCCTTTAATCAAGATGTGCGGGTTCTCAATACCTTGCTTGAAGAGCCCCTAAGTTATAAGGCTTTAGTGAAAAAGGGTGCGCAATTAGAAGTAGAATATAATGCATTGATAGAAGTGGGGCAAAAAAGATGGGAGAACAGTGAGAAAAGATTTGAGGTTGGTGCCAACGCCATCCGAAACCTAGCCGCGATTAAAAAAGAATACAATGAAGCTCTGCATGCCATCAGAAGTTACGATGCTAAAAGGGCTAATGTAAGAACTTTAATTTATGCTGGTCGTATGTCTATTTGGGAAGTGCTCGAAACTAAAGCAAAAGAAATCGATGCATTAGATCAGAAAGATAGATTCAAGAAGTTAAGAGCACTTCGCAAAGACTGGACCAATCAAGGCCCTTTTGCAGCTTTTGATTCAGGTGATCTCATTTATTATTTAGATGAACTGTATGACTTTAGGTGGTTTTTGAATTTAATCAAGAAGTCATTGAAGTCAACAAATCAGGTTTCGTCAGAAGACTATCAAGTTTGTCTAAAAAATGAAGAAACGATTAAGCAATATGAAAAGATGATCATGTCAGCGATGGGGTGGCGCTTAAAGGCTGCTAGCATGAAAAGGAATCTTTATTTTGATGATGGCTATTGGGCCTTGGTCGATGGACTTACTCATCTTTTAGGAAAGGATCTTCTCTTAAGTTATAAAATAAAGCAGTTAGATGGTGCGGATTCTTATGGCTTAGGCCCATCACGGTATTTAACGTTAAGTCGTATATTGTTAGATGCCAAAAATAGGGTTGACAGAGAAAAAGTATTTCAATCTTTTTGGGTTACCAATAAGCAATTACCGCTCAAGCTAACACGCCATGGAGATAATATTGTTCCTGAAATTTTGAAATCAAGCATACCCCTGAGTCGTGGTTGGTCGCCAATTAGTTGGATCAGATATTATTTCTTCAAGGTGGGGCATGAACCATCTCCTTTTTGGTCGTGGATAAAGAAATTATTGGTAGGCACGCCCACGCATGCTGTTATTATATTAAACGATACTGTATGGCAGACTGAACAATTAAGGCAAAATCAAAAAGAATTTCCAGAGCTTTCTGATATGATTGCGCATCCTGGTTTTAAAGCCTCGCTTTCGTTGCACAAAATATTAGCTTTCGAGCGTTTAAGGATAGATAGGTTTAAGCTGCCTTGGGTGATTCGAGTTTTTTTAAAGATTCCTTTTTTAAATAATGCGACAACTGATTTGATCGATCATTATCTAACAAATTTGAAAGAAATTCAAAATGCTGTTGAGTCAGATGGCAAAGCGCTCGTGGCGCCATTGTTGAAGAGGTTGAATCTAACTTTGACCACACAGATCAAAGACAGTGTATACCTGATGCCGAAAGATCTTATTGAGCAGCTTCGCCATTTTGTGGGATTATATGGTACGCGTCGCCAAAAAAGCACTTTAGAAAAATATGTAAGTCCAGTTTACCTTTTAAAGCATTTTAATTTTTTTATGCCAGACGAAGAGCAGCCCTATTTTAGGAAGCTTAATAAAGACTCTGTTGATGCTTTTTTGCGTTATGCTGAAAAATACTGGAGTGAAGATAATATTAGTGCCGCGTATCATTTAATGGATATTGTTTCAGGTGCCAATATACCAAAAAATAGAACTGATGAGCAAAAACTTGCCAAAGTTTTGTCAAAATGGTTCCCTGAGAAGAATGCTCAAAAGGAAACCTTTGAGTTATTGCAATGGGTAGCTGAAACATTAGTCTCAAGAGTTGGAAATTTAAGTGATCCCTTTTCCTTTCGATTCCTAAAGCGGTTCGCACCAAGTAAAGCTGCCATTTGGAGAGAGGAGAAAGAGCAAGATCTAGATGAGAAATTCACAAAAGTCGTTAGCTTGTTTCGTAAAAAAAATGGTCAAGAAGTTAATTTGCAACAGGATGAAGCTGTTAACTATGGTACTATCAGAAAGTTTATCCACGACCTAACCTTTGATTTAGACTATAAAAAACGCTATATGCCAGGTCTTTTTAGAAGAGCTGGCCAATATATAGATCAGTTTAATGGCCAAGAGGATGCCTATACGATTGTCATTTATTGGTTATGTAAAACAAATAAGGATATGACTCTTTTTTATCGGTTTTTTAAAAAGAGGCTTGAGGCATTATTAGCGTTAGAGCAGCCTATGACAAGTAGTTATGAAAATGCCCTCTTAGGCGTTTTAAAAAATGATAAGCAAATATTGGACATTTTCCAATTGCAAGTGGAAGATTTCTATGAGGGCGAAACTTTAAAATTGTTACCTATTTTACGCGAATTAGGCAATGCTGACCTTTTAGGATCTTTCTTTGCTAAACGATTTATGTACCTTCACCAAAAAGATGACAAGGATAATTTCCATACTGATCGAGAGCTTTTTAACCCCTTCAAGTTAACACCAGCCTTTCAAGATCCAGTATCTCATTATTTAGAGCTCTTAATGAAAACCTACTTGGCGGATAGTCAATGGGAACAATTATGTGATCCCAATTTCAATGAGTTGATTGAAAAGTACGGTCATCTTAAATTAAAAGAAAAATATCGTTTGGCGCGAATTGAGCAGTTGTTTCTTGTTAAAGACAAGCCATTGATAGACGAATATTTGTTAGGCTTAGTGAAAAATCTACCCGATCAAGATTTTGCAAAAGCCTTCACCCAAAAAACATCTATCACCGCTTTAGCTCAGCTATTTTCCAATCAAGCTAATCTCATGGTCACTAGGAATGATTGGCATGGGAACTGGCAGTACATTGTAGAGCATTTTCAATATAAACCATGTCAGCCTGCACAAGAATTGACGCGCTTTGCTTGGTTTAATGAGTTTGTTTTTTTTACAGGTTATTTTGCCAGTCAAAGTTTAATGAAGCGTAACACTCAGGATTTAAATAGTCATTTTAGCAATATTGTTATCCCCAACGATCAAATTTCCATGAAAGATTTTTATGGCAGTTGTCTTGACCATGTGATTCAACAGTGCTTTAGGCGTATCGATCAAATGGATCCTAATATGGATAATCAGGTGATTCAGTTATTTGAGAGATACTTCCATGATGAAGCTGTACGAGAGCATCCTTCATTCCCTGAGTATAGAAAGAAATTCAATATTCTTATGAAAGCTAAAAGATTCTCCAGCTATATGGGTGAAAAGAATTACGATGGCGCTCGATTATATCTGGATGCCATCTATGATGACTTTTACGCGATGCAAACTCAGGCAGCTGAGCAAGAGAGTGAAGCGAGTAAAGCCATTCTTGGCTTTCAAAAACAAATGATAATCAATCTTGAGACTTTCTTGGGGGAAACATATTGCGCGCTAGTTGTTCCGATAAACTGGTTAACTCGGACCTTAGAAGAGCAAGTAGAGCTTCAGTCATCAAAGCATCTTATTTATTTCGAAGAGGCACTCCTATCTAATCGTGATAGCCCTTTTGGGGATCCGACTATAGGTTTTGTCAGTGATAACCGCATAAAAATTCAGAAATTAATGCAAGCGTTGCTGGGTATCTTATCCTTAGGTAACTTTGAAGCGATTGATTTATCTTATGATGCTGCTCAATGCCTCAATGTGGGGTTATGTGTTGAGGTCAAAAGGAAGTTGCAAGAAAAGATTTTGACAGTATCTCAAGCTTTAATTTTTGATGAACAGCTTAGTGATGTCGTGCGCGCGTATTTTAGAGTCGTCGCTGGTGATTATGATAATGAAAGTGCAAAACAAGACGATAAGCTTACCTTGGATAAATTTGAATCACACTCGTATAACAAGCAACTTTTAGCTAATAATTATGTTCAATCTTTGTTAGGTACCTTTGAAGAACAAGCATGGGATGTTTTTAATCGTACTGTTCAACTCGATGAAAAATTTGTATTAAGTCTTTTTGAGTCGGCCGATAATCGCCAACTTAGAGCTTTATCACAAAAGCTTCAGGCACATATTGAGGCACTTTTTAACCACTCTGATATGGCTCAGGTTAAGTTGCAAAAAGAGCATTGGGTTTGCTGTAATATACTTTATAATCTGTTGCGTGAATCTGGTGTTATAACTTCAGCACAAGCTAAATTGATGTTTCAGTCGACAGCTTTATCATTGAATGTTTGTGATGAGCTTCATACTCGTTTTATGAAGACGATGAGTGATGAGAGTCATCAAGATTTAAGGTTGAAAGACTTCAAGCAAGATGAGCACAAAATCATGTTGAATGCTTTGCGTGTTCGAGTCTATGGCCATTATCGACAGCAAAAACAATTAGATGCGATGTTGGAAACCATGGCGCATTGGCAAAGAATTGCAGTGATGAGCATTAGCAAAAAGCCATTGGATGAACATCGATTAAACTATGCTTTTGATTTGATTGACCTTACCGGTAATGAAGACATGCGGCTTTCCAATGCCAGATTAAAGCAAGTCTGGAGTACTTATCAAGGGTCGCCAACAGTTGTGAACTCTAAAAAAGTGCAACGACGAGCTCTTTTAGAGTCAATTCCTGAATTTGTGAATGATTTTAATGAGCATCTATTTGATTATTTTATTGATAAATTTGGCCTGACACAGGATCGACAAGCGCACAGACTACTTAGAAGGCTTGATCTTGAACGAGAGATTTGTTTAAACGAACCTTCATTGATGAGTATTGAGCAGATTGAAAAGAAATATCCGTTAGCGTATTGGGAAAAGTTATTGACGCGCTCTATAGGTAAGGTTGGCATTTGGCAAAAAGTGATGCATGCTCCTAAGGAAAGACACGCCCGTCAACTTATGGCGACTTTTTGTTTATCAGTAAGAGCTGCTCAGTTAGGACAAGTTTGGCATAAGAAGCTAGAGGCAGATAAGTTATCGTCACATGCTCATTTTTCTTGTGATGTTATGGCCAAACCACTCCTAAAGCTTTTAGATGAACTAAAAGAAGATCACCATTTAGAATCTCAAACGTTAATTGATTCCATTGTTAAAGCCATTTCAATCAAGTCAGATTTCTTTGATGCATGGCAAAATGAGTACAAAAGCTGTACAAAAAAGATTCAACTGAGAGCGTGAAACTGTCATTTGGTTTTATTAGGCGTTAGGGGACAACTTAATGGATATGGCGAGTCATATTTTAACTGGCTTTATAGGTGTTTTGCATGTTTACATACTGGTTTTAGAGATGTTTTTATGGACGAAGCGAAGGACCAGAAAGATCTTTGGTCTGTCTCTTGATGATGCTAGAACCACAAAAGTTCTTGCTGGAAATCAGGGACTCTACAATGGATTTTTAGCGTTAGGTCTTTTTTGGAGTGTGGTTTGCTCAGATCCAAATTTTTCTATTCAGTTGAAAGTCTTTTTCTTAGGTTGTGTCGTGATGGCAGGCATATATGGCGGTGTAACAGCTTCTAAAAAAATCATTTATGTTCAAGCATTGCCTGCATTTGTAGCGTTGGCAATATCCTTGTACTCTTTTTTAGTTTAGCTTAACGATAAATGATGAATTGATCTGGTGCCGGAGGCGAGACTCGAACTCGCACGATGTTACCATCACCGGATTTTGAATCCGGCGCGTCTACCAGTTCCGCCACTCCGGCACAGGAGTCGGAGTATAGCAAAGGTTTCGATTTCGGCAAAGGCTTTTTGCCTTGATAGTTTGTAAAACTGTGTGGTTGAACACTAACTATATCAACTTGCTATCATCGTAGCACACTTACTCTAGCCTCTTGAGTTTATTCCATATAATATGTGTCGTTCAAGCCAGGTTGGCTTTGATGTATGTTTTATAACTTAATTGGTGACTGAATATGAATGCTCGTCTACTTGGTATTATTTTGTTGTTAAGCTCAAGTGCAGCTTACGCTGAAGGGGGAGCACCTCAAGGAGCTGGTTTCAGCCAACTTCTTATTTTAGGTGTTTTTGTTTTTTTCATGTTTTGGATGATGCGAGCTCAGAGCAAGCGCGGTAAAGACCATCAAAAATTAATTAATGGTTTAGCGAAAGGAGATGAGGTTGTGACCACCGGTGGATTGTTGGGCAAAATCACTAAAGTAAATGACTCCTTTTTTTCACTTCAATTATCAGAAGGGATTGAAGTTTTTGTTCAAAAATCTATGATTGCAAACAGTGTTCCAAAGGGAACCATGCGCTCTATCTAAAAAGTTAATCTAAAGGGTCTGTTATGAATCGATATCCGCTATGGAAGAATCTTATGTTGGTGGCCATCTTATTGATAGGCATCATTTATTCTTCTCCAAATTTGTATGGTGAAGATCCCGCTATTCAGGTTTCTGCATCATCAGGCGCCATGTTGCCTGAGGGTATCGATATAGCTATCAAGCAGGCATTGGATGAGCATCACTTCAAATACAAAGCTATTGAATCTGATGAATCTAATTTATTAGTCCGTTTTTTAGATTCTCACAGCCAAATCAATGCTAAGGAAGTTATTAAAGCTTTGCTTGGCGATAAGGCAACTGTGGCGTTGAATTTGGCTCCAGTCACTCCAGCTTGGTTGGATATGATTGGTGCAAAGCCTATGAAACTAGGTTTGGATCTTCGAGGAGGTGTTCATTTTTTATTAGAGGTGGATGTTGATTCGGCATTTGCCCGTCGTCTTGAAACTTTCTCTAGTGATATCAAATCTGGTTTTAGAGAGAATAAATTGCGTTGGGAAAGTTTTACGACAAAACCTAGTGCATATAGCATCACCATGAAGTTTAAAGATAAAGAAACCATGGATGCTGCTTATAAAGTGATTAGAAAGCAACAAGAAGGCATTGATGTTACTAAAAATACAAATCAAAATGAATTTAAAGTCATTGCCACTATATCACCAGCACTCTTACAAGAAATAAGAAACTATACGGTCGAGCAGACCATGACAACTTTGCGCAATCGGGTTAATGAACTTGGGGTTGCTGAAGCGATGGTTCAACGCCAAGGGTTGACTCATGTGGTTGTTGAATTACCCGGGATCCAAGACACAGCAAGAGCTAAAGACATTTTAGGTAAGACAGCTACGCTCGAATTTCATATGGCTGATACCGATCATGATATTCGTCAAGCGCTTGAAGGCTCTGCGCCGCCAGGCTCTAAGTTGTACTATAACAAGGAAGGCAGACCGTTCCTTCTTAAAAAGAGAGTTATTCTAACTGGCGATTCTATTACGGGTGCCTATGTTGGTACAGATCAGCAAGGATTGCCTTCGGTCAATATTCGTGTTGGTGGTGGCGGCTTAAACCTCTTTAAAAAAGCGACTCGGAAAAACATTGGCAAACAAATGGCCACAGTCTATATCGAAAGTAAAATAGATAGTGAGTTGGTTGGTGGTCAAATTGTTAAGAAGCACCGTACCAAAGAGACTATGATAAATATTGCGACGATTAGAAGTGCTTTGGGGCGTGATTTTCAGATTACTGGTGTTGGTATTCAAGAAGCCCAGGATTTATCCCTATTGCTTAGATCTGGCGCACTACCTGCAACCATAACGATTGTTGAAGAGAGAACAGTGGGCCCATCTTTAGGGCATCAAAACATCAACAAGGGGCTTATTTCTCTTGAAGTGTGATTAGCCTAAGTTTTAGTAGCTATGATTGCTTACTATAGTGTTTTTGGACTTATCGCTAATTTAGCTTTGTGTATTAATTTGATACTTTTGGTTGCCACCTTATCGCTGGTTGGAGCAACACTAACCTTGCCCGGGATTGCAGGGATTGTGCTTACCGTTGGTATGGCTGTTGATGCGAATGTTTTAATCTTTGAGCGAATACGAGAAGAGCTCCGAAACGGCATGTCGCCTCAAGCGGCGATCCACAGTGGTTTTGAGCGTGCCTTGTCAACTATCTTAGATGCGAATATTACAACGCTTATTGTAGCCGTTATCTTATTTAGTGTTGGTTCGGGACCAGTTAAGGGATTTGCCGTCACTCTTAGTATTGGTATTTTAACTTCTATGCTAACGGCAATTACCGGCACAAGAGCCATTGTCAATTTTGTGTATGGTGGCCGCACCATTAGTAAACTAAGGGTAGGAATTTAATTATGGAGCTTTTTCACAGTTTACCACATCTTGACTTTATGGGTATGAGAAGGGCATCAGCCATTTTTTCAATTGTTTTATGCTTGGTGTCTTGTGGCATTCTATTTAACAAAGGATTAAATTTTGGTCTTGATTTTACAGGGGGTACCCAGCTTGAGCTTCGATATGACACTCAGCAAGAGCCTGATGATATTAGAGAGCTATTAGAATCAAAAGGTTTTGATGCTAAGGTTGCTCACTTTGGTACAGCCAAAGATATTTTAATTCGCTTAGCTAATAAGGAAGGCGTATCAGAGCAAAAATTGAGCGAAGAAGTTGTTAAGATCTTGAAAGAAAAGCAAGACTTGGAGCTTAGACGAGTTGAGTTTGTAGGCTCTGAGGTCGGTGAGCAATTAGCAGAAAAGGGTGGTATGGCGATTTTAGTTGCGGTTTTTGCGACGATGATATATATCGCTTTTCGTTTTGAATATCGTTTTGCTATTAGTGCTGCCGTGGCTTTGATGCATGATCCGATCCTAATTTTAGGTATCTTTTCAGCTTTTCAGATCGAGTTTGATTTGGCTACTTTAGCTGCTATCTTAGCTGTGATTGGTTATTCTTTGAATGATACGATTGTTGTTTATGATCGAGTGCGAGAAAACTTTAGAAAAATTCGTAAAGGATCCGCAAAAGAAATCATGAACCTAAGTCTTAACCAGACTTTGTCTCGAACCATTATGACATCGGCATTAACTTTGTTGGTTGTCGGTGCTTTATTACTGTTTGGTGGAGAAACCTTGTTTGGCTTCTCTCTAGCATTGTTAGTAGGTATTGTGATTGGTACTTACTCATCCATTTATGTGGCTGGTGCTTTAGCGTTGAAAATGGGATTGTCGAAATCAGACCTCATTAGTAGACCTCCTGAAGAAGAGCTTAATGGTGCTTGATAGCTTACTTTAAGCTTAAAGATCCATTGCCGGTTGGCTTTGCCAATCGGCTCTTTTCCTTTGCCACTTGTACAGATCATTGTATTATCTATCCTTTTTAACTTGTGAGCGCGTTTATGAATCAAAGTGATACTTTGCCACCTTGTCCTTTATGCCACTGCACCTACGCTTATGAAGATAGAGAGAGCTGTGTGTGCCCTGAGTGTGGTCATGAATGGAAGTTAGGCGATTCATCTTCTGATGTAGAAACGATCATCGTAAAAGATATTCATGGTAATCTATTAGAGGCTGGAGATTATGTGACTTTGGCAAAAGATTTAAAGGTTAAGGGATCTTCATCGGTGGCAAAAATAGGCACTAAGGTAAAGATCCTTCAACTGGTTGATGGTGATCACAATATCGATTGTAAAATAGATGGCATCGGTCCAATGATGTTAAAATCAGAATTTGTAAAAAAGGCTTAGATTTTGGTTAGCGTTCGCAAAGTGTGAGCCAGGATAAGAAAGCACCCACTTGGGTGCTTTCTTTTAACAGATTTCTTGTTATTGGAATGACCCATAACGTTTAACAATGGCTTCTAATTTTGCATGAATTTTAGGCGTGCCTGCAATAATATTACCACTTCTGAGATAAGAGTCAGGATCTTCTAAACCCGAAACATAGCCGCCTGCTTCAGTCACAAGAAGGCTGCCAGCAGCGACATCCCAAACTTTGAGACCATACTCCCAAAATCCGTCTAGTCGGCCAGAGGCAATATAAGCTAAATCAAGGGCAGCAGAGCCAGCACGTCTAATACTTGAGGCTTGTGGCCAAATTTCTTTTAAAACATTAAGGTACTCATGCAGTACTTCAGAATCTCGCGTTGGAAATCCCGTACCTATCAAACTTTTTTCAAGGAGATGGGCTGTGCTAACTCTAATTTTTCTATCGTTTAACCTAGCACCTTCGCCACGCGTTGCGGTGAATAATTCATCTTTAAGTGGATCATAGATAATAGCATGCTCCATTCTGCCTTTTTCCATAATGCCGATTGAGATGCAAAATTGAGGAAAGCCATGAATAAAATTCGTTGTACCATCTAGCGGATCAATGATCCAAGTAATATCAGTATCGAGGGGCTTCGTTAAGCCTGTTTCTTCGCCTAAAATGGCATGATCAGGATACGCTTTATGAATGATATATTTAATTTCTTCTTCAGATGCTTTGTCCACTTCTGTGACAAAGTCATTTGGCCCTTTTTCATGAATCACAAGAAGATCGAGCCTATCAAAGGATTGAAGAATGATATGGCCAGCTTTACGCGCAGCTTTCACACCAATATTAACGAGTGGGTGCATGTTGGGTCCTATAATGTTAAATAACTAAAAATAGCATACGCTATTGAGATCCAATCTCAGCTTGCTATGATGTGTTTTTTCACAATCATAGTCGTTGATTTATGTTCTCTCAGGTAGCCTTTATATTAAGCCATCCGTCCCATCCAGGGAATATTGGGGCATGTGCTCGTGCGATTAAAACCATGGGATTTTCCCAGTTAATACTGGTC
Organism: uncultured Francisellaceae bacterium; assembly: GCA_964351745.1. Taxonomy (GTDB): domain Bacteria; phylum Pseudomonadota; class Gammaproteobacteria; order Berkiellales; family Berkiellaceae; genus CAYNJF01. The sequence goes on from CAYGPI010000041.1 coordinate 17,731, forward strand.
AACCCAAAAGACTATCCTAGTCATCAAGCTACAGCTATGGCCAGTGGTGCGCATGATATCCTTCAAAGTGCCCAAATTGTTCCATCTATTGAAGATGCTTTAAAACCATTTCATTATACCATTGGTGCGAGCGCGCGTCACAGAAGCTTAACTTTACCTATTGTAGATAGTAAAACAATGGCTGTTGAGGTTGCTAACAAACTTAATTCTAGCCCTTCAAAGGTAGCAATTCTGTTCGGTACAGAGAGTTCAGGGCTCAGCAATCATGAATTGAGCTTATGTGACAAACATGTTTATATTCCCACCGATGCTCATTATGGTTCTCTTAATTTATCTCAAGCAGTGCAAATTTTAGCCTATGAGCTCCGTATCAGTCTTATGGATTCTTCTATCCAAACTTCTAATGATCATCAAAGCGCATCAGGAGAACAAAAAAACGGATTTTATCAGCATTTAGAGTCTACATTGAGCTATTTAGGCATTTTAAACCCCGATCAACCGAGAAAGTTAATGGGAAGGTTGAGACGATTATTCAATAGGGCTGATTTAGATGAGACAGAAATAAATATTTTAAGAGGAATTTTTAAGGCTGTGCAGAATAATCCGCGTGGTCGCAGCTAAATACTTGACTAATTTGGTAGGGTATGACACATTTCACTAAATTGTGGGAAGGTTTATCCATCATGAAGTTAAACAATAAATGCCATTATTCAGTGACAGCCATGCTTGATATGGTGATCCATGAAGATGGCCAGCCAGTGAAGGTAGAAGCGTTGGCGATGCGCCATAGTATTCCTGCCCCTTTCCTGGAGCGATTAATGGGCATGATGCGACGCTCTGGATTGCTAAAAAGCGTGAGAGGTCCTCGCGGCGGTTATCTTTTAGCGAAAGCAGCTGACGAGATAACTGTTGCCGATATCATTGAATCAGTTGATGATACTTTTGATGCGACCTTATGCCAAGGTAAAGGGAATTGTCATCGAGGCGTCACATGTTTAACGCATCATCTTTGGGATGAGCTTAATCACCAAATGTTTTCCTTCTTAAATACCATGACGCTTGCCAGATTGAGCGAGCTCCCTAAAATTCAAGCCATTGCCCTTAGTGCCAAAGATTATCCAATAACCAGCGTGAATGAGTAGAACATGACTGAGCAAATATATTTAGACTATGCCGCGACAACGCCACTTGATCCAGGTGTCCTGTCTTTGATGACAAAAACTTTACAAGAAGAATACGGTAACCCAGCTTCTAGGTCGCATGCTTTTGGGTGGCGCGCAGAGGCTTTGGTTGAAGACGCAAGAAAACAAGTGGCACAATTATTAAATGCTGATCCTCGAGAAATCATATGGACAAGTGGAGCCACCGAGTCAGATAATTTGGCGATAAAAGGCGCAGCCCATTTCTACCAAAAGAAAGGTAAGCATATTATTACCTGTAAAACAGAGCATAAAGCTGTGTTAGATACGTGTCGCCAACTTGAGCGAGAAGGCTTTGAGGTGACTTATCTCGAGCCTAATGAACATGGGTTAGTCAGTCTTGATATGTTAAACGATGCCATCAGAGAAGATACGATCCTTATCTCCTTGATGCATGTCAATAATGAAATTGGTGTGATTCAGGATATTGAAGCCATTGGAGAGATGGCACGTAAAAAATCAATTGTTTTTCATGTTGATGCCGCTCAGTCTGCTGGTAAATTACCGATAGACATGGCAACACTTAAAGTTGATTTAATGTCTATTTCTGCTCATAAGATGTATGGCCCTAAAGGGATTGGCGCTTTGTACGTCAGAAGACGTCCACGTATTAGATTAGAAGCCCAAATGCATGGCGGCGGCCATGAAAGAGGCATGCGCTCAGGTACCCTAGCACCACACCAGATTGCTGGTTTTGGTGAGGCTTGCCGTGTTGCTTGTGAACGAATGGCGTCTGATTTAGCTCATGCGACTCAAATAAGAAACATGTTTATTGAGGGACTTTCTGATATCGAAGCCACTAGAATAAACGGGCATGCAACGGCTCAATACCCAGGTATTTTCAATATAAGTCTTAATTACATTGAGGGTGAGTCCTTAATGATGGGGCTTAAAAATTTGGCGATTTCATCTGGTTCAGCTTGTACATCGTCAAGCTTAGAGCCATCATACGTGTTAAGAGCTTTGGGGTTAAATGATGAACTTGCTCATAGCTCTTTGCGTTTTTCATTTGGTCGTTTTACAACTCAAGAAGAAGTTCAAAAAGCTATTTTAAGCATTAGAAGTGTTGTTGAAAAATTGAGAGCTTTATCTCCCTTGTGGGAAATGGTTCAAGACGGTATTGATTTAAGCACCATTCAATGGGCTGCACATTAAAAGAGGTAACAGATGGCTTACGATAATAAAGTAATTGATCATTATGAAAATCCACGTAACGTTGGAAGTTTAGATAAAAATAAAAAAAATGTTGGTACAGGCATGGTGGGTGCACCGGCATGTGGTGATGTGATGAAGTTACAAATAGAAGTTAATGAGCAAACAGGCACCATTGAAAATGCTGTGTTTAAGACTTATGGCTGTGGCTCTGCTATTGCCTCAAGTTCTTTGGCGACAGAATGGTTGAAAGGGCGCACACTTGATGATGCCCAACACATTAAAAATAGTGATATTGCGCAAGAGTTAAATTTACCTCCTGTGAAAATTCATTGTAGCTTACTGGCGGAAGATGCTATTCGTTCAGCTATCGATGACTATAGAAATAAACAAGAGCAATAAATATGCAGCTACCAGAAGCAGATCCAGGTATTCAAGTAAGCGAAAGAGCTAAAAAGCATATTTTAGAATCTTTGGCTCAGTCAAATGCGTCTGCTGCCGTAGGCATTCGCATTGGCGTTAAAAAAGCTGGCTGCTCGGGTTATGAATATGTGCTAGAGTATGCATATAGTCACTCGATAACCGATATGGATTTTTGCTTCAAGTTTGAGAGTGTACAAGTGGTCATAGACAAAGAAATTTATCTAAAATTTTTGAAGGGCGGTACAGTCCTGAACTATGGTCAAGAGGGATTGAACGAAGGTTTTAAATTTGATAATCCCAATGTTGCCAATCAATGTGGTTGCGGAGAGAGTTTCACTTTAAAATGAATACTAATTTAAATCATAACTATTTTGAAATCCTTGGGCTAGATCAAAAGTTAACTCAAGATAAAGATGCCATTGATAAACAACTTGCTCAAATGCAGGCAAGTGTTCATCCAGATAGTTGCGCACAAGCAACCTCTCAAGAAAAAAGATTAATGGTTCAGTATAGTGCGATGCTTAATGAAGCCTATATGGTTTTAAAAGATCCTTTAAAAAGAGCTGCTCATATTCTTGAACTTAATGGGATTGAAATGAGTCAAGATTCAAGTGTTAAAATCCCGCAGGCTTTTTTAGTGATGCAGATGGATCTTAGAGAAACACTTGAAGAGATTAAGGACGATAAGGCTAAATTAAAGGTCTTTAAAAGTAAAACGGAAAAAAATTATAATCTTTTAATGAAAGATTTAACAAAGTTGTTAGATGCACCAGAAGAACCACATTTTGAGCCTGCAAGAGAACTTGTGATTAATTTACAGTTTTTCCAAAAGCTTATGGTTGATATTAAATCTAATTTAGAAATCCTTACCTCTATAGAAAGTTAATATGTTTTTACAAATAAGTGAACCCCAGAATTCTGAGCCCAAAGCGCTTGGCATTGATTTAGGTACCACTCACTCATTAGTTGCCACGAGCATGGCTAATCAGATTGTAGTACTGAAAGAGCATGGCACAACCTTATTACCCTCCGTGGTGCGATATGATCATAACGGAGTGGCTGATGTTGGAAAAAAAGCTTACGAAAGAGCTGCTTTAAGTCCCCGTAGCACCATCCGATCGGTGAAGCGTTTACTAGGTAAGTCCCTGGCTGACGTCGCAACACTTAACTTGCATCAATCCTTCGTAGAGAGAGATGGTCAGTTAGCGATTGAAACAGACGCTGCCTGCAAAACGCCAGTTGAAGTTTCAGCAGCCATCTTGAAATCACTCTATGATCG
>CAYGPI010000042.1:0-14610 GCA_964351745.1 uncultured Francisellaceae bacterium
CTACTACTAAAACGACAACGAAACCGCCAACGAAAGCTACAATTATAGCGAAAAAGAAAGCGCCAAAGAAAGCGCCAAAGAAAGCGCCAAAGGGACAGTCACATCTTACACTGCCTCTGAAGCTATCTGATCATACGAATATCTAAATCTCAATCTCTACCTAGACCCACAATCAGGAACGGCATTCTTCAACATTGGAAATCTTTATTAAATCGAGCGAGCACTAGATCTGAAAATCAATAGCTGCTATATCGATAGCAAAAACCTTAGCAAGGCACTTCATCCTATCGACAATCTATTGTTTTCTGTGAGAAAAATCCTGACCTGTTTCCTTATCAACACCACAAAGAAATGTTCTTCGAACACATCGACTAACCACATGGTTGTAAAAGGTTGCTTCTAAATTAATAAGTTCATTTCTTGCTCGTGTCATAGATCATACTTTTATCTGATTATTTGAAGACAAACTATCTATCTATTTTTAATGTGTCAAATCAAGTGAAGTGTTTGTGACTGTCCTTTTAGATTGCTTTTAGATTACTTAATGGGTGCGCAGTGGGGACTTTTGAATCATAGTGAGACCAGCCAAAAAGAAACATATATGTTTCTTTTGATCGATAAAGAAACGTATAAATTGCTTTTATAATAAAAAAAAACATATAAGTTGCTTTTATGGACCACCAAAGACAACGAAAGATGATGATAAATCATAGGGTTAACCTAGGCCAACTCATGTCTTCAAGTTGTCTTTGGTTGTCACAGATTGGCGGCAAATGGGTACGCTGTGGATCCTTTTTTTTACACTATAAGGAAGTTACATTGAATAATGATAAGTTGGCAGGCAGGGATATTTAAATAATCAGTAATAAGTGTACATCCTCTATAGTACTATAGAAATGCTTATATTATTCACTTATCATATGTTCACACCTTTCATTATGATTATTTGTTATTTTTCAATTAGTTACCATTAAAGTGGATATTGTGCCATGATATTTATTATATAAATATATATAACAAAAAAGGTATTTATTATATATATATATATAATTATTATGCTATATTTTGTATAAATATATATAATTATTAGCTTACGTTGGTAACATTCATGAGTGTAAAAAAAACAGCTGCAGCACAAAGGAAAGCTTTTATCAGTGAGATGGCGCAGCACGCGGCTCGTCTAAAAGTCCCCCCTGAAGGCTGGCTTCGAACAACTAGGAAAGCTCTAGGGCTCGCACTAACTCAGTTGGCAATTCGATTAGGCGTCACCCACTCCCTTATTGCAAGAAATGAACATGCAGAGCTTGAAGGCTCAATTACCATCAAAACAATGAGCGCTATGGCCAAGGCTATGAATTGCAAATTTGTCTATGCGATAGTGCCGAATGATAGCATTGACGCTATTCTCTACCAACAAGCCAAGAAAAAAGCAACCAAGCTCGTACAAAGAATTTCAGATCATATGGCTCTTGAAGATCAAGAGCTATCTAAGAAAACACTTGCTGAAGAAATTGAAAAAGTAACACAAGATCTTTTACAAAGTAAAACTTCACTGCTTTGGGATGATGATGAATGAGTGACGACATATTCCAAACGCCCTATGGAGCTACAGCACTTGATCCAGATGAAAAAGAAGGCCTTAAGATTAAACATGTAATGACCAAAGAGCAGCTTAATCAAATAGAGCAAGCAAATATCGAGGAGGGAGTAATTTGGTTAACAAGGCATAGAGCTAAAGACATACTAACAGATAAATTTATCAAGCAGCTACATAAAAAATTATTTGGTGAAGTCTGGACTTGGGCTGGTAACTTTAGAAGAAGTGATAAAAATATTGGTGTCGATTGGCTACATATCCCAATCGAGCTAAAGAATTTATTAGATGATGTTAGATATTGGACCGACAATGAAACCTACCAGCCCATCGAGGCAGCTATTAGATTTCATCATAGGCTTGTTCAAATTCACTTATTTCCTAATGGGAATGGTAGACATGCACGAATTATGGCTGATGAGTATTTGGAGCGCTTTTTCAAAATTAGTCCGCTCACGTGGAAAGTCTCTTCAAATAGCCATCAAAGCAGAAAACAATATATCAAAGCCCTTCAAGAGGCAGACAGATACAATTATGAACCACTGTTAAAACTCATCAATCATGACGAGACATAAAGTTTACAGCCAATTAAAGACTTTTTTAATCAATAAGTCAGAATTCCAATAACTCCGCTATGGGGCCTTATTTTAGTTGCGCCGAAATGATAAGGCGTCATACGACATTCCGTAGCCAGATATTTCTTGCCGTCTATTGTGTTGTATAAGTGCTCGTTACTACTCCGAACTCAGGCATCATCAGAAGGCATTTAAGCTGAAAATATCAATTTTTCCACTTGCGCTTCATCCTTTATCCGTCCCAGATGCGTGTTCACACTCTCCATTTACAGCAAATTTTAGACAAAAAAAGAGCCCAGTTGGACTAAAATCAGGCGGCGGCGGGAATCTAATTAGATACATATCTAGCTGTTTTTATTGGGTTATTTAAAATAAATATTTTGCAAAAGGCCCCCATATAGGCCCCCAAAAAACCGTCCTGGAGGAGGAATTGAACCGAGGATCTGAAGTACTTTAGTTAACCCTATATAGCTTACATAGAGTATTTTAATGTTGATAGGAAATAACACAGTTCCAGACCTTCTGCTGGCTATCCGCCATTCAAGCATAACTTGTATTTTACTACAGCTAAAGAAAATACTCAGCTATCCGATATATATGATACCAAGATTCCTCAAAATATATCAAAATGACTCTAGATTTTAATAAATTACAAGAAAAGCAGCAACAACATGATTTAATATATCATCAAGATATCTTAGTTTTGGGGACTCATGAAAGAGTTAAGCATCTTGTCTTACATTTCGCAAAATATCTTGGAAAATTTACAGAAAACCCTTCTTCGGTAGAGGAACAATTAGTTTCAACAGACTTTATGATTTGTTCAATATCATTGGCAAATGTATTGAATATTAGATTAAGTGAAGTAGAAGCAAATAATTCTACCCTCGAATATACAACCGAAATGCTACTAAAAAATATTACCTGCATTGTTGGCAAGTTAGCGAAAGCTTGCGAAGCACTTGACCATGTTGAAGATTACCCTTCGCGCAGTACTCTTGAACAAAGCCTTGAATCTCTTGTGAGTTGTTTGATAAGTCTTTCCAAAAATAAAAAAATTGATCTAAACAGTGAAATTCCTAAACGGTTAAATGATATAGAGCTAAATAGTATCTTCTCTAAAAAGCAATCACCAAGTCGTAATTTGGGAATCAAGGGAAGGAGGACATAATGTCATTCTTAAGTGGTGAAACAATAAGGGCCAGGCTTGATGTTCTAATAATTGACGAACAAGGTAATCCAGCAGGAAACGAAGAACAAATAGATTGTAACTCATATAGTCTAAAACTGGATGAAGACTACTTTTCAACTCGCATGCCTAGCTTTATAAATGTACCTTTTATATCAACTTTGCTTCATAAAATCAATTTTGGAAAGCGTGAAAATAAAATATTTATAGAGAGTGGCCAATTTGCTCTTCTATTAACTAGGGAGTTTGTTAATATACCTAATGACCTAATGGGGTTCATTTCAATGAAATCCCAATTTAAATTGCAAGGTCTTGTTAATGTATCAGGATTCCATGTTGACCCTGGGTGGAAAGGGAAGCTTACTTTTACAGTCTATAACGCAGGTCCCCATAGAATTCCGTTAAAGATAGATGACCTTACTTTTCTCATTTGGTTTTCAAAATTAGATATTGAAGAAACTGGATCACTATATCGAAAAAATATAGACGTTCAAAAAATGAAAAAAGAAATTTCGGTAAGAGATGTATATCAGATTGATGGAGAGACATACTCTCCTCATATGTTAGGAAGCCACATAGATAGCATTAAAAAAAGATGGTATTTAAGTATTCTCTTTCTAATTGTCACTTTCTTGATTGGGTTAATTTTTGGCATAGGGAGTGATGTTTTCTCCTTTTATACAAGAGATCAAGTGGGTTACAAGCAAACAATAAAGGAAGAGGTTTATCAAGAATTAAAAGATGAAATTGAAACCAATTCAGATCTTAAAGGGGAAATTGAAAAAAATAGAGAGTTAATTGAAAAATTGATTAAAGATGGTGGTAAACCCAAGTCATAACCCTATTTTTTAAAAAATATCAGAACATTCCTCATTCACACTTCTCCTTTTGTTCCCGCCCTGTTCCCGCTACACCTCCACAACGGGAACAAATCCCCCTTACCAATCCTCAGGTTCATAAATATGATACAAATTTTTCATGCCAACCGGCGTTCTTGTTTTTTTGGTGCAGCGATCTGCATCCATATCTACCAACCAATCATTCTTTTTTAGGGCCTCAACAATCCTGGAGCGTTCAAAGCCATCCCCTGCCTCTGTTAGTGCCACTGGATGAAACATATACACTCGACCAAGCCCATACTCTTTATACCAGCCTGCACGGTTATTGATGATTTTGGTTTCTTGCTCCGGGAACACCGAGAACCGGGAATCGCCATGCCTTGCTAGATACTCACTCACTGAGCGTAATATCTGGTTATCCTCAGTTTGGCCTGGTCCTAGATAATCTTTCGCGCGTGTAAAGGCAATCAAGCATGCCTCTACAGCATCATCGCTTGCCCAGGGTAGTAATTGGAATTGCGTGGCCAATTCTCCTGCCAAGGCCATGATTGAGAATAGAGATGAAGCTCTTTGCTCTAAATGGGTGTTCGCTGGATTATTGAAGAGTTGATGAATCTTCGCAAACAAACAACCAATATCAATATCTTCATCCAATAATTTTTTGATAAAGGCAGGACCTAGATGGCCGTAGTGATTCGCTCTGACGGTTTTTAAATGATCGGCTAAGGCTCGGCCACTCTCGAAACCATGAAGGTTACTTAAACAACCATGTTCAAATTTAGCTGGGATACTGATTAGCCTTACCAATTGACCTGCATTAGTCTTTTTACCAATCTGATTCATGATTGAACTCATGGTGCGCTCACCAGTTGATAGGGTGATAAGACGCCAGCGCTTAATACTTCGAGCATTACCTACTCGTCCAGCTCTTTGTTTACCTTGGCCATTAGCCAACATATAAGCAATCTTACCAATCTCATAGGGAGATGCTTCGTCAATCTCATCGAGAATAAGACAAGTATCATTTCTTTTGGTAGCCACGCCCTCTAAGCCATTGGCAGTGGCACTCCATGAGCGTACAAAGTCAGGGCCACCCCAGACACTGGCTGCTATTTCAACCGCGGTGCTCTTACCACATGAAGAATCACCCACCCAATGGATGCCACCGCCCTGCTGTCGGTTAAGAAGGTTTAATAGTGGCCCTGCCAGAGCTGCGCAAACTGAAACCATAAGTGGGATATTATCTTGGCAGTATCGACCAATCTCAGATTGCCAGCCACTTAGTGTGCCTTTAGATTGGTAGTCGTTACCAATACAATGATCTGATTGGTAGATAATCCTGTCTTGACCAATAATTTGCTTAGGGAGTACAAAGTTTCTTTCATACCAACCTGTTTGCTCAACAGCGGTTACTTTATCCTTGACCGATTGTGTCATGATGTAGTTAATGAGATCGTTTCTCTTCTTAGGATTTATCACAACGCCTTGATTAAGTAGCTCCCCTCTTAACTCATCCCCGTTGCCTTTAAGCAAATGCATGGGCATAGCCCAATCATGCCACTGGCCATTACTGTCTTGAAAGTGTAGCTGTCGTCCAAAATTGTCTTTATTAGGTGATGAGGTTATAGCATTAACCTTTAGTGGTGAACTGATCCACTCATCAAATTCTGATAGCTTGCCCTCTGAAGTGCGCTTGCCATGATAATAAAGACCTGGCTTGAGCTTCTTACCATTTATCTCAACCCAATCATCATGCGATTGATAGCAAGGTCGATTAATAACAAGCTGAGGATAATCGTTTGGTAAATCATCCCAAGGATTAATAATTTCATTCACTAATTGCTTTGCTAAGTCATTTTGTTCCCGGTGTTCTCGGTGTTCCCGCTCTATAAGTTGATTATGCATATTTGCCCTCCATCCTTTGCCCAGCGATCCAGTTGCTCAAATCATTAAAATCAGTTAACTCTTTAGGAGCATCACTTGGCCAATTGGGTGAAGCGTACTGAATACCAGCAGCCAATGCGGCCTCTCTTGCTTTGGTCAGCCCTGGGTTACCTGGGGTTTGGCAATCATCATCTGCAAAAATCATGATTTGAGCATCTGGCCATTGTTTGCGAGCAAGGACAGCAACGGCTTTTAGGTTGTTAGCATCAATTGCAGCTATGACATCCCTGTCTGGAAAAGTAACCGCCAAGGTTGTGCCTGTGGCAAAGCCCTCGCAAATCATAATATAAGTGGGTGTTTCTAACTTGGTGATTGGGACAAAGTTGCCCTTCTTAGCACCACCATACAACAGCTTCTTATTACCCTTTTCATCAATAAACTGTAAGCTTCGTATCTCTCCTTCAAAATTTGTGATTGGTATTACAAGTCTTGAGCCCAACTGCTTGGCGCAGTAGGCTCTAACTCTTTTACTTATCAGATAAGGGTGCTCCTCAGGGCAGCTTGCCTTCTGATAGTTTTCATTTGCTCTAATGCTGGCCTCTTGATGAAGCTGCTGTTGAGCCTCTTCACGTTGCTGTTTAGCTTTAATTAAATTAGCCTTGTGTTGCTGCCATTCAGCGATGCTCATCTCCTTGCTAGATTTAGAGCACCAATGATCAAAATGACCTGTGCGCCAATCTCCAAAACAGCCTGAAGCAATAGGATTGTGGTTAAACAAATACCAACCAGCTTTATCACCACTTTTATTATTGGTTGAAAAGCGATGGATATTGCCATCATCAACGATATCCCTAGGTGGGGTTAACCCTGCTTCAACCATTTTGCTCTTAAACTCTTGAATTTGATTAAACATACATAGAGGCCTCCACTCTTTTACCGCTGAGCTCAATCTGCATCTTAATCCAATCATTCACCTCTGCTTCTATCCAACCCACAGCTCTATCTCCTAGCTTGATTGCTGATGGAAATTGACCGTGTGAAATTTTTAAATAGATTGAGCTACGTGATAGTCCTGTTAAATCTTTAACTGAGTTTAATCTTAAGATCCTGTGTGACATATAGGCACTCCCTGAGTTGTTATTGAATTTGCCATTACAGTGTTAAACAACAAGCAATGGGATTCAGCACGATTCGGTCAGAAGTTGACCGAACAGGGAGGCATTCAGTTTGATTGGCTGGTTTTATTGAGGTGTGGCTGGAATTGAATAAAAAATAAATTTTAACGATTCGGTTTTAGTAGAATTTTGGCAATGTTTGTTGCTGCAACGCAACGGCGCACTCCTTATTAAAATTTCTTTAATAAGAACTTCCGTTATTAAAATAATTGGCGTTTTTTTTAATATCGCTGAAACCTGTTAAGTCAGCTTGGTATCAGAGGCATTGCTAGCGGCCTCCATAATAAAAGTATTTAATTAAGATTTTTCATAATAAAGGGAAACGGCTTTTCCTTTATTATGGGTTTTATCAGAGCTTATCAGAGATCGTCCTCAGTAAGGGTAAATAATCGTTATATATCAATATGTTATATCTAATTTAAGTGGCCTTCACTTTCATATTAGAGCCGGCTCTTTTAGAAGAAAACAAGTAGGGCCTATTGTACCTAATAGAAAATTCCAGTAATCTTATCAGAGCTTATCAGAGGTCATACGGTAGTTTAGAATAATTTATATATATTTCAAGGAGTTATATCTTGCTAACTAATCGAGAATTTTGGATTCAATTAGTTAAGGATGCTTTAAGTAGTAAAGGCGAATACAATGATATTGATTTCAAGCTTGATCTCTCTGGCAAGAATGATCGCTTAAAGGAACACATCAATGCTTTTGGAAACCTAGAGAGAGGCGGGTGTTTTGTCTTTGGGATTGATAACTTTAAAGTGGTTGGATTACAACAAAATGCAGATGACATAACCCAAAAAATAACAAATCTTTCAAACAATTCTCAGCAGCCAAGTTTAAACGTTGATTCATTTACGATATCAATTGATCGTAAACAAATACTATGCCTTCATATAATGCCCTCTGTTGAAAAACCAGTATTCATCAAGAGCAGAGATCCTATGGGTGGGGTAGCATGTTTTAAACGATCAGGCTCATCTACTATAGCTATGTCAACTCAAGAAATAAGAGATCTTCTAGCCTCTGCTCAGGAAACTTTTTTTGACGAGGCTGAAATTCAAGACACTGATATTAAAGATCTAAATTTTTTACTATTGCAAGAACTTATCCCTTCTCTTGATGCAAAACAAAAAGATTCAGAAAAAAATACCGCGATATTAAAAGATAACAAAATAATTACTGGCCACAATAATAATATAAAAATTACTGTTTCAGGCTGGCTATGTTTCGCAAATAATATTCAAGAACACCGTCAATTTAGAAATGTCTTTATTGAATTTCAGATATTCAAGGGCCTTACTCGAGATACTCCAACAAAAAAATATGAAATCAAAGGAACGTTGCCTGAGCAACTTAAAAAAAGTATAGAATTGTTAAAACAGAACATGTGGTATGTGCCTAAAATTAGCGGAGCTAAACGCGAAGATATTCCAGCATATTCCGAGGAAATATTAAGGGAAGTTGTCACTAACAGCTTAGTCCATAGAGACTATAAAAAAATGCATCAACCTGTCAAAATTGCCATGTTTGATAATCGAGTTGAAATAGAAAATCCAGGTGGACTGATGCCAGGACTGACAGCATATAACATGATTCATAAGCGTGACTGGCGAAATCCATTGCTAGCTGAACTTATGAAAAAATTTGGCTTTGGCGAAATGGACGGACAAGGTATTGATAGAATATATTCAATGACTCTATCATTAAAAGTACCGCCACCTATATTTAAAGATAACAAAAATTCATTCACAGCAGTTTTGTCAGCACCAAAATCTTATGAAGATTTCTCAGCCGAAGAAAAACGCTTAATGGTTATTATCTTACTTTTAATGCATGACCAAATTGATAATGAAAGCGTGAGAAATTGCTTTGGTATTTCTAGCGAGAAATCTGGTACGCTTTTAAAATCCATGGTTAGTGAAAAGATTCTTAAAGCTTCAAGTAAAAGTAGAAGGCACGCTAAATATATATTTACGGAGCGCCTTCATGAGAAAATATACACTTAATGCCATGTTTACCATGACTCCAAGAAGGTAAAGATAATGTCTACACGTCTACTATTAATAAGCGATACCCATGGTAATTTAAATATCATCAATCAGATGATTGACAAGACAAATGCTGACATTGTCATCCATGCTGGTGATTTTGGGTTTTACAATGAATCTAGCTACCAACATATCAGTTCGAGAGAACTGCTTTTGCTAATCAAGCACTCCCCCTTTTGGAGAGAATGTACGGTTGATAAACAAACAGACAAACAAACACTTATTGATATTGTAAAGAAGTATAATCTGTTGGGCGATTTTCCAGAGTATTTGGCCGGCAAAAAAAAATTTATTAAGCCAGTATACGCCGTGTATGGCAACCATGAAGATGTCAGGGTAATAAGAGATTTAAAATCAGAAAATCCTATCCAAAATTTATACATACTAGATGAAGACAATATATTCCCAATAACAAATAACGATGAGCTTGCCTTTAGTCTATTCGGTATCGGCGGAAATTTTTTAGTTACTGAGAAATTATTACGAAGGCCCATAGCTGGAAATGCTGGCAAAGTGTGGGCGACATTGCATCAATTTGGCTCCTTGTACCAAAAGCTTCAAGAGAAGGAGTCCCCCTCTATTTTTGTATCTCATGTCAGTCCAGGAAAAGAGCCTTTACTAGCACGATTAATGATTCATTTTATGCCAAATTTTTGGATCAGCGGTCATATGGGGGCACCCTATAATTGTGTTTGGAACCAATTTACGATACGTGAAATTGACGAGTCAATTGAATGGTTTAATTCTCAATTAAAAGAATTAGATGCTTTGCCTCTGCACAATATGACTCCTGAAGCCCAAATAGCAGATGATCTAATCAAACGAGAAATTAAAAGAGAAGCATATTGGTTCAAAAATCTTTGGAATATCAATCTACCTGATGTAAAGGATGGCTATTCAGTCATTAACTATGTAAAGGGCAGGTTCTATGTTGAAAGTTATTCTGCCATTCCCGAGATACATAAGTAATCTCTAGGCTTTTATGGGTCCCTCCTGGCCCTTAATAACACGGGCCACAGAAGCGCAATACCGAGCTAGTAACTGGGATTTTAATTTACGACTCAATAACTATATAGAAATGATATCCACTAAGATAACTAGCATTTTTAACAAATGAGGTATTGGATTACTTGGCCTCATTAACTTCATAGTTAGTATTTCTGCTTTTCTTTGGAAGCCCTTGCAATCCGCTCATATGAGTCTGAGCAGCTTCCTTCAGATATTTACGTATGGTTTCTTCATCAATGCTAAGACCATATTTTTCAAGATCGTACTTGATGCTTCCCTTATTACTGCCGGTTGCCGCATTTTTTTTCAAGCTCGGATCATAACCATAAGCTGCTCTGGCCATACCTAACATTATCTTTAACATCGTAGACTTTTCAATGTCAATTGAAGCTGAAGTCACTTGAGGGAGCTTTAATATTCGCTCTATCTCGCTCCCCTCCATCCAACAATCAAAACTAGATAAAGTGTCAAGAATACCATACACCCCCAAACTTATTTTTTTAGTGTTAGGTATAAGGCCGGGGAGCCCTGTATGCCCAACAACTAGCTCTACTTTGTTTGGATGTTCTGAAATAAGAGATTGCAAATTAGAAGCCTTTAGCTCCTTTAACTTTGAATCTGCAGCCAATCGATAGACAGATGTTTGTTGTTTTATCCCAGCATCTAGTAAATCATAAATAGCCTTTGGATCCTTGCTGTATTTTCTCAATGAAACAAAATTTTGGTTAATTTCCATATTACCTACTTATTTTTTTGCTAGTTCATCCAAATAATCCGCCCAAGCCTGCATCATCTCCCTTCTCTCTGGTAAATGCTCAGCATAGTTATAAGCGGCTCTTACAGAGTTACGCTCAGAATGGGCCAGTTGTCGCTCAATGGCATCTCTGTGCCATCCCTGCTCGTTCAATAGAGTACAAGCCATACTCCTAAAACCATGCGCCGTCATTTCATCTTTGGTAAACCCAAGACGGCGCAGTGCTGCATTGATGGTGTTATTAGACATGGGCCGTTGTCGGCTGCGAACACTAGGGAATACATAGGAGGCACGCCCTGTCATGTGCTCTAAATCTTTTAAAATGGCTATCGCTTGTTTGGATAAGGGAACAATATGCTGCTCTCTCATTTTCATTTTATGAGCGGGGATACGCCACTCTTTGGTTTCAAAGTTAAACTCATCCCATTGGGCTTGCCTTAGCTCACCTGGGCGGACAAAAAATAGTGGAGATAACTTCAAAGCGCATTTCGTCACATAGTAGCCATCATAACCTTCGATAGCTTTGAGTAAGCTGCCTATTTCCTTTGGAACAGTGATTGAAGCATGGTTGCGTTTTTTTACTGGCTGTAAGGCGCCGCGCAGGTTAATACATATGTCATATTCAGCGCGCCCAGTTTGCACCGCATAGCGAAAAACCTGGCTACAATTTTGAAGCGCGCGATGCGCCGTTTCAATCGCGCCACGGCTTTGAATGCGCTCAAGGATTTTTAAAAGCTCTGGCACTTTAATATCTGATATGGCTTGCTTGCCTGCCCAAGGAAAGATGTCTTTTTGAAGTCTCGATAAAATGCGCGCGCCATGCTCAGGCGTCCAAACGCTAACATTCTTGGCATGCCACTCCAAGGCAACCAACTCAAAGCTGTTAGTGCTCCCAATCAACCTGGCTTGCTTGCGCTCTTTGGCGTGAACACTGGGATCGATATCTTCATAGAGTAGATTTTTAGCCTCATCACGCTTGCGCCTCGCATCAGCGAGCTTCACTTCTGGATAGGCGCCAAAGGATAGCTTCTTCTCTTTACCGTCATAGCGGTACTTGAGCTTCCAGTGCTTTGAGCCATTCGGGCTCACTAATAGGTACAGGCCCTTCTCATCAGACAGCTTAAAAGCCTTATCTCTAGGTTTGAGAGTTCTTACTCTGGTATCTGATAATGCCATTGGGGGCCCCGATAATCCTACATGCTAAAAGGCCCCCGATCGGCCCCCATGTGGGCTGGATTCAGTTAGGTCTTAGTGAAAGCTATAGGATCCGTTATAACGCAAAAACCCTTGATTTACAAGGGCTTAAGGTGTTTTTTGAATCATTTGGGATGGTATTAAATTCGAATTTGGTGGAGGCGGCGGGAATCGAACCCGCGTCCGCAGATGCTCCGCTTAAAGGTCTACATGCTTAGCTATACCTTTTAATTTAGCTTGAGGTTACCCGGTGTAGCAGGGTTCCTTTCGCGATCTCTTAAGGTTTTAGCCGCTTCCACTAGAGCAATGGATTAAGCGATCTTGTGTGAGTCGACCCCCTACTACCAGCGCACAAGCACATTGGCGAGGAGGGATTAAGCTACTAAGGCTTGATCGTAGTGTGTGTCGTTTGCAATTATAACAAACACAGTCACTTTTAACGAGGTATCCTGCATACTCGGCATGCACTGTAAGGTTCACGATCCCCGTCGAAGCCAGGTCGCCCCCATAACAATATTACCACATAATAAAGAAAAATGACCTAATTTCAGAAGTATTTACACGCTCTCCCGATAAAAGGTTTATTCACCACCCTTCAAAATTCTCTGCTTTGAACGCTGCCAGTCTCGATCTTTGATAGTTTGACGCTTATCGTGCAGCTTCTTACCTTTGGCAATCGCTATATCACACTTAATTCGCCCACCCTTCCAAAACAGTTTCAAAGGCACAACAGTGTACCCTTTTCGCTCAACAGCTCCTATCAGTAACTCTAGCTCACGATGATGGAGTAAAAGCTTTCTAGTTCGAGTTGGATCAGCAATCACATGCGTACAAGCTGAGATCAAAGGTGTAAATTGAGCACCAACAATCCAAGCTTCACCATTCTTAAGAATGACGTGAGATTCTACAATGTTTGCTTTACCAGCCCGTAAGCTCTTTACTTCCCAGCCTTCTAAAACTAAGCCTGCTTCAAAGAATTTTTCCAAAGCATATTCGAAGCGAGCCTTTCGGTTAACTGCAATTGTGCTTTGAGGTTGGTTATCTTTCTTTTTATTAGCCATAACGTGAACATTTTATGCCCTTCAGAAGCAAAAGGAAAGGATTATCTGGTACAATGACTTAAATTTAATTGTGGGTGTCCCAAATATGCCAGTGGTTGAGCGACAAGCCTTAGTGCCCTACTCCCCAGAAAAAATGTTTGCCTTAGTCAACAACGTCAATAACTATCCTGAGTTTCTCCCTTGGTGCGACTCCTGCGACATATTGAGCCAAAGCGATGTCGAAATGAAAGCCACCATTCATATTCAAAAAAGTGGTATCAAACAAAGTTTTACAACTCAGAATACTTTAGAGCAAAATAAATCAATTACTCTGACATTAGTGGACGGTCCATTCCAAAACCTACACGGCAAATGGACTTTCACACCAATGGGACATGGCTCTGAAGTTAGCCTGTATCTTGAGTTTGAATTTTCCTCAAAAATTGCCACTTACGGCTTTGGTCCCATCTTTAATCAAGCGACATCAACCATGCTAAAATCTTTCATCAATCAAGCAAGAGCTATCTATGGAAAATAACATTTATATTGAAGTTGCCTTCGCAACCCCAGACAAACAAACACTACTATCTATGAAAGTAAATATTGATGCGACTGTAGAGCACGCCATTAAAGACTCAGGTATTTTAGATCTACATACTGAGATTGATTTAACAAAAAATAAAGTGGGTATATGGTCTAAAACATGTGAGCTTTCAGATGGACTAAAAAATCAAGATCGCATTGAAATCTACAGAGACATTACTTGTGACCCTATGACCGCTCGCAGGCTCAGAGAAAAAGCTCGCAAGCGTGCTTCCTCTAAAACATAATTCTTTATACAAAGCATTGAGCTAGCACCTTAATATTAATATTTGAAGCCTAGTGGCAAGTTTGTTATTTTGCTCATTCCAATTATAAAAGGATGCTTCAATATGAAAGAACTATTAAAATCTAAACTTACTTTTATCTCCGCAGGAACTGCCAGCATTTCTGCCGATGGAATCTTAGTTACAGGCGAGTCCACAATGTCTCTCAGTGGCCTTGGGTTTAGCTCGCAAGGGTATATTTATAATACCTCCAATCACGAAGTCTACTGCGATCTTACCCAAGGTGAAGGCTCATACTGTCACCTAGGGACTCGCTACACAGCTAATGCCGTTGAAGGTGGCTACCTATTCTCAATATCTGGTTGTTAATAGCCAGGATTGCACACGGATGTGCACTTTTTTCCCAATCTAGTAACTCTACTTAAATTAAAAAATCTTCCTATCATGAAAGTTGTCCCCAATTTGTGGGTATGGTTTTTA
>CAYGPI010000042.1:14710-21672 GCA_964351745.1 uncultured Francisellaceae bacterium
TGTGGGTATGGTTTTTATAAAAAGGTGTGTGGAAGATGTGAATAAGCTTAGAAACACTAACAAAATGAGAAGATATAATTGTGTTTAAATTTTGAACAATTTAACCTTTTGAATGTGAACCTAATCAAGCCTTAAATGTAAGCTCAATGAATTATGCAGTTTAAAATTGTGCCTGTCCCTTTTCAATACCTTTTCAATAGTTGTCCCCAATTTATGGGTATTCTTTTAAGAAGAAGGTGTGTAGAAAGTGTGCATAAAGTTAAAACCTCCAATAAATTCAAAGATTATTTCATTGTTCAATTTTTAAGCAGGTGCTCCACAAACACAATCATCACTTATCTATTTCACACGTAGCCAATGGTTTAACCTTATTGCGCCACGCACAAATCAAACCTAAAATTAAACAAAGTGGCAAAACTAAAAATGCCATTTGATAATCATGAATACTATAAACCGGAATGCCATTGACTATATCTTCATACTCACACAGGTAAAGCATGTAACCAACAAAAGGTTGCAAGATGATCGTGCCACTCATACAAAACAAATTAACAAAGGCCATCGAGACCCCTTGAAACCCGGTGGGTTTATTTCCTTAGCAATGGAGAAACAAAAGATGTAAACGCTATTAAAGGCACCAAGCATAAAAAGTAAACTATAGAGAATAGGTATCTTGATAGGATGCGCCCACATAATGATGCTTAAAATAATAAGCTCACAAAAAGTGGCAGCGACTAAGATTGAGCGCTTTTCCACCTGATTAGCCAACCATCCAAAAAAGGCACTCCCACAAGCCAACCCTAAAACAACAAAAGCAACTCCCCAGCCAGCTTGAATATAAGTCAACTCATGAACCCTAATTAAGAATGGCACCCCCCAAAGTGGGATGAAAGTGGAAAGCATGATAGATGTCAATGCCGCCACCAAAGCATTATAAAAAGAAGCTTTGTTCAGTAAGTGCTCTTTCAAGCCTGACCATAGAGCCTCATGTTTGGTGAACTTCATATGTGGGCCATCTCTCACAACCCACCACATCACGACTAAAAGGGCTGAACTTAACAAAAAGCTTGTATATAAAATAACTCGCCAACCATATTGCTCAATCACCAAAGGTAAAACAAACTGGCCTAACGCTACAAAAAGTAAACACGTCATTTCACTCACAGCAACAATCGACGCAAACTTCTTAGGGCTGAACCACCCGCTAGCTAGTGAAAGCATACCGACAAAAGCAAAAGCCGAGCCCGTACCCATCAGCATTCGTCCAATATAAGCCACCCAAAGCTTATCGGCACTAGCAAAGAGTAAACAACCAACCGCTAAAGCTGCAACCGTAAATTTTAATGTCTGAGCTGCCCCATATCTATCAATTAAAATCCCAGATGGGATCTGCATAAAAATAAAGGTGTAGAAAAATGCTGCTGATAGTCGACTGAGCCCTAAAGCATCCAGTGAATAGTCATACATGATCCTTGAGCCCATATACCCAAAAGCTAATTGAGTCCAAAACTGCAAAATGGCGAAGGACAAAGCTAATGACCACATAAGCCAGGGATAGTAATGATGTGGCACTTTTATCGCACGCGATAACACTGGAAAAGCTGGAAGCATCAAGAAACGCTCATGATAAAAAATGGGATTATCAGCAGTATGCAAAACAAAACATCTGACTTCAAGCAATTTAACTTATAAAATATTTGCGTGCATATCTGCATTTTTAACTCTCAAAATTTATTTAAAAAACAGAGCCTTAGAAGACAATAGAAAAGTTATGCTTGTTGATACACCTATATATGTCTTGACGCAACATCGAGACTGCGATGAAATAAGTTAAATAGCAAACAAGACATGACGCTTTAAGTCTATTCAGGTGGTAAATATGTTCAAGCGTAAAAAAAACCTAGCGCCCAGTCCTGTGTCAACAATCAGCATATGGCAAAGACTAAAACGAAGATTTTCTTTTAAAAAAATGCCGCTAGAAACAAAAAACGAAGCCGGTAAAACGCCACTGCCAGATATTAGTATTGAAGAGCTTGAATTAGAGCTTACTAAAAAGACAAAGCCATTGCCTGACATCGAAATTGCTTTCATTAACCCTGAAACAGGTGAGCTAGAAATTGTTCATCTACCGCAAGAAACTTTTCAAACAAATGGATCACAAAATTTTACACAAGTTGCTATAGGCAAGGAGCCGATCTTCACCTTAGAGCTAGAAGCACCCCGCATCCCCAAAAAGAAAGAAGATGATCCCACAAAGCGAATTACACATTTCCCAAGTAACCGTCTCCATTAAAAAAAGCCGCATAAGCGGCTTTCTTTTTAACGATACAATATAGATAACTATATTAAATAGTTGTTAGTTTTGGTTTAGAACCCTCTGCTTCTACAGCTGCTGCTTTAAAAGCACCAGACTGAATAAAGCGTTGGACGCCTGAAGCAAGTACAGCTTCATCACTGCTTCGACCTTCAGTGATCATCTTGCCTAAACGCTCTGCCAATCTTGGGGTTTGACCTAAGTGACCTACAAAATCAACAATAAATCTGTCAAAGTTTTCAGGTGTAATAACATCTTTAAACAATTCAGAAATACCAGAAACTTTTAATAAGCCCTGCAATGTAATCGCTTTCAGAGCAGCTCTTAAACCAGGAACAATAACACCTTCAGCAATCGTGTCTAAAGCTTTATCAAGATCAGAAACAACATCTGAAGCAGCATCAGCTAATGGCTTAGATTTTCTGCAAGTTTTGATGATAAGAGCAGCACCAGTTGCAGCCAAAACTGTACCAGTAGCAGCAGCTTTGTACGGATGCTCAGAAGCTAACTCGATAGCGCGAGCAGATACTTGTTGAGCTTGCTCAGCATACGAAAGAGCTTCTACAGGAGCTGGACGAGTCCAAGCTTCAAGCGTGCTAGTGATAGCATTAGGAATAAAATTTAAATATTGCATTTGAGTACCCTCACAGTAATTAATAAAAACATTAATATTTAATGTTCGTTCATTATAATCAAGTCAGAGCTCTAATCAACTTAAAATGCCCTGTTTATGACCAAGTCACCAGATAAAGCGCTAGGCGGTTTAAAGATATTTTTTTATGCTCAATACCTCTTAAAATGGAACACTTTTATTATTCTTTTTGGGAGGTCTCGTTAAATTTTTCTTTTCGAAAAAGCTATAACCATACCTAGGTTCCTCAGAATAGGCTGCAAAGCAAGTCGTAATGCCCTATCAAAACTATCGCCTTTAGCACTTGCTAAACTCTGGTGGAACAACAGCTAAACGCAGGAAGCCTAAATTCTGAGAACTAAAGTAAATGCCTGTACTATGCTCTGACCAATAAAAAAAGCCAATCAATGATTGGCTTTATAGTTCTTACCTTTGAGCTTTAATAAGCGTCTTAAAAAAGTCGCTTAATCATTGTCACTCAACTCAAAATCATATCGTATGAACGCTTGGTTTAAATACCGCACCCAAATCTGAAGAAATACCATATTGATCACATACCGCATTATATAAAACAGTCATGGCCGCTTTGAGCTCTTTTGAATCGCTGCCTCTATATAACACACCATCCCTTGCCACTTGATGAACTAGTTGAGTCATATCAAAACGTTGACCTTCAGGTGTAGTGATATAGGCATAAGAAGAACCATCGTCACACCCAATTTCTATCGCTTCGGGCTTGTTTAAAGCTTGGTCAAAGAAAATCTCTGCTAAAGCTTCTGCCTGTGCATCCTGCCTCTTGTCAGTATTTTGTACTAATGCTTTATATCGAACTTTACTCTCAGCCTTCTTTGGTTCTGCTTTAAGCCAAGCATTTAACAAGGTTTGTTTCGGAAAGAAAGTGTCTGATTCTGAAGAAGAATAAACATCTCGACCGTCTTCATAAGTGGAGCCTTCGATCACAACCGTGAAGAGATTAGTATCCTTCTTAGACTTCTTACACCTATTAATATAGTAAGCAGCACCTGCAATACCTACGCCACTGACAAGAAGACCTGCCCCAAACATAGCACCATCCATATCGCTATCAGCAACAGAGAGACAGGCCTTTCCTAGCTGCGTGCTTAAATGCTCAGAGATATAATCACACACTGGATAAGAGGGCTCAGGACACCAAAAAAAGCAATTTTCCGTCCACCAAGCTTGAAAAATTTGTACTGCACTTTCAATCATTTAAATATACCTCTGTATGAATCTTCACACGAGGATAGAGAACTAACTTTATAGATGCAAGTAAATGCCCATCCTTTGCGATGAGCACCCCTTTTATGGTGATTAGCGGCTAAAGTTTTTTCAGGCAATCATAGCCCAACAGGTATTTCTGACTCATCCTCTTGAGAAACAATAGGTTGCGTACGACCGTATTCATCATCAAAACGAACAATATCATCTTCCCCTAAATAAGCACCTGATTGAACTTCTATAATTTCTAAAGGAATTTTTCCAATATTTTCAAGACGATGTTTTTCACCTATAGGAATATAAGTCGATTGATTTTCACTCAATAAAAAGACTTCATCACCTCGCGTAACTCTGGCGGTCCCAGTTACAACAACCCAATGCTCAGAGCGATGATGGTGCATCTGCAAGGATAAACTCGCGCCAACATTCACTGTAATACGTTTCACCTGATAGCGCTCACCTTGATCAATAGACTCAAAGCTGCCCCAGGGACGGTGCACATGAGCATGATTAATCACCTCTGATCGTTGTAATGATTTTAAGTGAGCCACCAAAGGCTTTAAACTTTGTGAGTGCTTCTTGTCTGCAACAAAAACAACATCAGGTGTTTCAACCACAACGATATCATTCACACCAATGGCCGCAATCATTCTTTTATCTGTGACAAACAAAGAATTATGGGAGTCTTTGGTTTGAACATCACCTATTTTGGTGTTTCCATCCGCATTCTTAGGTAAAACATCACTTAGTGCTGACCAAGATCCAACATCATGCCAAATGGACTGTAAAGGCATTAAAGCACCATTTTTTGTTTTTTCCATGACCGCATAATCAATGCTATCTTCTCGAATATCTGCCCATGCTTCTCCTGGGGAAATAGTCTTGCCGTCACAACGACGCCCCTGCCATGCACGGCGCACAGCATCTAACAAATCAGGCGCTAAAATTTCTAGCTCACTTAAAAAAGTGCTTGCTTGAAATAAAAACATACCCGAGTTCCAATAATACTCGCCTGATTTAACAAAAGACTGCGCCAAAGATAGCTCAGGCTTCTCAATAAATTTCTCAATCTTAGATAATGAGTAACCTGGCAACGGTTTTGGTGCATGAATATAGCCATAGCCAGTTTCTGGATAAGCTGGCTGCACTCCAAAAGTCACCAAGTGTCCATGGCGAGCGGCTTGAATACCTTGAAGAACCGAATGCTGAAATCCTGTGGCATCCTCAATGATATGATCTGCCGGCAAAACCAATAAAAGAGGATCTTCTCCTGTTTGCTCGATGGCGCACATGGCTGCAAAGGCAGCGGCCGGTGCTGTAGATTTACCACACGGCTCCAAAATCGTTGACATGATCGCATGACTTTGACCTTCCAAAAGATCGCTTAATATAAAGCGGTATTCTTCGCTGGTAATAACAATGGAAGATTGCACATCCTCGACTTTGGAACATCTGTCCAACGTCAGCTGAAAAAGGTTTTCCCCATCTATCAATGGGATAAATTGCTTAGGATATGTCTCTCTAGACAAAGGCCATAATCTAGAGCCTTTACCACCAGCTAGGATGATCGGTATGATCATCTACTCCCTCCATTGACCAAATATAAGTAAATCGACTGCCCAACAAAGATTCCTTTGCCAGCTGATAAGTTAAACACAATACCTACAAACTGCAAGTCATCCTTAAGCAACCCATAGTGAGCTAAGTACTTAAAATTGACACACCTATTTTAATTCAGTGTACAATACCTCTTAGGGTTAAATTTTAATCATAAATTTGATTAAAGCAATCATACGAATTGACTAACTAGCTAAGAATAAAAATTATTCTTCGTAACCTAAATGGATCATAAAAAGACATGAAGATCATCAATTTTGGCTCCTTAGGTAATGATTTTGTTTACGATGTTGAACATTTTGTTCGACCTGGAGAAACCTTATCAGCCCGTGCCTTTGAAACATACCCTGGAGGCAAAGGACTCAATCAATCTATCGCTTTAGCCAAGGCTGGTGCCGAAGTTATGCACGTCGGGTTAATTGGTCAAGATGGCCTTCATCTAAAACAACTGCTCAAAGAAAATGGTGTCAATACTGATTTAATCAAGCAAATTGATCAACCCTCTGGTCACGCCATTATTCAACGAAACCCACAGGGTGAAAATAATATTATTATCCATAGCGGTGCCAATTATCAGTTTGATCTCGATCTAATCAAACAAGGACTTAGCTTTGCAGAGCCTGGTGATGTTGTCTTATTACAGAATGAAATCAATGGGATCCCCCATATCATAGAGCAAGCTAAAAGCTTAAATTGTCCGATTGTCTTTAATGTTGCCCCAGCAACAAATGAAGTGAATCACTACCCTCTAGATTTAGTTGACTTGTTTATCGTCAATGAAACAGAAGGTCAAACGATCACCCACCAAATTTCTCCTGAAGATATCTTCAAATCTCTTATGGAGCGCTTTCCAAAAGCGGCGTTCGTATTAACGCTTGGTGAGCAAGGCGCTAAGTACTATGATCAAATACAACGCATCACCGTCCCGGCTGAGATCGTCAGTGTCGTTGATACGACAGCTGCTGGGGACACCTTTACAGGCTATTTTCTCAACCACTGGCTCAAAGGAAACCCCATTGAAAGCTGCCTTAAAATTGCATCCAATGCCGCAGCTGTTTGCATCGGCAGAAAAGGAGCTAGCGCCTCTATCCCCTGCCCATCAGACCTCTCACAAATAATCTAGAGCCATGGCAACCGAAAACCAATTTCAATTATTTGGGC
>CAYGPI010000043.1:0-21524 GCA_964351745.1 uncultured Francisellaceae bacterium
ACCTTCTCCAGTATTCCCATTGGCTCCCACATTTTACACATCCCACGTGGGGCCCAACTGGGCTCTTGGGGGGGGTGGATATTTTCATCTGCTTTGCAAATATCGCTACCAGCGATCACTGCATTATTTCTTGTGAATATTGGTTTTGGCGTTGTCACAAAAGCAGCCCCTCAAGTTAATATTTTTACTATTGGTTTTCCTGTCACGATGCTTGTTGGTATCATTATCATTGGCTTGACTCTGTCATTAGTGTTGCCTGGTTTTACTTCAATCTTTGAAAGAACTTTTGAGCTGGTTCATCAGATGCTGGGGGTCAACTATGAGTGAAGATGCCCAAGAGCGGACAGAGCAGGCGACGCCAAAACGAGAGCAAGAATTAAAAAACAAAGGTCAAGTCATTCGCTCAAAAGAGCTCTCAAGTTTGCTCAATCTCATGGGCGCAGGCGCCGGCCTTTATGTGGTTGGTACCTTCATGATTGAAGATTTATCGGTTTTTTACAAAACATTGTATAGCTTTGAAAGCGAAGCCTATCTTTCTAAGCAAACTTTAATTGAGGTTTGCTTTTTAACCATCAATTTGCTTATAGAGATACTTCTTCCCTTTCTGGTGATAGTCTTTGGTGCCATCTTGTTAGGACCCAGTTTGGTAGGTGGCTGGTCCTTTAGTGGCGATCAAATTACGCCCAAACTTGAAAGACTTGATCCTATCAAAGGTATAAAAAAAATGGTTTCGCTGAAAGGCTTTGTGGAGCTTATTAAGTCGATTCTTAAAATCTTGTTAGTCGCCGGCATCAGCAGCTTTCTCATGTGGCTTAATTTTGATAATTTTTTGGCCCTCATAGGCTTACCACTGTTCGAAGCGATGGCTTCTAGCTTGGGTTGGATTCTATTCATTTTTGTCGCTACTTCTAGCGCCATGATTTTCATTACGATGTTGGATGTGCCTTTCCAGATTTTCGATTTTACAAAGCAGTCAAAGATGACAAAACAGCAAGTGAAAGATGAATCTAAAGAAACAGATGGTCGCCCTGAGGTTAAAAGTAAAATTCGTAGCATGCAACGTCAACTCGCCAATGCTCGAATGATGGACGCTGTTGGTGATGCCGATGTCGTGATTACTAATCCAACCCACTATGCTGTAGCGCTGAAGTATGACGAGTCTATGAGAGCACCTAAGCTTGTCGCTAAGGGACTTGACTTAACAGCTCTGCGCATTCGAGAGAAAGCAGCTGCGCATAAAGTGCCAATCGTGGAGATGCCGCCACTGGCTAGAGCTCTTTACTTTGGAGCCGAGTTGGAGGATGAGGTTCCACACGGTTTGTATAAAGCAGTGGCTAAGGTACTTGCTTATATTTATCAATTACGTGAATACAAACGAGGCAAAGTTAAGAAACCTATTTTGCCAAATGATTATGAAATCCCTGAAGAATATCAAAGGTAAGTTATGGCACAGGCAATGACCTTAAGACAGTTAAACGGCTTTGGTTTAGGTGTACCAATCTTAGTTGTCATTATGTTGGCGATGATGGTTTTACCACTTCCACCTTTTTTATTGGATTTTTTATTCACATTTAATATTACGCTAGCTTTACTGGTTCTCCTTGCAGGTGTTTACAGCAATCGACCACTCGAATTTAGTATTTTTCCAACAGTCCTATTAGTGGCAACCTTGCTGCGTCTTGCCTTAAATGTGGCATCGACAAGAGTGGTGTTGTTAGAAGGTCATGCCGGCGGCGATGCTGCCGGAAGTGTGATAGAGGCTTTTGGTAAGGTTGTGATTGGTGGTAATTACGCAGTTGGTCTTGTTGTTTTTGCAATCCTTGTGATCATTAACTTTGTCGTGGTGACGAAAGGTGCTGGTCGTGTTTCTGAGGTCAGCGCTCGGTTTACGTTAGACTCGATGCCTGGTAAGCAAATGGCTATTGACGCTGATCTCAACGCAGGGGTTATTGATCAAGAAGAAGCGAAGCGTCGACGTCAAGAAGTGTCAGCTGAAGCAGACTTTTATGGTGCTATGGATGGGTCGAGTAAATTCGTCCGTGGTGATGCCATCGCTGGTATTCTTATTCTATTTATTAATTTGATTGGTGGGCTCGCCATCGGAGTTCTTCAGCATGAATTGTCAGTGATGGATGCGATGCGAGTCTATGCTTTGCTAACGATTGGCGATGGCTTAGTCGCACAGATACCATCTTTACTGTTATCGACAGCAGCAGCCATCATGGTGACTCGTGTTTCGACAGATGAAAACATGAGTGAGCAATTTAAAGGTCAACTATTTACTAAATCAAGACCCTTATATATCACAGGTGGCATTTTGATTGTCATGGGGTTGGTGCCGGGGATGCCTCATATGGCATTTTTAACGCTTGGACTAGCCGTTTGTGCAGGAGGCTGGTATATGGCCACAAGAATGGCATTGGCTGGCGTTGATGATGTGGTTGATACCCAAGAGCAACAAAAGCAAAGTAAAGCTGAAGACAGCCAGCCTAGAGATTTAAGCTGGGATGATGTGCCAGCTTTAGATCCCA
Source organism: uncultured Francisellaceae bacterium (assembly GCA_964351745.1). Lineage (GTDB taxonomy): Bacteria > Pseudomonadota > Gammaproteobacteria > Berkiellales > Berkiellaceae > CAYNJF01. Next base: position 2,532 of record CAYGPI010000043.1, read on the forward strand.
TTGGACTTGAAGTTGGTTTTAGATTGATTCCGATGGTTGATAAAGAGCAAGATGGCGAATTAATGAAGCGAATCAAAGGTGTTCGTAAAAAATTATCTCAAGAGCTTGGTTTTTTACTGCCGAGTGTCCACATTCGAGATAATCTAAATTTAATTCCTAATGGTTACAAAGTTTCGCTTAATGGGGTTATTCTGGGTGAAAGCGAAGTTTTTCCTGATAAATGGATGGCCATCAATCCCGGCTCAGTTTTTGGCGATGTCGATGGTATTGATGCAACAGATCCAGCTTTTGGTTTAAAAGCCAAGTGGATTGATGCAAGACAAAGAGAGCATGCGCAAACCTTAGGTTATACCGTTGTGGATGCTTCTACTGTGATAGCTACTCATTTAAGTCAAATTTTACAAACCCATGCCCACGAATTGCTAGGGCATGACGAAGTACAGAAACTGCTTGATATTCTATCAAAGGCAGCGCCAAAACTTGTTGAAAATCTAATCCCTGATACTTTGCCACTGTCTAGCGTTGTGAAAGTTCTTCAAAACTTACTTAGAGAGCAAGTACCTATACGGGATGCTCGAACAATCGTCGAAACACTGTCAGAGTATGGCTCTAAAAGTCAAGATCCTGGCGCTTTAACTGAAGCTGTGAGAGGCAAGTTATCAGGTCTTATTGTTCAGCAAATCGTTGGTTCACAAGGAGAAATTCCTGTGATGACCTTAAGTCCGAATTTGGAACAGATCTTGCAACAATCCTTGCAGACCTTGGGAGAAGAGGGTGTTGGTTTAGAGCCAAATATGGCAGATAGCATTCAGAAGAACTTGATGAGCTTTCAAAATAGTCAAGAAGCAAAAGGGGAGCCAGCAATTCTGCTCGTCGCACCTAGATTGCGCCGCATGTTAGCTAAACTCGTCCAGCTTGGAGCCAGTGAAATGTTTGTTTTAGGGTATAACGAAGTTCCAGATAACAAACAAATTAAAATAATGTCAACGTTAGGACAAGGTGAATAACCATGCAAGCCAAAAAATTTATAGTCCCTAATATGCGAGAAGGCTTAAAAACTGTTCGTGAAGTCCTTGGTGATGATGCCATGATTATTTCCAAGAGACAAACCCCAGAAGGTATAGAGATTATTGCAGGCCTCGCTCAAGAGCCTCAATACCAATCAGTCTCTAACAGCGCTAATATTCTACTTGAAGCTCAAAATGCACAAAGCTCCACAAACAAAAAGGATGCCGTAAGAAAAAATCAAGAGGCGCTTTTAGATGTCTACAAAGAAACCATGATTGATAAACCGCTTTTAGAATCGAAAAAAGTACCGAAGTTGGATCTGGAGCCTGCGAAAACCAAAGTAGTTCGAGTCGAAGAAGTTTATAGAAATGAGGATATTTTAAAGTCATTTCAGTCTGAGTTAGAGAGCATTCGAGAAGTCTTGACAAGCCAGTTTATGGATATTTGTTGGAAAGAATACGGTCTTAAAGATGCCTTGGCAGCACAGACAGCAAAAAGCCTTATGAGCCTTGGATTCAGTCAATTAAAGAGTTGTGAAATCGTTAAAGATCTTAAAGCTGGGACGCAATTGCACTCGATTTTTGATAGTGCCGTCTCAACGATTATCGAGCAAATTTTCTCGTTGCAAAAGCCTTTACGTTGGGAAGGCGCGATCAATGTCTTGATAGGGGCAGGTGGAGCAGGTAAAACAAAGGCTTTATCCAAGTGCTTACCTGAACTTTTAGATCATTATGATCAGGATGAAGTATTTCTAATTAGCTATAACGAGCATCGTGTTGGCCAGTTTGATGAGCTTTTAGTATGTGCCAATATCTTTAATATACAGGCGATGCTTGTGAATGACATGTCAAATCTTGAAGCCGTGCTCGATCGTCACGCAGACAAGAAAGTTATCGTGATTGATTTCTCATGCTCTGATTTAGAAGATTTGGAGTTATCTTTTGAATGTCTGAAAGCCTTGCCTTATTCATTTCAGCCGATAGGGGTGATGGCAACTACGGAAGAATATCATGCGACGAAAAAATGGCTTTCTGTCTTTAAAGATTTAGAATGTGACCATCTTTTGGCGACTAAATTTGATGAGGCCGTTTTAAAAGGGCAATTATTTGATCTAGTGCTTGATTACAAATTTTCGTTGGATGGCATTTTTTCTTCCCCAAAAATGACTGAAGTCTTTCAACCCTTAGAAGAGCAGACGCTTCTTAATGTTTTACGAGAAAATCATGATTAAACCGAATAGCCATAAAGTTAGAACAATTGCCATGACAGGTGGTAAAGGTGGCGTTGGCAAAACGCATACAGCCATCAATTTAAGTGCGGCCTTAAGTTTACAGGGGCAACGGGTGATGTTGCTAGACGGTGATTTGGGTTTAAGCAATATTGACGTACTTCTTAGATTAAAACCTCAGCATGATTTACATGATGTGATTCAAGGCAAAAATAGCTTGGAAGATATTATGTTGACCGGGCCTTGTGGTATTAAAATTTTACCAGGAGCCAGTGGCATTCAATCGATGGCAGAGCTTAATCCGATTGCGTTTGGGGGGTTGATTCAATCGTTTAGTCATTTTATGAATGACATTGACACGCTAGTGATAGATACAGCTGCTGGGATTGGTGATGTTAATTGTCGATTTGCCCAGTCGGCACAGGAAGTTTTTATTGTTGTAACCAATGAGCCAACCTCTTTAACAGATGCTTATGCGCTTATTAAAGTTTTAACGAAGCAATATGGCGTTAGAAGATTCAGGATTATAGCTAATATGGTGCGATGCGGTTCGGAAGGACGCGATTTATTTGCTAAGCTAACTAATGTGACGGACAAATTTTTAAATGTGCCTTTACACTATTTAGGTCATATTCCTGAGGATCCCTTGGCTAAAAAGGCGATCAAGGCTCAAAGGCTTCTGATGGAAGCTTATCCAGGATCTAAGGGTGCACAGGCGTTTAGGGGCTTAGCAAAAGTGTTAAATAAAATACCAAAGTCTATGGAGCCATCAGGTTACTTAGAATTTTTTATGGAGCAGTTTGTTGCTTAATCTTGTGAAGGGGTTGATTTATGACGCGAGCGTCATTATACAAACAAAGTGATCCACCTGAGGATAATCGATTTATTGAGCAGTATGCTCCTTTGGTTAAGCGTATCGCGCACCACCTATTGGCTAGGCTCCCACAAACGGTTCAGGCTGATGATTTGATACAGGCTGGTATGATTGGCCTGATTGAGGCTCATCGCAATTTCGATGATACGAAAGGGGCTAGTTTCACCACGTATGCGGGGATCCGTATACGTGGCTCTATGTTAGATGAAATTCGAAAAGGTGATTGGGCGCCAAGATCTGTTCATAGAAACTCCAGACGAGTTCAAGAAGCGATGCGCACGATTGAGCACAATTTGGGACGTGATGCAAAGCCGCAAGAAGTGGCTGACTTGCTTGGCATTACAGTGGCTGAATACCATGAAATTTTGAAAGATTCTAATGGTACGAAAATTTTTGCTTTTGAGGAACTGGGCGTTAATCAGGAGGCCTTTGGTAATCATGCCACGGGTCATTCTGGTCCATTAGAGGGTGTTCAAAACAAACATTTTAAGGTTAAGCTTGCAGATGAAATTTCCAAATTACCTGACAGAGAAAAACTTGTTTTAGCCCTGTACTATGATGAGGAGCTTAATCTTAGGGAAGTCGGTGAAGTTCTAGGCGTATCTGAATCAAGAATTAGCCAAATCCATTCACAAGCTATGCATCGTTTGGCATCACGAATGAAAGCATGGAAACCAGGTGAGCTTTAGGTAGAAAGGAAGGACAGGTATGGAAGCCTTTAGTGTTATAGGATTTTTAGGTGCCATTGCTGCTATTCTAGTGGGCCAACATCTAGAAGGTGGTCAGTGGGAGACACTGCTGAACTTGCCTGCCTTCTTAATTGTTGTTGGTGGCACCTTGGGTGCTGTGATGATAGAAACACCCAGAGATTCTTTTAAACAGGCTTTTACGATGGTAAAGTGGGTTTTTTTTCCACCTAAAAAATCTTCAGCCAATGCCATATCAGCCATTATCCACTGGAGCCAAATGACAAGAAAAGAAGGCTTCCTGGGGTTAGAAAACATTTCATATGCTCAAAAGGATCCCTTCATTCGCCGGGGTCTTCAACTTATCATTGATGGGCATGATGGTGAAATGTTGAGAGAAATTTTAACACTAGAGATTGAAAACAAAGAGATCCAAGATATTAAAGCTGCCAATGTTTTTCAAAGCATGGGTGGATACAGTCCAACCATTGGTATTTTAGGGGCTGTTTTAGGGTTGATACAAGTTTTAGGTAACCTATCTGAGCCTGAAAAGTTAGGGGCAGGGATTGCCGTTGCCTTTGTTGCTACCATTTATGGGGTTGGGTTCGCAAATATTTTCTTTTTGCCAATTTCCAAAAAGCTAAAAAGTATTGTCCAAGAAGAATCTCAATATAAAGAGTTATTACTTGAAGGGTTTGTTGGGATAGCCCAAGGTGAAAATCCTCGTTTTATTGAAGCTAAATGTCAAAGCTTTGTGACGTCTAAGTGAGACGGCGTCGCTCAAAAAAGCATTTGGTTGAAGAGGACACAAGTTCGCGCTGGGTCATCAGTTACGCTGATTTTATTACATTATTGTTTGCATTCTTTGTTGTTTTGTATGCGGCGTCCACATTGAACAATCAAAAATATAGGTTGTTTGCGGCTCATCTTGATGCGTCTTTTTCACAAGCAGCTAAAGCGTTACTACCGATTCAATTTGGATCTATTCCACGGACTTTTAATCCGCTTGAGCCTGTGAACAACAAAGAAAAGATAGGCCCTTTCACCCAAGCGTCCAATGAGATAATTGAAGAAGAATTTACAGAAGTCTCAAGTGAACTGAAGACTTCCTTAGAAGGATTGGTTGATAATCAAAAAGTTAAAATTAGAGAAAGTAAACACTGGTTTGAGATAGAGCTTAAAGCTAAAGTCTTGTTTAGAAGCGCTTCTAGCCAACTGCTAGCCGATGCAGATGATTTACTAAAACCTATTGCGACTCTTTTAAATCAGTATAACAATCCTATTCAGGTTGAAGGCTTCACTGACAATGTTCCTATTCAAAATGATTTGTTTCCTTCTAACTGGGAGCTCTCTACTTCTAGGGCCGCAAGTGTCGCTAGAAAATTAATTGATTTTGGTGTTGATTCGGTTCGATTAGCTGCGGTTGGTTATGGTCAAAACTTTCCGATAGCAACTAATGCAACACCGCGTGGTAAAGAAGCTAATCGACGTGTCGTTATCTTGGTATCGAAACAATCTAAGAGAGATAGACTGGTTGAGCTGCAAAAAAGAGGTAATCTTGTACCCAGTAAGCCGGTGATACAAGACGAGTCGATATTAGATACAAACGCATCACCACCGGCCACTCAGGTTGAGCATGAGCCTACAGTATCATTACCCAAGCCTACAAGGACAAGAGAAGGTGGCTTGAGATTTACAACGGTTCCGGGTAGAAGCTCAAATAACTCAGAATAGGCACCTTTGTGGACTAAGGATCGGCTTCTCGCGACAGAGTTTTATCAGTGAAGAGAAAGGCTTGTTGATCTAAAGCTTAATTTAACTCTAGTTATTGTTTCTTAACCTCAAAAAAAAGTGCTATATATTGTAGGAGATCTCTTAAATTGAGAAATATTTTAATATTTTCTGTAAAAATTTAGCCTAATAACTGCTTCACAGCTAAACTTTAAAGAGAAGACTATTTTAGGATACGAATGTGAGTGCTCAAAAACAACAATGGTTAGTGTTTTCTGCGGAGCAGCATTCTTTTGCGATCCATACTGATGAGATTGTAGAGATAGTGCCTGTTGAGCGAAACACTTTAACCAGTCTTTCTGCGCCTGGTGTGATAGGTTGGATTGACGTTCAGAGTCAAAAAGTGCCCATTTTAGATTTAGTTGCACAAATTTTTCATAAAACGCCAGAGTATGGTCATCATGAAATTATTGTGATTCGTGGTAAGGAGCAGTTGATTGGTTTGATGGCAGAGCGTGTGCTTGCCGTAACGCAATTAGGTTGTGAGCAAGGTTTAAATCATTGTGTTGAGCAAGGGTTACTAGACTCTATTCATTATTTAAAACCTGAGCATTTAGCTGTGATGAGACACTCATGATAGATCACATGATAGATTACAACATGTTATTCAAAATATATTTAGTTGTTTGCTCTAGTGCTTGCTCTCTAGCACTATTGGTTGGTCTTATTTCATTGGTTCGTCAGTCGAGATTGGCAGAAAGGTTGCAGATTTCAAGACGTGAAGCGAAAAAAAATAGTTCTCAGCTAGAGAAGCATTTAGTTACCATCTTGAAAACACAGGATCAGTTTAGAGAAAAATTATCTCATATGGAAGAAAAGCTAACTGACTGGAATCAACGTTGCAACCGCTTAGAAGCTAGAGAAAGCCAATATGCGAGTTATCACCACGCAGCCAAACTTGTAGAGCTTGGCGCGAGTGAAGATGATGTTGCTAAAACGTGTGGTTTGAGCCGTGCAGAAGCAGATTTAGTGGCTCTTGTGAATCGGCATCAAACTCAAAAAACTAAACAAACAACCCAACCTTCATTTGACGAAACAAAACAGGATAATAGCGCTGCTTCATAAAACTCGATCTTGTGGGCTATGCTTCATCATCTTCAGACATACATCTTGCACTTTGCTAATGCAAGAACCAATGGAAGAAGATATTTTACTTTTTAAATTCTCCTTTTGAACATAAGAAACTTCATAGATCTTCTTGTTAGGATGATTTTGTATAATGTATTCATCGCTCGTTGAAATAGCATCGATTAGATTCAGGCTAAAGGCATCTGTCGCATGCCAGTGTTCACCTGTGGCAATTTTACTAAGATCGACATTGGGTCTATTTTCGTCAATAAATGTTTTAAACAACGTGTGGGTCTGCTCAAGCTCTTCTTGAAATTTTCTGCGAGCTTTATCAGTATTTTTACCCATAACGGTCAAAGTACGTTTAAATTGACCAGCATAATGTTGCTCATAATCAATATGATGCTTGGTTAGTAGGCGGTTAAAATTTGGAATTTGCCCCAAAACACCAATCGAACCCAAAATTGCAAAGGGTGCTGCAATAATTTTATTGGCGACACATGCCATAAGATAGCCACCACTAGCCGCTACTTTGTCGACAGAAACAGTGAGGCTCATGTTAGCGTCTCGAATTCTCTTTAGCTGTGAGGCCGCTAAACCATAGTGAGGTACAAAGCCGCCACCACTTTCTAGGATAAGCAGCACTTCATCGCTTGGCAGGGCAATGGTTAAGAGGGCTGTGATGGTTTCTCTTAGCCCTGATACTTCGTTTGCTCTAATGTCTCCATCAAATCGAAGGACGAATAATCGCTCTTTATCAATCGGATTCTTTTTGTCAGCTTTAAGTTGTTTTTTTCTATTTTTTTGAAGTTTTTTTAGTTCAGGTTTGCTTAGTAACTCTTGTTCAAAGCTCTCTCTAGTGTCATCGAGCTTTTCGCCAAGATCGATGATTTCAAAATGCCCGCCATCGTTTTTACCACGTTGCTTGAGACTAATGATAAAACTTAAAGTTACGATGATGGCTATCACCAGGGTAATAGCTTTCGCTAAAAATAGTCCATATTGAAAAAAGAATCCATACATAATTTAGTTACTTATCTACCAAGGGTGACTCGAGAATACCATTTTAAAAGGGTAAGGCCCACGTTGCAACGACAATGATGCGATTCGTCTTCTAGTAGCTACGAGTTTTTTGAAAATATGATAACATTGCTCACAAATTATAATGTTGGTTACTATGCTTTGAATTATTTTATCCGGGCAGAAAATCTTTCCTTTGCCCACTCTTGTGAATCAATCATCAAAGATTTAAGTTTTGTTGTGAGTGGAGGGGCTCGTTTGACTTTATCTGGCTCTAATGGAGCAGGTAAGTCAACTTGTTTAAAATTGTTAGCTGGCATACTTGAGCCATGTAGTGGCCAGGTTAGTTTATCTATTGATCAAAGTTTCTATAATCAGATAGCTTTTTTAGGCCACAAAGATGGATTGCATGGCGCTTTAGATCCTTTGAAACATTTTGATTTTGATTTATCTCTTTTCTTTAAGAGCCAGCAAACTCCTGCCCAGCGATTGGCGCATTGGGGGTTAGATAATTCACTTCAGTCTAGAGTGGTAAGTCAATTGTCTGCCGGCCAAAGAAAAAGAGCTGCCTTCGCTCTTCTTGAGGCTAAATCTGCAGGTGTGTGGCTTCTAGACGAGCCACATTTCAACCTAGATCCCCAAGGGCAAGCTCTAGTCAATGAGGCTATAGCGTCTCATTGTAAACAAGGTGGCATTGTTATTTTAACCCAGCATGAAGATCCAAGTGATGGATCATTTATTAACTTGAGCGCTACCAATGTTTGAAGCACTAATTAAAATTTTTTGCAGAGAATGGGCTCTGCTTAGGTGCCAACCAAGCCAATGGATACAGCCATGGGTTTTTTTATGCTTTATGGCTGTGATGCCTGCAATTATGGTTGGGGAAACACTAAAATCTAGCCCTTTATTGAGTGCAACATTAATTTATCTTGCGGTTGTATTTTCATCGATGCTGACTCTAGATAAGGCACTTAAAGAAGATCATGACAATGGCACTTTTACACAGTGGATTTTAAGTCCATGGCCGTTATGGTGGCTGATGCTTGCAAAAACGCTGGCACATTGGCTATTTTGGGTTGCTCCGATGATTCTCATTAGTCCGGTGATTATGATTATGTTAGGTTTTAAACTTGATATGTTGATCATCATGGCTCTTGGCCTCTTGATAGGGACTCCATTACTAAGTTTCGTAGGTGTCATGACTAGCGCCCTTACGCTTGGTCTCCACGCAAGTGGATTTTTAGTCGCTTTAATCATGCTGCCATTGATTATGCCTATGTTGCTGTTAAGCTTGTCACCTGTTCAGAGTTTGCTTCTTGGCTCTGATATAGGAGGCAGCATTGCTTTGCTTGGTGCCTTAACAATATTAACTTCAGTTTTATGCCCTTTAGCATGCGCCTTTGGCGTTAAAGTGAGTCAATCATGTGGAAATTCTTAAGAGTATTCAATGCCTTCATCTATCCTGAAGGTGCTTATAGACTGATAACTAAAGTTCTACCTTTTCTTATTTTCTTGTCTGCATTACTGTTAGGGATTGGATTGTATGGAGCTCTTTACAGCTCTCCTCCTGATTATCAGCAAGGCGAAGGCGTTCGTATTATTTACGTTCATGTGCCTTGCGCTATGTTGTCAATGTTTATCTTTGGATTCATGGCTTGCTCATCAGCGTGTTTTCTAATTTGGAAAATTAAGCTTTATGACATATATGCATCTGCTGCGGCCCCGATTGGAGCAGCCTTTACGTTTCTTGCTTTGCTAACAGGGAGTTTATGGGGCAAGCCAATGTGGGGAACCTGGTGGATCTGGGATGCTCGTCTTACTTCAGAGTTAATTTTATTGTTTATATACCTAGCTTGCATTTTCTTGCGCAAATCACTGCCTTCTACAAATTCATCTGCCAAAGTGTGTGCGATGTTGGCTGTTGTGGGGGCCATTGATTTGCCTATTATTCATTATTCAGTGAAGTGGTGGCATACGCTTCATCAGGGTAGCACCTTAACGTTGTTTGGCAAGCCAAGTATTTCTCCAGAAATGTTATGGCCTCTTTTGACAATGATTCTGGCATTTGGCTTTATATTTATGAGTATATTTTTGGTTGAAGTGCGAACCTCAATCATTAAAAGTTTTGGGAATCAACAGTGGTTTAATGGAAGAGTAGGGCATGATAAATTGGTATCTTGATGGCTATGGAATCTATGTCTGGCCAGCTTATGCTGCGACTCTTTGTATGGTTGGCATCTTTGCTGTGCGTGCCTACTTGAGATATAAAAACGCCTTGAGGGGTTTCGTAAAATCGAGGAAGCAAAGCTATGTCCCGTAAGCATAACCATCGGTTGTATTTATTGTTTGTGATGATTGCTGGGCTAAGTCTTGTGGTCTCACTTACGTTGTATGCGTTAAGGCAGAACATTAATATCTTTTATACACCATCCCAAATTGAAGCCAATGAAGTGGCCCATCTTCAGTTAGTTCGTGTTGGGGGTATGGTTGTCGAAGGAAGTATTGAGCGCCTTGGCCAACTTAAAGTTAAATTTACTTTAACTGACTATGCCCATACAGTTGACGTCTTTTACGATGGAATTTTGCCTGATTTATTTAGAGAGGGGCAAGGCGTTGTGACAGAAGGTAAATTAACCAACATGGGGTTTATGGCTTCCATGGTTTTGGCCAAGCATGATGAGAATTATATGCCCAAAGAAGTTCGAGATACATTGAAGAGAAGTTTATGATTCCAGAGATTGGTCACTTTGCTCTTATCTGCGCTCTAGTGTTAAGTTTTATGTCGGCTTCTCTTTTCTTTGTTCGTGCAAAATCTTCCCTTTTAGACGTTGCTAAGACTTTAAGCTTTATACAGTGTTTTTGTGTCTTGATAAGTATTTTATCTTTGGTATTCGCAGCTCTGACAAATGATTTTTCTGTTGATTATATCGCCAATCATTCAAATTCAAATTTACCAACTATGTTTAAAGCAACCATGTTATGGGGGGCGCATGAAGGCTCCATGTTATTGTGGTTATTCATACTCAATCTTTGGGGGTTAACGCTAAATCATGCTGACCTTAAAGAAGTCCGAGTATTGGCAAGTAGTATCATGGGTGGGCTTTGTGCTGGAATTGGGTTATTTATACTTTTAACCTCGAATCCATTCTTGAGGCTTTTGCCCAATGCGCCTCCAGAAGGTGGGGATCTTAATCCTTTGCTACAAGATTTTGCCTTTATTATTCACCCTCCTATTTTATATGCAGGCTATGTTGGGTTAAGTATCCCCTTTATTCTTGCTATATGTTTGTTATTAAAACCTGAGTTAAAGCCGGTGCTTGTTTATCATATGAGACGCATAACATTGGCAGCTTGGTCGTTTTTAACGATAGGGATTACTTTGGGTAGCTGGTGGGCTTACTATGAGCTCGGCTGGGGAGGTTGGTGGTTTTGGGATCCAGTTGAAAATGCATCTTTAATGCCTTGGTTGTCTAGCTGTGCGTTATTACATGTTCTGATAGCCTCTCAAAAGCGAGAAATTTTTCCTGGACTCTTGAGTTTCCTGGCTATTTTAAGTTTTGCCATGAGCTTATTAGGCACATTTTTAGTTAGATCTGGTGTTTTAACTTCAGTTCATTCGTTTGCAAGTGATCCAAGTCGTGGTGCTTATATTTTAGGTTATTTTGCCGTCACTATAGGTGGGGCTTTGGTCGTTTATTTCCTGAAACAACGCCATGAGTCAAAAAATTTGAAGCCTTGGTCTAAAGAAATCATGTTGCTAAGTCAGGCTTTGTGCATGCTAGTGGCACTTGCTTCCATTTTATTGGGCACGTTATATCCTATTATTGTTGACGCGCTTTTAGGTAAACGACTATCTGTCGGGGCGCCGTACTTTAGTAGTATTTTAGTCCCGCTTTTTTGTGTGCTACTTGTACTGATGGCTTTTGGCCCTCAGACTTATTGGAATAGATCATCATTATTGAAAATTCGAACCCCGTTAATTATCTTACTATTGGCTGTTTTAAGTCTTGGGGGTGCAGGTGCTCTAGGTTTTGGGCTGACACTGAAACATGCGTTTGTTTTTAGCCTTGGTCTGTGTGTTTTTCTCATGATTTTGAAGACGTTAAATCCAACTAATTGGCGTCAACCGGTCACGATAGCGCATGCTGGAGTTGCACTTTGTGCCATGGCCATGGCTTTAAGTACAGCCTTTGATATTGAGAAAGACTTTGCTGTTGATGTGGGTGAAAAGGTTTCCGTTGGTGGTTATCACTTTGAAGTTAAGAGCTTTGTTGAGCAAGAAAATCTTCACTATATGTCTGTTGTCGCTCATGTCGATGTCCTTAAAAAAGGAAAAAAAGTAGCAACTTTATTGCCTGAAAAAAGGTATTATAAGGCTAGAGAAATGGCTTTGTCTGAAACGGCTATTAGTGCAGGGGTCTTAAAAGATTTGTATTTGGCCCTTGGAGAGCCTCTTGATAAAGGCTGGTCTATGCGAATATATATCAAACCATTTATTCGTTGGATATGGATAGGTGCTTTCATGATGGCTGCGGCAGGATTTCTAGCAAGCTATAAAATGTTGAATCGATCAAAAATTAAAGTATATGAGGCTCATTATGGATAAGAGTAAATGGATAAAGATAGCTCCGTTGTTTGTATTGGCGGGGGTTATTTTGTTGTTATGGAAAGCCTTGTCCTTAGATCCCAATACTTTACCTGTGGAAAGGATGGGTGAGCGGTTGCCAGCATTTACTTTGCCAGATTTGTATCAGATGGATAAAACCATTAGCAATGCGCAGCTACCAAGTGAGCCTAGCTTGCTGCATGTTTGGGCGTCTTGGTGTGGTGTCTGTAGTAAAGAGTTCCCACAATTGATGCAATTAAAGAATAAAGGTATTTCAATCATTGGGATTAACTATCGAGATGACCCAGATCAAGCCAAAGCCTTTCTGGCTGAATCTGGCAATCCTTTTTCAAGCAGTATCGCTGATGTCAATGGAAAGTTTGGTTTGGATCTTGGAGTGTACGGCACACCAGAAACTTATGTCATTGATGGGCATGGAACTTTAAGATACCGTCATATAGGATTGCTAGATGATGAGCACGATATCCAAGAATTAATGTTGGCGCTCGAAGAGGCCAAGGAAGAAAGGGCGAGTTGATGATACGTAGGTGTTTACTTACCTTGTTCTTAGGGATGAAAATAAGTTTAGGGATTTGTGGGCAGCTTTCTGAGCAGCAGCAAACTAAATTTCATCATATTCTTCAGGAAACACGGTGCGTAACATGCTTAAATCAGAATTTGCTAGATTCAACGGCTCCAGTTGCAGTAGCCATGCGTGATGAAATTTTGTCACAGATAAAACAAGGTCGTTCAGAAGATGAAATACGTTACTTCTTAGTAACCCGATATGGCGAGTTTGTTAGTTTTAGGCCTGCAATGAGTTTGCAAAACTTGGTGCTCTGGGGGGCCCCCTGGTTCTTGATGTTGAGTGCATTAGGAATCATTTGGCAACGCACAAGGCCTAAAAAGCTATGACTTTTATCTATGCTATCGGTGCGTTTAGTTTGTCCCTAGGACTTCTTCTTTGGGTTGGGTTTCGAGTTAAACTTTGGACTTTTGGTGCTTTCGTTTTTCTAATGGCCGTTTCAGTCACCATGTATGCCTACTTGGGCGGCTGGCGCCAAATGCGCGCGCAGGACTCGTATGATCACATGATGCAGGTTCTTCAAGATTTATATCTTGAGCAACCTCTGACGCCTGAAAAAGTAGAAGTGGCTCTTTCTGATGTCTCAAAAAATCTGCCAGATGATCCTTTTGTTTGGTACCGTCTAGGTGAAATTTATGAAAAGCTATCCTGGTTAACTAAAGCTAAAGAGAGCTATGAAAAATCCTTGACTCTAGCGCCACAGGTGATTGAAACACAAATCAAGTTTGCCTATGCAAGCGCTTTAAAGGCGGGAGGCGTTCTTGAAGACAAGGCTCTTCTTTTAGTAAAAAATATTTTATCGCAAGAGCCAAATCATCTTGCAGCACGAAATTTACTAGCGATGGATGCTTTTAAAAAAGAAGAGTTCGGGCAAGCAGCTGATATATGGCAATCTATGCTAAAGGATGTTTCTTTAGAATCTAAGGATGAGCGAGTTGCTATCACAAGGGCATTAGACCAAGCGCTGCAACATTTGCCTGAGGATTATCAGATGTCTAATAACACACAGATTGAGTTAGCGATTGACATTGCCCTATCTCCACAGGTCAAAGACTTTGTTCAACATGAGACACCCGTTTTTGTGTTTGCGAAAAGGAAAGAGCAGCCTGGGCCGCCTCTTGCCGTTGCTAGATTATATTTGAGTGAATTACCTAAAAAAGTATCGCTATCGCCTCTTAATGCCATGCAGCCAGGGGTTACCCTGGAGAGTGGGCAGGATATAATTGTGACAGCAAGAGTTGCTAGTCAATTTAGCCCCTTAGCTAATCCTGGTGATTGGCAAGGGCAAAGCGTGCCAGTTCGCGTTACCGGAAAACACCATTTAAATATTGTAATTGATACACAAATTAAGTAAGGATTAGACTATGGATAATAATTTAAATAAGACTGACGATAAAGTTGACGCAGTCATTGCTGTGATATTGATAACAGCTATAGTTTCTGGTGTTGTCTATTGGTTATCCGGCATGGCAGCATAATTTTTTATAAGTAACTGGCAAAATAGTTTATTAATGATTGATAATGACGGTTAGTTTTTTGACTTGTACGTGCGTCGTTTTCGAAAGTTGTTTGTTGTATGATAGGTATAAAAGGGCTATTGGATGAACTCATGAAACTGACAGCAAAAAACATTTTGATGTTGATATTAACATTGTCATTGTGTGGTTGTGAGCATGAAGACAAAGAGAAGCAAGCCTATCAAAACCTGGCTTTAGAAGCGCTTGATGACAAAGATTATCAAGAGAGTCTCATTAATTTAAAAATGGGTCTGAAATTAGATCCTGCAAACCCTGAGATGAGAAAGTTGCTTGGTCTAGTTTGGTTGAAACTAGGTGATCCTAAAGCCTGTGTTGAGCAGCTTGTTAAATCAGAAGAGCTTGGTCTAAGTCATAATGCCATCGTTTTACCTCTTGCAAAATGTCATTTGTACCAATCCAATTTTGATGAGGTTTTAGCTCAAAATTTTACAGATCAACAATTTTCAATTTCAAACCAAGATGTTGCGGCTTTATTAGCTCTTAAAGCTCAAGCGAGTCTAGCTAAAGATGATCCTGATAAAGCTCTAGATTATATCGATAAAGCATTAGCGTTAGCCCCAAGTTTACCAAAAATTTTATTTGCAAAAGCGCATTGGCTAGCAGCGACCCATGAGCCTACGCTTGCTCTAGAAGTTCTTGAGGGCATTATCAAAGAAAATCCAAAGTATGCTAAGTCTTGGGGGCTTATGGCGGATTTGCATCGTTTAAATTATAACCTTAAAGAATCTGAAAATGCTTATTCTCAAGCCATTTTACATGCGGATAGTCAGCTAGACCTCATTAATTATTATTTGTATCGAGCATTGGTTAGAATTTACCAACAGTCTTCAACGGAAGCCATGGATGACTTACAGGTTGTATCTTCTCTTCAAAAAAACCATCCTGGTGTTGCCTATTTAAAAGGTATGATAGCTTTATCAAAACATAACTATGCGCAGGCCATCGATTTGTTTCAGGAGTCTGTTGCCAATCATAACCAGTTGATTTATGGGCAATATTTTTTAGGATTAAGCTATACGCTTTCAAAAAATTATCATGCAGCAAGAGATCACTTGGCTCATTTTTTAAGTGTTAGACCTAAGCACCTTTTTGGAAACAAGTTACAAGCTCTTGTGGAAATACAGCTTGGCGAATTGAATCATGCTATAGAGCGTTTGACTCAGATGCTAGAGAATAACCCTAAGGAAGCAGATATCTATCACTTATTGGGGGAAGCGCTTCTTAAAAATGGAGAACTACAACGTGGCGCGCATTACCTGTCTGAAGCTTTAAAAATTGATCCCTCAAGAGTTGAAGCCCAGTTAAAACTTGGGCTTGCTGAAATTGATATGGATAACACAGATACTGCGCGTTGGGCTTTTTCTCAAGTGTTAGAGCAGTACCCACAATACAAAAAAGCCTTGTTGCTTAAGTTTATTAATGAATACCGTGCGAACCGCCATGACACAGCGAAGGGGCTTGCTTCAACTTATATCAAGCACCACCCCAAAGATACTTTAGGCTATACCTTAAAGGGTATGGTCTTGTTGAGGGAGGAAAGCAAGACAGAGGCTTTAGAGTTATTTAATAAGGCATTAGCCATCGATCCTAATGATCCCAATGCTAATACACATTTAGCTAATCTTGCTTCTAAAGAAGGACATCCTGACAAAGCTCAACGCTATCTTGAAACCATTTTGCAAAAATATCAGCACACACCAACCCTTTTAAAACTATCAAGCATGGCCTTTAGGGCTGGGAATGCACAAAAGGGTGTTGCTTATCTCCATAAGGTCATAGAAACTAATCCTCATGAAATCGCATCTTATCTTGCTTTAGCCAGGCTAAATATTTCTATGGGCAGGCTCGATAAGGCTATGAGTTATTTGAAGCAAGTCCCTCAGGATTTGCATCAAGACCAAGCCTATTTGGCCGTGACTGGCTTGTTGGCATTATCTAGCAATCAGTCACACCAAGCTTCGAAGTTGTATACATCTCTCACTAGTTCCAAGACAGCCCTTCAAAAGGTGACTTTAGAATTTGCTGCGCAGTACGCTGCGGCCAATGAAGATTGGCCAGCGCTGGAGTCATGGTCGAAGCAGTTAGTTCAAAAGTTGCCTCGGGCAAAATGGGTACAGTGGCAAGCCAATGCTCAGTGGCAGCAAAAAAACTATGAGGGCGCTAAACACACTTTAAGCACATGGCTAGCCACCCATCCAAACGATGATAAATCTAAGATGTGGTATGCCAATTATTTAATGCGCACTAAAGATTATTCATTAGCTGAAAATGTTTATCTTGATTTGTTAAGGACTCAACCTCTGAACCCTATTGTTTACAATAATCTTGCTTGGATCTTAAAAGACAGCTCACCACAAGAGGCCAAGTCTTACATAGAAAAAGCGTTGACTATTAGTCCAAACTGGCCAAGTGCTTTAAAAACTCAATCTGCTATCTATAAAATAATTGAATCAAATGAGCTTAACGCCTCATAATTTTTAGGAAATGATGTATGAATACGCATAAAATAATCGCGAAAAAAAATTCACACGAAAAAATCGTCATGGTGACTTGCTACGATTATTGGAGTGCTAAAATTTTAAAAGATACAGATATAGATTGTATTTTAGTGGGGGATTCGACAGCCATTGTCATGCATGGCGAGCCAGCTACGATTACAGCTTCGACCGAAATGATGGCATGGCATACAAAGGCCGTCGTGAAGGGCTGTCCAAATAAATTTATTGTCGCAGATATGCCATTTATGTCTTATCGCCGAGGGCTTGAAGCTGCCATGGATACAGTTGTGAAGCTTGTTCAAGCTGGTGCTCAAGCTGTGAAGCTTGAAGGGGCAGACGGTAACATCGATTTAGTTAAGCACATTGTAGAGTCAGGTGTACCTGTGATGGGGCATTTAGGCTTAACGCCACAAAAAATGCATCATTTGGGTGGGTACAAAGTACAAGGTAAAACTCAACTTCAAAAAGACGAATTATTAAAAGAGGCCCATGCTTTAGCGGATGCTGGCTGCTTTGCTATCGTGCTTGAGTGTTTATCTAGTGACATCGCCACTCAAATTACCAAGGAAGTAGATTGCCCTACGATTGGTATTGGCGCAGGTGCTAACACGGATGGTCAAGTTTTAGTGCTACATGATTTGCTTGGATGCTTTCAAGATTTTAAACCTAAGTTTGTTAAGCAATATATGGATGGCGTTGGGCAAATCAAAGCAGCTGTTAATGCCTTTGCGACCGAAGTAAAGCATCAAGATTTCCCAAATCGCGAGCATGAGTACAGTTAAATAAAGTGGGATATGGTTTATACTCCTTTTTATGTTAAAAAGAGGGTGAGTTATGAATAAATTATTAGCACTGACATTAATGATAGTGATGCCAACAGTTTTTGCTGGTGAAGCCAGACTGACGGGTAGCGGTCGGGTATTGAGTGAGCCTGATTACGTTGAGTTAAGTATTCAGGTTCAGTCCAAGTGCTATCCAACGCCTAAGAAGGCTCGTGAAGCTAATGACGAGGCAGCTAGGGCGATTGTTGATTTCTTGAATAAGCATATTCAAGGAGAAGGTTACTATAATAAGGTCATCACCACTGGAGGATATACAAGTCCTTTCCAGGTTTACCACCGTGACCGTATTCTGTGCGAACAGACCTTCCAAAAGCACAATTCTATTACAATTAGAACACAGCAGGTGGAGAAATTTGAAGCGCTATACGATGACATTCAAAAGGAAGTTTATAATCAGTTTTCAACACAGCCCATGGGGATGATTGAAAATTCAGTGACTTTTGTAACCATGTCTTCACCCATGGCTGCTGTTTCTCAAGAGCGTCGTGATTTGCTAGAAAATCGGGCGATAACCATGGCATTGAACGATGCTAAAGGTAAATTGAAGTCGCTGTTTATTGACAACCCTTTACTTAATTTGAAGGTTACTGAGATTTCAGAAATGCCTATCGCAAGTCAACCACAACCGATGGCTTATCGTGGAGGTCGGTCGAATGATATGATGGCTATGTCGGCAGAGAAAATGGCGCCAGCACCTGTTCAGTTTGATGAGCAATGGATCCAAAAACAAATTTATTTCAGATTTGTTTTTGATGATGTTGCAATTCCTTAGCCTTAGTATTTTTTTAAATCAACCTGTTATCCCAGCACAAGCTGGGGCAACAGGCTGGTATGATTCTTTATACTATATTTTGGGTCTTTGTGATTTTTCTGTATTTTTTACTTCTTGCTGTCCATCTTGCGTCTTCCTTTCACAGTGTTTTTTATAGTGTGCCAGCATTTGTTGCTCACTGATCTCACATGGCCCGTTGCTTTTGGGAGCAGAGTCTTTCATAGGTGCATTCGCTTGTGCAGCAATATCATAAAGATCTGAGGCTCCCAGTGTTTTTTTCAACTTAGCCCCCATCTCGGCTAGGATAATTTCCTTTTTAGTTTGTGGACATTTGGAATCACTGTGTCTTATTGAGCTCACAGACTCATGCTGGGATTTCACATCAAGATCCAATAAAAATTGGATAGCATCTTGATTTTTTGTATTAATAGCAAAGTGAAGCTCGGCACGTCCTTGATGAGAGAGGGCATCTTTAG
>CAYGPI010000044.1:0-21489 GCA_964351745.1 uncultured Francisellaceae bacterium
TTGTTTAGCAATTGAACGAAAACCTTTATGATGATTACGAGTTGCGTCTGCTTCTCGTTTTTCTGTAATCTCTAGTGCCCACGTCGCAGAGGGCTCAGCCTCGGTAGTATATTTTTTACCTTTACTTTCAACCAAATTTTGCATAGCACAGGCTGGTGACTTTATCACCTTCCCACAATCATAAACGTAAGATTTTTTGCTGGCAAAATGATTAAAATATGCATGCTCTTTAGCAGTAAGTTCACCTGGCCCCATAGTAAAGGTTGTGTCATTACCAAAGGGATCTTTGCCTTGCAGACTTTTGGGAACTGACATGGTAAATTCACGACCTTCCTCGATTGCACGCTTTTTCACATCCATGATGATAGCGACTGCTAGCTCATAGGAAGGAGGATTTTCCATGCGAATATCAATCGGATGCTCAGGCGAACCTTTATCTCCTGTGGCTATGGCCATGTCCATAAATCTATGACTTCTCTCTATTAATTTATCATAGGCTCGCTCTCTTTTAGCGTTATATCTCCCTACTCCCACTAGATTGCGAGGACTTGGAGCATCTAAGCCAAGCATGGCCTCATTACTAAACCGAACAGTACCTTTAATATCACCATTTTTAAGGGTCTTACAAGTAAACTTCATTTTCTTATTAAAATTTTTGTATTCTTTTGCTTCTGTTTTAGCAGCTTTCATTCTTTCCTTTTGCGTTTCAGGCGTTGCCTGTTCCTGATTTTCTCTGGTCACAGGATTTGTGATTTTTTCGAATGTTTGTTGAAGTTTGGGGAATTCCTCAAATTTTGCTAAAAGTGCTTCAGTCTGTTTCTGATCCATTTTTACGCTATTTTTTGATTTAGCTTTATGCATATAATTAAGTGCATTTATTGTTTGAAGAGCGTCCTTCGCAGCTTGATATTGCGTCGTTGCCTTATCAATCTCCTCTTGAGAAGCGCCGGCTTCCCGCAATTCAATGAGGTGTCTTTGTGCCCCCAATGCCACAAACTCTACAGCTCTAATCACATTTAGTTTCTTGTTGAAGCTTTGCTTGATTACTGCTGCAAATGATTCATCAAAAGACTCAGAGTCAACGAATTTTTCTTTATACAAATTAAAATGCTCATCACTAAGCTTGTGAGTTCCCATTTTCAAAGTTGAAAGATCGAATGAGCTTGCTGGTGTAGCCGCAGGCTCAGGCTCAGGCTCAGGCGGCGCACTTGGTGTTATTGAGGGTAGCACTGGTGGAACTGCAGTTATTCCTTCATGCGATACTGACGCGACTAAAGATGGTGGGAGAACGCCAGGAGGAATGCCTGTTGGAGTAACGCCTTCTTCAGAAGATAATGGTGGTCCAGATCCATCAGCAGGTGTCAATACAGCACCAGGTGGTGGTGGTGCTGGAGGTGTCGAGACTGCAGCAGCTGCTGGCGGTGGCGGTGGCGGTGGCGGCGGTGATGGTGATAGTGATGATGTATCAGCAGCAGCTCCAAGTGTCGATGATGATGCCGTAGGTCCACCTTCCCGACGAGTCCGCTCTACTGCCTCACGAAATTCTACAAACGAAGCTAGACTACCATGCAAATCTTCTGTCAACGCTGTCAAAGTGCTTCTTCTTGATATTTCTGGTGCAGCTGAAGCTGGTGTGGTTGCAGCTGAAGCTGCTGTGGTTGCAGCTGAAGCTGCTGTGGGCTCTGTTAAAAAAGCACTATTGACTTGCTCAGGTGGTATTGCTGCATAAGTCTGGTCAGGAGGGAAAGGTAAACTCTGATAAGTATCATTAACATCCGTCCCCGTTACCCTCGCAGCTGGATTTGGACTCTCCGCACCATATTGCTGATTCCACTCTGGAGAAAATTTGGCTACGGCAGGCTTTAATAATGCAACTATTTCTGGAGGTAGACCATTTAGTAAATCATTGATGGACTGAATATGATCCTTGTGCTCCAGAAGGTCAAGGATCTTTTGCTTATGACCTATCTCCTCCTCATCAAGGGTTACATCTCTGATATCTTCACACTTGTCTGCCAAATATTTTAAGTCAGGCATAGCACCATGATGCGCTTTACCATAATCATCGATGTAATATTTAAGATCCGTTAAAAGTGTCATAGCTACCCCAATACCTTGCCCACACAAAATTTGACAGTATTTAGGGGTAAAAAGTTCAACTTATTTAGGCTAAAACGTGCATACGCAAGCTTTCTTTAACCAGTAAGTATTGACCTCTAGTTGCCAACAACTCGGTCGGGTCGTAACCAAAGACCTTTGCGCTTGAATTGAATGAATATAATCAGCATCGCGCAATATAGATTGTACATCGTTAGTGGGGCAAATAGGACTAAGTTCATCTGAATTAAATACCAACCACCAATCATGTGCATAAACAGCACTGTTTGAACTGCCACGAAAAAAGGAAGGCATATACGGCTAAAGCCTAACAGTTTCACACCCTGCTCTAAGCTGGTTCGACCAGCTTGACAGGTCTTTAAATTTTCCAGTACCCCAGCATTAAAAACGTGAGAATTATGTACCCCTTTTGTAAAGAAGATAACGAAGCCCAACGAGATCATAGCGCCCCCAACAAAAAGTGGAGTCTTTAGGGTGAGAGGCATCGCCTCTCCAAAAATAGCGGAATCTCTTAAAACATCTAAAATGAAATCAAATTGCATCGTGACTAGACCAATGATAATCAACGGAAAAAAGCTTAAGCCAATAACAACTTCTCTCAAACGACGCCCCTTTGAAATTTTAACTAAATAGGATCCAGCCAAAGGGATCAACATCAACCCCCATCCCCAGTAATAAGCCGCCAATCGATTCTCTGTTGTTGTCGTATCAAAAAATCTTGCACAATTTGAGCATTGGAGACTATCGAGAGAGAGACCACTTGCTGCTATGATCGACTGAATCGCAAAGCTAGAAACAACAAGGCTAAGAGTCAAAATAACAAAAATCATCACTGCAAAAGAAGCTAATCGCACCCCCTTCTTTTCTAAGGCTATCATCCGTTTGCGGCGAAAATGCCAGACAAAAAAAGCCATGATGAAACCAACAATAGTAAAAGTGACAGGAGACAACGAGGTATGGGATGGCCATTGAAGAAAATCTTGAATCATTTTAGCAGACAGAGAAATGCTCACTGTCATAAGCATGGCTAAACATAAAGTGTTGATACTATAGAAAGTCGTTTCAACCAATGATTTAGCACGACTAGGATAAAAGCTAGAGAAAGTTTCACTCATCACTTGATGAGGGTATGGCCCTAACTTTCGGATATAGTAATAATATCCCGACAAGATAACCCAAATAATTAACAGGCTCCAAGGAAGAAAGCTCCATATCAACCATTGATGTTTGATTGCTGCTAATTCAAGCGTATGAGGCTCTAAAAATATCCTTGAAAAAATAGGCCCATCTTTAAAAAAAGCTAAAAGACCTGCCAAAAATATTAAGACAAGAATAGTTTGAAATGAAACAACTTTAAGAAACCAAATTAATGGTGAGGGAGCATCTTGGCCAAGTGAAAGACGGCCGATCGGCAAGAAAACAATAGCAAGTAATATCACAAGGCTTATACATGAAAAAGCACCGCTAAGCATGGAAATTTCTGGATGTCTAAAGGCCAAAATAGTTAGAGCTATAACGAAAGGAATGTACAACAGAACAGACAATGCATTAAATAGGGATTTTCTTTGCATAAATTTTCTTATGACCTAATAAATAAAATAGAAACAACACAATAAGATCGATTGCTTCATATTGTATCTTAAATTACGCCCCCCCTCATTATAAACTGGTCAGATTAACTCCATAAAAAAGGCCACTTAACGTGGCCTTTTGAAAATCTAAAGAATCAAATGATTTTTAAGGATTATAATCATCTGGATCAAAGTCTTCAGGTAACTCAATTTCACTAGCTATGTCTTTCAACTCATCAGCGCTAGGTATGCTTTGTTGCATTTGCTTATTAAGCATATTCATAGCACCGGACATTTTAGCAATTGAGCTTAACATGGCAGCTAACAAAGAAGCATTTTGCTCTTGTAAACGGTATTGCTGATACTGAAGCATTGTTCTGTATGCATCCATCTGAGCAATTTCTCTTAAAAGGGCTTCTTGAGAAGAGATACCAACATTTTTATACCATTCTTCATCAGCAAAACGTCTTCCACCTTCATCCCTAAGAATTTGTGCAAAACTTTTGTTGGTAGAAGGATCAACAACTCTTCTAGCAGCCATCTCACCTAAAGAATTAGCTGCGACACTCATTAAACTTTGCTCAATGAGCCTGTCAGCAATTTTATCTCTGTCTGTTCCACCAGCTCCCCAATTAATTTCTCCTGTAATCGGATCCTTCACGATGGCTAAGGGTGATGGCGTGGGGTTAGTAATAATGTTAATCAACTCTTGACTAGTTTGCATTTGAACAACATCTTCTTGCAGCATGGTTGCAGCGTTAAATGGCCCCAACTGCTCAGCATTACCACTAAGTAAGTAAGGCTCACTTTTGCTCGTCAATGCAGAGGATGATAGAAGGCTTCCCCCAGCAACAGGCAAACCTGCAGCAACAGCCGTCTGACTCACAACCTTAGCATTACTTTTAACATCAGCAGCCAGTTCACCAGCATCAAGACCAGCTTGAATGGCATCTGGGCTACCAGGAGCTGCCATAAACATCTTCTCTTCTTGAAGTGTATAGTTTTTAATAGCTAACTGAGCTTGATAATTAATAAGAGCATTTGCCAGCTCCGTGCGAGATATATCATTTGAGCTAGAAATAGTACCTATGTCAGTAGTCATAGTACCTATATTGGTCAGCATCTCTGAAACCTGCTGATTAGTCCAATCAGCATTAACGCTTAGTGGCATAAGCATTGTAACGCTTAACCCCATAAGTTTAACTAGTCTGTTCATAAATCACCTATTCTGCCTTAATGTCAAAAGTTGTTTATAGTCGTCCAAATGGGTTATTTGAGCCTGAGCCACCTGCGTTCTCTTCAGCTGGTGCATTATAGTCAAGACTTTGGTTCTCAAAGGCACCTAATTCAGTGCTGACAAAAGGCTGTGGTGGCTTTGCTAAGCTAGCCATTTCTTGCCTTGCAGCGTAAATATACTCGCAAACGTATTTTGCGTGATTACCACTAGCTGCACATTCAGCCTCAATGGAAGCCATGGAAGGGCTTGCTGCTGCACACAACAAGGCTCCGGCCATTGATAATAATATTTTGTTACTCATCGCTACTCTCCAATGCTTTCAAGACTAAATTGATACGCTCTGGCGCAAATACACGCCCCAACAGTTGTAACCGCTCAAACGCAACGTTGCGTTTTAAAAACAAATCAGCATACTTGTTTTTATTATCAGCTTCTTTCGTATGCTCTTCAGCATAAATCAAAAGCTTACTTGCCGTTCCTGGCTTTAGCACGTCTAAAAACTGCATCAACCTCAACGCTCTTGAGGATCGAGTATTGACCAAAATCTTTATGACCAAACCTTCATCATGAATATCAACGTCATCTAAATTGTCTATCGCCAAACCTAACTGGTTCAATGCAGCATCTGCCTTTGGGTCGCTGTCTCCAGTCCAGCTTTCAATGCCTTCCATTGATGTCACTATTCTGTATAGTGTTCTTCTATCATAATCATGCCAAAATGCATGTACAGATTCTAAAGACAAATCAGGCATTTTACTCCCTTACTCCATTCAAATTGACCTACAACCAGACACTTTTAATAGCCATATGTATAATACATACTCGCTACCCCTTTTAATAAGCATACTCCGATAGTTTGCTCTTTGGAACAGAAATAGCCAGTTAACAATCTTTTTTGCCGTTTTTTTTTTTCAAAAAAATTGTTCATTCATCGCCGTCAAGCGCCACAGGTCAAAAAAACAGCGACCTATGACCAAACACCCCTATTGCATTTATCATTTTGCTATAAAATACAAAGATAATATAAATTCAGAGAAAAAAGGTTAGATGTTAAACTTTTTAAATGCCCTATACATTAATATTAACTTTAGGGGATAATCACATATTAAGCGAGACAAAGAGCGCAGAGGAAAATTATGGGTTTATGGAGCGGTGCAAAATCTGTTGTTACTAAAGGGTTAAACATCAGAGTTGATAAGTGGATGAGCCTTGATCATATCGAGGAAACTTTTGATAGAACAAAATTCATCCTCAAAGATATGCTTAAACCCAAGAAAGCTCAGCGTCATGAGACATTTGAACAGGCTATGGAGCGTCTTGCCCTTGATGAAGAAGACGTTGAACAAAGAAAGAGAGAATTTGCTAAACTTACTATAGCATTCATGTGCATTGGACTCTTTATTTTATTCTATGGAGCCTTTATGCTTTATAAAGGCCACGCGTGGATAACTCTTATCACAGCATTTCTGAGTATTTACTCCTTCTCGCAAGCTTTTCACTTTCATTTTTGGTTGTTTCAGTTGAAAAACAAAAAACTTGGTTGCTCATTTTCTGAATGGTTCAATTCTGAAATACGCTCCAGCGATACTGGCAAGTCCAGCTCTTCAGGAGAATAGCCATGACCCGTAATATTGCATGTTTTTGCCTCTTACTCTTAGCGCCAACCGCTACTCTAGCGGCCGGAGGTGTTTTTGACGTCTCTGGCTCTGATTCATCTATGCAATATTTAGGCGCAGTCTTTGGCCAAATGGGCACGTTGCCCATTGGATCAGATGGGAACCCTTTATTCTCTGAAATGCTTCAAATCATGAACAAGATAGTGTTCTTCTTGG
This sequence comes from uncultured Francisellaceae bacterium, assembly GCA_964351745.1. Lineage (GTDB taxonomy): Bacteria > Pseudomonadota > Gammaproteobacteria > Berkiellales > Berkiellaceae > CAYNJF01. The sequence goes on from CAYGPI010000044.1 coordinate 6,759, forward strand.
GCATCATCATTGTTCTTTATACAGGAACAGTTTCAACTATCCAAACAGCCCAAGAAGGCGAGGTCATGGGCAAAAAATGGTCTACCATTTGGGTGCCTGTTAGAGCCGCATTTGGTTTGTTTTTGTTAGTCCCATCACCTGGTTCTGGTTATAGTTACATCCAAATTGGTATTATGTATCTCATTGTACAAGGTGTTGGAGCAGCTAACGCTATCTGGGATCGTGTGCTAGTTAGCCTTGCTCAAGGCCACACCATCGTTGATATTACTGATGCTGATAAAGCAATTGCTGACGGAAAGGCTGTTAGTCAGAACTTCTTAACATCAGAACTTTGTGCTTACTTAATCAATAGCACAGACGAACTTAGTGAGCTCATTGATTTTGAACCCATAGAATTCTTTCAAAGTACATCCGATCCTAACACCATGATGTGGGGCGTCGAAGCAACAAACACGCCATACTGCGGGTATGTTAAAGTACCAAATGTTAACTCAGCAATCCCAGACACCTTAAGTGGCGATTCTTCTGCGAAACTCCCTCTTGAGCGCCTTAGTAGAAACATGATGGTGACCATAAGCTTTTCACTGTTACCTCTTGCAGAAGAATCCCTTAGTAATGATGATCCAGATACTTGGACTACTCCAGCTAACTTATCATTAGTTGCGAGAACTTTGAATAATGGCAATTTAGATATACATAATTACTATAATTCTAGAAGAAATGATTTAACAACTATTCTAGACTTTGCCCGCTTACAAGGTTGGATTCATGCTGGGAGTTACTACTATACCCTTGTCAAAGGCCAAGCAGCAAACCTTACAGTTGGTGATTATTCGCCAACTGGCTATAAAGGGCCAAATTTTAAATCTCTAGTCGGCGGTGACACTGATGCAAACAATTTAGATGCCAAAGTCAATGCAAAGTTAACCGCCATCTATAAACGTGCTGCTGACATGTTTGGCAAAAAACCTACACGAACTGAACTGCTCTCTACAGGCGTTGCTGGCAGTAATGGTGGTCATTTAGGTCCACTTACAAAATTTTTGAGACAAATGGCTACGGACCTCATAGCTAGCATGTCTGGCGGCACAGGCTATCGTGACCCACTTGTGCCACTATCGGTCACCGGTCAAAGCATTATGAATGGTGTCGAAATAGCCTTTTGGGTTCTTGTTGCTGTCATTCCATTATTGGCCCTTGCATCTATTCCACCTTGTCTTAATCCAATTTGGGGGGTCATTACAACAGTCGGGTTAATTGTTATCACAATTTTTATGATTATCGGTCCATTGCTTTGGACTGCTGGCGTTATCCTTGGTCTTTATGCTCCCATGATACCTTTTCTAGTCTATACCTTCTCAGCCATAGCCTGGATTATCTTGGTAATTGAAGCCATTGTTGCCGCGCCCTTGGTCGCCTTAATTTTAGTAGTTCCATCAGAAGATGAAATGGGTAAAGCTGGCCACTCTCTCGTTATTTTACTTGGATTAATCTTTAGACCAGCTCTGATGGTTGTTGGTTTTATTCTTGGTGCCAAAGTATTATTTGTCACCGCAGGCATGCTCGATTTTGGATTCAAAGAATACATTATGGCCAGCATCGATGGGATTGGCGTTTTTGGCGCTATTGCAATCGTTATTATCTACTGTGGCGTCATGATTACTATTGTTCATCAATGTTTTTCACTTATATATGCGATCCCTGACAAAGTGCTACGTTGGATGGGCGGTCAAGCAGAAACATCTGATGTCGGCAGCAAAGTTCAACAAATTAGAGGCTCAGCTGATAAAGCTGGTCAAGTTGGCGGCGCGATGATGAAAGGTGGGGCTGCAGCCGCGCAAAAAGCAAGTAAAGGTGGCGAATAATGGTTATGGAGCCTAGGTACTAATTATGAACAGAATGATCTGGCTTTTTATAATAGCAACGACCCTTCCAAGCGTCGCTTGGGGGTTTGGGGATTTTGGCTGGGAATCACCCGATGACGATCGCTCTATTTATTACCTTGGTCAAATTTTCGGTCAAATGGGAACAGTGCTTCTTGGAGAAGGTGGAGAACTTGTTGGAGAGTTGCTTCGTATTTTTAACATTGCTGTTCTAACTGTTGGCACAATCGTTGTCGTCTACTCCATGATTGTAACAACTTTAAGCACCGCTCAAGAAGGCGAAGTCATGGGGAAAAAATGGTCTTCCATTTGGATCCCTGTTCGCTCAGCAACAGGTCTAGCATTAATGCTACCAACCGGCAGCGGCTTTTCTCTGATTCAAATACTAATGATGTGGATAACAATACAAGGCGTCCATGGTGCCAATCAAATTTGGGAACTTGTTTTAGACAAAGTGATAAACCAAGGACAAGGTATCACAGACTCTTTATCTGTTGATAAAGGTAAAATGGTCAGCTCAGCTGTTGGCATCTTCCAAGCAGCCACATGTGCAAATCAACTTAATCGAAACACTGCTTTTTTAGATGAAACTTCTAACGAAAAAGTTACACTCTACGCCTCACCAAATGGCACCAATGAACTTTGGATTGGTGTTAGAGGCTATTCAGCGTACGAGAAAACTTGCGGCGTTATTCAAGCAACCGCCAAACCCTCAGCTTTTGCAAATCAAGAGCAATGGGATAGACAACAACTCGCAGCGGGAGAGTTAGCTTTCTCTTATATGTATTCTTATGCCGATGAAGTTGCGGAGTTCCCGAACAATCCTAGTGAATGGACCGGTGATGGCGTGGTGCGAGATGGCGCCATGAGTATGAAGGGTCCAATAACAAATGTTGATTTAGTCTCAAACGGTAACAATAGCGCCTTATATGCATCTGCTGCTGGAGATGGATGGATCCATGCAGGGAGTTACTATTTCAAATTACTTGGCCAAACCAACAATGCACCTGTTATTTCTCCTCCATCTTATCAGGCACCTAAGAATTACCAATATTACGGTGATAATTTTGTCAATGAAGTGAGAGTGCCAGCAGGCAAGTATCTTGCTCAAAGTGATGGCACATCAAGCACTAGCGACGGCATCGATTCAGCAACAGTTAAGCTAAGAGAGCCTACTGGTTTAAGCAGCGAAGCTAAAAGTGCTATGGGACCAGCTGTCTCTGGCCTAAACAGCGAGATGGTGAAGTTTATAAAGATGCTTTCCGAATCCGACAAAGATCCCATTACATCCTTTAAAAAATTTGGTTCTGGCGTCCTTATCGCCGTTGAAATTATTTTTTTCACATTGCTGATTTTAATGCCAATTATCATGGGAATTGCGTGTATCGCTAGTGGTTCACAACCTGCTTGTTATGTAGCTGGGATCGTCGTTGTTATTCTATTTCCAGTTTTAATTCTAGTCTTAGCGTTGCTATGGGCTGCCGGTGTCTCATTAGGTATTTATTTACCCATGGTGCCCTTCTTTGTCTTTACCTTTACCGCACTTGGTTGGTTTATGCTGGTCGTTGAAGCGATCGTTGCGGCTCCCATTGTTGCTCTGGGGATTACGGCGCCTGGTCACGAAGCTATGGGTAAAGCAAGTCCCGCAGTTATGATCATCACAAACGTATTTTTGAGGCCAAGTCTTATTGTCATTGGTTTTATTGCATCAACACGACTTGTTCAAGCTGTGATAGGGATGATTAATTACGGATTTGAAAGCTTCGTTATTATGAATATGGGCGATTTAATGTTATTTGGTAATATTGCTCTTATCATTATCTATGCTGGCGTTGCTATAGCAGCTGTACACCAAAGCTTCTCACTAACCTATGTTCTTGCTGATAAAGTCATACGTTGGATTGGTGGTCAAGCAGAGCAATCTCAAGTTGAAAAAGCTATGGAAGAAACCAAGAAATCTGCTGAGACTGCTGCTAGCTCTACTGGTGCTGTTATGAAAGGTGCAGGTGAAGCGCTTGTTGATTACGCTAAATCTGCAGTTAAAAAAGGCTCTGGCGAAGGAGAAGGAGAAGGCAAGAGCAAAGGTGGTGGCGTATCGCTTGCAGACACTGGCGGCCCCAAAGCTCCTAGTGGCGGCGGTGGCGACGACGGCGGCGCTCCTCCAGCCCCTCCTCCTTCAACAGCATAAGGTGGACAATCTCATGATGAAACTCATCCAGACTAGTTGAATGATATGAAAAAATTAGCGCTTCTAACAATAGTCGTCATACTCACCCCAAGCCTAGCTTGGGGTGCTGATGAGTTTTTGCCATGGGGCTCAACAGATACAGATAAATCTATCGAATACCTAGGTATGGTTTTTGGTCAAATTGGCTCCGTTCTACTAGGTAGCGGCAACCAGCTGTTTGGTGCGCTTTTTAAAGCGTTCAATATCATTGTTTTAACTCTGGGATCTATCGTTGTCACCCATTCCGTACTGACTGCTACTTTAAGCACAGCCCATGAAGGTGACATCATGGGAAAAAAATGGTCAAGCATTTGGCTCCCTTTAAAAGCTGCTGGCGGTCTTTCTTTGCTCATCCCAACATCAACCGGATATTCCCTCATACAGATTTTTATGATGTGGATAATTTTGCAAGGTATCCACGGTGCCAACCAACTTTGGGGCTTAGTCTTAGTTAAAGCGAATTCAAGCACAGGGATCACAACCTCATTCAAAGTAGAAAAAGAAGCCTTAATTACTACCACGCAAGGTTTATTTCAAGCAGCCATTTGTATGCATACTGTCAACAATAATGCTGATGCACTCACCTTAATGGATGGTGACGAAGTCTCCATGTACCCAGCTCCAAATGGCTCAGAAATATGGATTGGGGTAGATAACCCATCCTCCCCATACCAAGCAACTTGTGGAAAAATCAAGCCAAGCGCCAAAGACCCTATAGCAAGTAATCTTAACCAATGGAACTTGCGCCAAATTGCAGGTGGCGAAATTGCCATCCTCAAGATGGAGCCTTATGCTGAGGAAGCTGCCCTCTTTCCAAATGATCCAAGTCAATGGTCAGGTCAGTCTATTATTGCCCTTGGTGCAGATGGCGTTAAAGGCCAAATTGTTAACTTTGAATTAAATGCTGCTAATTCCACTTCTGCCCACGCAGCCTTATTTGAGCAAGCTAGAAAAGATGGCTGGATCCATGCGGGCACTTATTATCATCGATTAGTTAAAAGTGGGAACAAAGAAACAATTACCCCACCCATTTTTGAGCCGCCTTCTGATAGTGATTTTATTTTAAGTCCGCTAGGTACTTGGGACTACACGATTAAAGTAACTGCTAATAAATATTTGCTAAAATCAGATGCATCCGTTGGCTCGGCTACAGATGCCTCAATTTTCATAAATAATCCAAGTGGTGCGAATGGCACAATGACTAGTGTGCTAGGAGGCACAGCTGGAACCTTCACAACAATCGCTAGAGATTTAATGGCAATGCTATCCAAAGATGGGGTCGACCCTATCGTCTCACTTCACGATTTTGGCGCAGAAGTCATGCGCGTCACAGAGATTTTATTTTGGTCTTTTTTAATTGGGATCCCAATCTTGATGGCGTTAGCATGTCTCATGGAAATGTTTAGCCCAGCTTGCTTCCCTGTCGGGATTGTTGTAGTAATCTTAATGCCTATCTTGATATTGCTTTTAGCATTGCTATGGGCCGCAGGTGTCTCGCTTGGGCTTTATGTGCCGTTGATCCCCTTTTTAATTTTTAGTTTTACTGCGGTTGGCTGGATGATCTTATGTATTGAAACCTTAGTAGCAGCTCCAATTGTTGCTTTAGGAATAACCTCTCCAGGCCAGGACTATCTTGGTAAAGCCGCACCTGCTGTTATGCTCATTACTAATGTTTTTTTAAGACCGTCCTTAATGATTATAGGTTTCATTGCAGCAGCAAGACTGCTTCAATCCATTGTTGGCATGATCAACTTTGGATTTGAGGCCTTTATGGCTCAAGCTTTTAGTGGCATGGCACTGCTTTTATTTGGTAATCTTGCGATCGTTATTATCTACGCTGGTGTTCTTGTGGCTGTTATCCACCAAGTATTCTCTTTAACCTATATCCTTCCAGATAAGGTTATTCGCTGGATTGGTGGCCAAGCTGAGCAGTCTCAGGTTGAGAAACTAACTCAAGAAGCTAAGAAATCAGCTGATACTGCCGCCAGCACAACTGGTGGTATGATGAAAGGTGCGAGCCAAGGCTCTATGGAAGGCGCTAAAGCCATGCAAAAAGCAGGCGGTAAAGAAGGTTAGACTAACTTTCATGCTTGAGCAGGTAGCCCTAAACCGACGCCTGCTCTTCAATAACCAAGGTTATCCACCTAAAAATAATAGTATTTTTTTGTAACCATCCTTATTTATAAACCTAAAAACACAATAACAAATGTTAGTCGATCAACTTTCTTGGCAAGTTGACCTAATTATGGTTTAATAGCGACCATATTGAAGTACTTACTGTAAGGAGATAGCCCATGCCAGGCCCAAATCGTAGCATTACTCCACAACGCAGACTCACTGCCGAAGAAACAAAGAATACTCAGGTTTTAACTCAAGCCATGAAAAATGAAGAGCTTTTTAAAGCTTTTAGAGCCATAGCGAAATTAAAAGACGCCTATGACAAAGGCTTATTAGATGAGCGAATGAGAAAGCTATACGAAGATGCTCAAACAGAAGAAAGAAATTTATTAGCTCGAAGCAAAGATTATAAAAATATTAGCCAAAGCTTCCAAGCGAACAGCAAATCCGGACGCTCAGAGCCGTTAGCCGATCGTATCGTGCAACTAGCAAAATTTAATCCTGAAGCTTTAGCTTTCATGATGTTGATACGCGATGTTAAATTTTTAGTTGAAGTCCTACTTGTCGTGACTGGTGCACAAATGGCCCTGGGGACGGAGATGGCACAGTTTGAATACTTAAAAAACGAAGATCCAAATCGCGTTTTTGATCCTTCTGATTATCCTTATCCCAATGGCGATAGTGCTGAAGACGCATTGGCTCGAAAGATGACTGAAGATAAATTAGCTAAGCGAAAATTTTTCCATTTTGAATTTAGCCCTGATGGCAGCAAAATGAAGTTAGTAGGAACGCCTATTACAAATCCTGCTCTTATTACACCTGAAATTTGTGCTGCTAATAGTGTTATCCCCAGGCCAACAAAATCTTTGCAACTTCGTCAAGCCTGCATACAGTTTTGTGATGATCTGATTGGTGTATCCGGTGATCCAATTGCTTTAATCCATAAGCATGCACAATCTAGTGATAACACACCGTCTAAGAGTAAAAGCCAACATCACGATTTTAATGATGCTGAAGCCCAAGCCATTTTGGCCGCTAACCGCCCTCCTGCCCCTATTAGACCAAGAGGCTAGATTAGCTTATCTTATTTGTTTTGATCCTATCTCGCTCAAACGAAAGCTAAGCTTTCGTTTGAGCTTCTTCCCTAAAAATCTAAGAAAGATATGTTTTACACGGTTTACAATAATCCCTGATTAACCGTTTATCTTCTTATTCATACACTCAGTCCTGTTGGCCGACAAACGTTAGTTCTCTGGCGACCTTTAACATGGCACTACACCCATATAATTGCTTAAATAGTTACATGACCTAGGAATGATATAGGGGAGCTAACATGCTACATTCAGCAACAACAACGACGACCACTGAGCCACAATCTGAGTATCCAAAATATCTCATCGATCAAGCTGCTGCACATGGACTAAGTCCTGAGCAATGGATCCGCATGAAAAATTTAAAAGCGACTTTGCCGCAAGAATCTGAAAAGCCCGGTGGACATTTCGGTAAAGCAGCTCACCTTGCAGCCTATACTTGGGAAGGCGTTGCCTTTGGTATGATGTTTGATAACATTGCCTATTTATTTAAAACGCTCATTTTGCCACCACATTTGAAAGAAATGGCCATTTATGATCAATTACCCGACTCGGCTAAGTATATACAAAATAGTAGCGGTGCATATCCCAAGCTATTTAAACCAAAGTTAGATCCTTACACTGGCGTCGCGTCATTAACAGATGAAGTTGTGCCGCATAGAGCTAATATGCCTCACTACATCTTATGGGCCAATGGCTTTATGCCAAAGCCAACTAAGGAAATGGGTTATGAAAATCGTCTCAATGAGCACATGGCTAATATGTTAGGGGCTTCAAATGAACCTGATCCATATAAGGCTATCATTTATAGAGTGAATCAAGGTCAGCAGCGAACAAGAGCTCAAACACAAGAGTCTGTTGCGCAACTTCGATACATGCAAGGTCTCCGATAAACACTAAATTCGATTGTTGTTTTTATCGCGAGAACGAACGCCTAACTCAGCCTCTGGGTTAGGATTTGTTCCCTGCCGGTGCTCAACTTTAGAATGAAGTGGATCACTGGCTCTTGCATGCTCATATCCAAAAGCAACCACCGCATCATTTTTTCTCTTTTTCGGGCTTTCCGATTTAAGGCTTGAAAATTGCAGCGGGGCAGGACGACTCATCTCTGTGCGATATATATTATTAGCAGCCAAGGATGCCGTTTCCTTTTGCAAGGTCGTATAAAGTTCGCCTATTTTGTTCATTTTTATTTCTAATTCGGTTTTATCTTGCTTTAATTTATCAATCAAATTCTTGACATCCTGAGAAGGTGTTTCTTTATAAGTTTGAATAGCTTGTAAGATCTCATCATTCAACCTTTGGTGTTCTTCACAACCTTCAGATAATTGATTCACATAATCTAACTCTTTTTCGTATAGAGCCAACAGTTTCTTTTCATCTGCTTCAGTGGCATTTATTTGAACAATTCTAGCTTCTAAAGCATCTACTTGGCCCTGCACACCTTCTGTTAGATTTTGAACTTGCATCAGTTCTTGGGTTAAAGCAGCTTTTTGTTGCTCAGAGGTATTTATTCTGTCACGAATCACTTCAAGAGTAGATAAGCATTCATCATATATATCCTTCATATTCTCTAATAAATCTTTTTGATTCTCTTTAAATAGAGCTTCTGTTAAATCAGCATATTTATCTTTAATGCTATCAAGCGCTTTTTTATCTTTAGCAAGCTCATCTGCCAAATCAGCAGCTGCTTGATTACCTTTTATCGAAGCACCAATACTTGTATAGGCGCTATCAGCGGTTACTCTTGCAAGGTATTTAGAAGGGTCTTCTGCCATCGCCTTGTAAGCTGCTTGTAATCTGGCAATATCCTCATCAGAAGGATTGTTAGGAAATTGGATTGGGTCTTTGTTATGTTTCTCTCTTTCTTGTTGTATTTGATAACGTGCTCTGTCTGCAGCATAGAGATCTTCTTGATATTGCAAAGCCCCTATATGTAATTTAATGAAGTCTTCTGGCGGCATGCCTAATGCTGACTCCTCATGCCCAAAGGCTTCAAGCATATGTCGTGCCTCAACTTCCCAGGCTTGATAATCTTCCTGGCCCTTATCATCAAACCATCCTTCTTTAATATCTCTATTTTCATCTAAGCAGTCTTTAGGAGCGACAACAAATTGCCCTTCTTTATTTTTAACAAGAGCAAACTGTTGACCTAGATCTTTGGCAGCTTTAGCTCTATCTTTCATTTGCGACATTAATATATAAGCATGATCTGGTGTTATAACAAATGAATCATGATTTTGATCATCACTAAGAAGATCCATGGCATGGAGGTGCGCCTTAGCTTTTGGAGTCCCCATACTGGAGACGATCATCTCATCAGCCATTTGTTTATATTTAATAAAGGAAGGATCGTCTGGATACCTCTCACAAAGGTTGCGAGTCATATCTGAATAAGCCTTCAACTCTCTGAAGGATAACGATCCCGCAGCAAGCATCACTTTAAGCTGCGATGATAAATCATTAACTTGTTTGCGCTGACCTTTGCTAGCTTCCATCTCCTTTTTAGCAGCTTTGATTTCAATTTTTATGTCATGCTGTTTGGCGGCGTGTCTTGTTGGGGGGCCATAGATTGGCATGTCATCTTCTTGACTTAGGTAAAGCTCTTGCTGATCGATCATTTGCTGGTTAATATCACCTATCAATTGTTGCTCTAAATCTTCTTGGAGCTGCAGATCTTGATTTTGCTCTTCATTGAGTTGTACTAACTGCTCTTGTACCTCGTCTTCACGTATATTGAGTTTTGCTAACTCTTCTTTGAATGGCACTAGCGCTTCTTCTAGCTCTGCTCTTTCTTTCTGACAAGCGACTATCTTGTCTTGGCATTCTTTCATTTTTACAGTGGTAGCAACGCCTTGTGCGCTCAAAGAGTCATAAAAGCTATGGTAATAATCATTCTGCGCTTGAAGATTTAGCTCATAGCGCTCAAGTAATTCAATGATCTGTGCCTGTTGAAGTAAACCTAAATCAACTGCCGCCATGGCAACAATCTCAGCTTGCTCTTGGCGTGCTTCTCTTTGTTGTAGATAAAAGTTTAATTCATCTTTTTGTGTTTGAAGTTTAATGAAAAGGGTCATGATTCTATCTGCCATTCTATGCTCAGCTTCAATAATCAGACTTTGGATGAATGCTTTTTTATTTGCTTCATTGAGTTGAAGAGGCGTTAGCTGCCCTCCTATAGCGTTCACAATATTTCTATATGCTTTTGTGTAAACCTCGCCCAACCTTAATGATTTTTGATCTGTTAGGCTTAAACTATTGACGGTCATCGCCAGTTGGTTATAGATGTCGCTTAGCTCTTCTTTTGCAATTTGTTTTATTCTCTCTTCGCCAGCGCCGTTTAAGGCTGCATTGGATAACTCATATTGCATCCAAAGAGATGCCATTTGATCCAGAAAGGTCTGGCCCGCCGGCGTTTGACTCATTTCATGAAGAAGAGGGATATTATCATAGCTTGCCAAGCCTTCTTGAACGACCTGAGCAAAGTCTCTTAAGTCGTCAATAAATGGCGGTATAACTGGATGAGTCATAGACAATAAGCCTCCTAATACTTGCAGCTACACAACAAGAACATCTTAGTTAGCTAACATTATATCATCGTATATGGAAGCAAACACCTGTTTTTTGCTCTAGGTACGATTTGACATGCCCATACCTCTAGACGTAGAAGGCTCATCCGGAGTCGGACTTGACTCAATATCAGGGCTACCTACCCCATCAAAACCAGTTTTCCCAGTTAAAGGAGGAGAGGCATTGGCGAAACCTGGCGTCAAAGGTGGATTCATATCATCCATACCTGGTCGGCCGCCTTCTGTTGTTGGACCGGTTTCACCATCCAGTTTAGCTGAGTCATTATGCTCAGAAAGTTCCTGTCCTATGCCTAATCCTCTTTCTACACCATCGTTTAAACCATCACCATCACTATCTGGTCCACTTGATGGACTTGAGGAAGTAGAACTTAAAGATGTTATGCGATCACTATTACTCATTGTTAGATCAGACACTGTCGATTGGACTGACTGCAGCGACTGATTTAAATTTTGATCATTTAAACCACCAGAACTACCTATTTGAGTCGGGCTCGGAGTCGGCGGTGTCGTTGTCGGGCTAGTGCTAGACGTTGTTGGTGCAGTAGTCGACGTCGGACTTGGCGGAGGTGGTGGTGTTGGGCTAGTGCTAGACGTTGTTGGTGAAGTAGTCGACGTCGGGCTAGTTCCAGTCGATGTCGGACTTGGCGGAGGCGGAGGAGGTGGCGGTGTTGGAGAACTACTCGAAACATCAGGTGTCGATGGATCTTGAGGCCCAGTACCACTACCCAACGAAACACCTGGTGTTTGAGTAGGACTCTGAGGCTTGAGATCATCCATTTCACTTTGCGCTTGCTCTTTAAGTTGCGTTTTTTCTTCCTCCGCTTTAGAGGTTAAATCGTTTTTCTTGTCGGCTAGTTTATCCTCAATAGCCTCAATCTGTGTTTTCTTTTCATCTTGTGTTAAATCATCATTCCCATGAACTTTATTTGCAGCTTGATTGGCTTCCTGTGTTGCCTTTTGTATATCCTGCTCTAGTTTATCATCAACACCTTGAATACCTTCCTCAAGCCTATTGTCTATGCCTTGAGCAGCATGCATATCATTCTTATGATCAACACCCTTAGTTTGCGCTTCTAGCAACTGGTCTTTCTTGCCATCTAGCTCTTGCTTAGCCTCATCCACTAACCCCTTCTTCTGAGCGATATCGGCTTCTTTCTCACCTTGTTGCACTTCTAACTCAGCTTTCTTCGCGGGATCTGTCTCTTCTTCGTGCTTCTTATCTAGTATATCTTTATCCTTTAAAGCTTGAGTATGTTCATACTCTCTGTGAGACAGCTTATCTTCAGCCTTATTAACATCTTGCTGAAGATTGGCAACTTCCTTATCATTTTCTTCAACGGTTGCTCTGCGCTCAGGGCTTAACCCTTCGTGGCGAAAATCATTGTAATCTTTAAGCTCATTCTCTGCGCCTTCAAGTTTCTTTTCAGAAGCTTTAAGTTCATCTTGTGCTTTTTTGTGCTCTGGCTCAAGCTTGTCTAATTTTTTCTGAGAATCATCAACTTTACCTTGGAGCTCTTTAGCTTTTGCATGATCTGCTTCATTGCTAACTCCATCCTGCTCCATCTTCTCCTTATGTTCATCTAATTCTTTTTGGGCAGCTTCATGCTCGGCTTTGGCATCCTTAAGCTCACCATCAACTTTATCAAATTTTGTTTTATTCTCGTTCACTTCAGTTTGTGCAGCAGCTATATTTTGATGCATGGCCTGAGAAGGTTTATAGTCACCTCGCTCTAGATCTCTTCTTTCTAGAGCTTGACGTTTATTCACTTTTTGTTCAAGAATCTTCTTTTCTTTTTGTAAAGCTTTTATTCTTTTCTCACTTGCCTTTGCTTGAGCACGATGCTTTTTCCAATTTTCTGGCTTATCATCTTTCATCGCTTTCACAGCTTTATAATGCTTAGCGCGCTCTTTTGCAATCTCAGCTTTTAATGGTGCTTTTTCATTTTTCATTTCCTGCTTATGAATTTTCGCCAAATCTTTTTGCTGTTTTTCTTTAATTTCCTCTCTTTGCTCAGCCGTTAATTCTTTGCCATCGCGTCCTTTGTTCGTATCTAAAAGAGCTTGATTATTTTCAACCTTACCTTTTAATTCTTTAATCTCTTTTTCACGCTCAGGAATATTTTCAACATCCTTTTGACGCTGCTCAGCAATATGATCATATCTCTCTTGCCCTGACTTGAGACCCAACAATGCAGCAAGAAGCTTCATTATCAACTCGATAAGCATCATGAGCGCCTCAACCAAGGCTCTCATGGCATGCTCTTCATCCATTTTACCACTTAATGCAGACATACCTTTTGTAGCCGCTTTCTGCAAAGCGTTTACGGCCTTCTCTTTTTTAGACGTTTTCTCTGTACCCTTTAATTCAGGTTTCTTTTTGTCTGGAGCAGGCGTTTCTTGCTTTGGCTTATTGTCCTCATTACCTTCGGGTGTTTTCTCATCATCGTTGGGCATTATTTCCCCCTTCGTACAATTAGTTGAACTACAACTAACTATAAGTCAAAATTAGCAAGCCTAACTTGAGTATATCAGATAAAAAAAGTTATAACACTAACATTTTCATTGTAAGGTGAATATAACCCGATGATAAATAAGGTTATATTTCCACTCAAGTGAAAGATGGAGTATGTCGCAGATTTCTATAAGCCATTGCACAGATATCTAGACACCTTTGTCTTTGATGTTAATAGCTTAAAATGAGGGCTTTGACATGAGAGCTTTATGCCTTTAAAAGGCTAAAACTCTCAGGTTGATGGCAGCAGATTGACTGATATATCACTCGCTAACTGGCAATTCTGGCGGCGTTGCGACTAGAAAATTTAAAATAAGTTGTAAATTGTCAAAATAGTCAAAAACATCATCATCTGGATCTTCATTGTCAGGATCATCATCCTTAATTTCTTCAAGCAAATCATCAACCATTTCCAGAGTATCATCACAGTGCTCAATTCTTAGTGTGAGCATATCTGATTCAGGAGCGTTCTCTTTCAAATCATGTTTACGTTTAGCTATGATATCTTTAATGAGTTCACAGAACTGAACAATAGATTCTATTTGTAAAGCTCTGTCACCTGTCTCATTTTCAATATCTGATGCTATTTTCTGAAAATTTGACGTAAGCTCAGTCATTTTCTCTTCTAAACTCATTTTGCTCTCCAGTTTCTCAAAATAGCCCTATGATTCATCCATATACGTCATCGCTCGCCCGGTCAATTGTTCATAAAACTCTTCAATCGAATCTAAGAGCAATTGAGCATCCTTTGGCAGCAATACTGCAGGAGGGTAATGCGTCGCTTTAATGATGTCCTTGATTAAATTATCAGCAATTATCCCTGCTTCAGACTCACTCTTACCTGTCAAACGTTCAATATGTAAAATAGCTTCTCTGGTGCGCCCTTTAAACAATAAGGGGCCAGTGAACCGCTCAACTTCTTCCTCTGGTATATAATGGTGCCCAAACTCAGGCATAAACACTGGTGTAAAGGCATGAACTTCTTCACCAAACTCTTGACTCGCCTCTTCTTCAATCTCTTGACGAACTTCGCGTTGCTTCTCAACTTCTTTTTCCAACAAAGAAATCACAGCAGCAATGCCTCGCTCAAACGGCTTTAAGTTATGGTATTGATTCATGGACATAGCAATGGTATTGATGTCTTCGTTCGTCGTTGGAGGATTCATTGCAAAATTTGGAGAGGTAAAAATTTGATTAAAGCGTGTTAACCTTTTATGTAGAGCAAGTAATGATGCATCCGTTGGCTTTTCAATACAAAGCTGCTGGTTCAGCTGCATTCTTGGAACAGGTTTTGGGTTAGCATAAAACAT
>CAYGPI010000045.1:0-21413 GCA_964351745.1 uncultured Francisellaceae bacterium
TTTTCCGATCTAGGATATGTACTTACCAATGGGAAAATTTCAGCGCTGGGGAGCGGTCAAGAGTTGCTTAATCAATATGATATTAAAAAGGAATATTTAGGCGGGTAAAGTCAATCCATTAAAATAGTAAAAAAGAGCCCCTCCTTGGGCATGCTCCATGATTGATCCTCTAGTCGTGATCGCCCATAAAGCTTTCAAAACGATGGACATCATGATCTGCTGGTGGTTGACCAACATTCACTTCTTGATGCTGCGATGACTTTGTATGAGTCACTTCTGTATCGTAAATTTTATCTGGCGTTGTTGTGCCATAACGAGCTTTAGCATAATCATCAGCACTTTGGCTATATTCTGCTTGAGCACTAAAAGCTAAAACAGAAGCCACTAACGCGATTGTATATTTGATATTCATAATGAAACTCCTAATTAATGGTCTCTACCGTGACTGATTGGCCCTGAATAACCATCCGCCTCAAAACTATCTGAGTGGTGGCCAAGAGATACCCCTGATGAGCCTGTCGCTCTATCGCCTACAAGAGCAGGAGCAGCGACGTAAGTCACTGGCCCTGCCCCTGGCACTGGTGCTGCTGGGACGCCTACAAGAGCAGGAGCGCTGAGGTGGGTAATAGGAGCATTGCTACCGCGTTCCCAATCACCTGTGCTTTGACGCATAGATGAGTCGCTTTGCACACCTCTCGTGCCCGCTTCTAGATCAGAATCTCCACTAAAACTTGAGTCGTCTGTTTCAGGCGTGCCTTCAGACTCCCATGTGGTAACATAAGCTGGCCCGGCCCCACGCATAGCATCACCACTACTGCCACCATCTCTGCCATCTTCACCAAGAGCCCCGCGACCACCACCATTACCTTCGTTGATAGCGTGAGCTGGGGCGCAAAGTAAACTACTACATAGTACGATTGCGTATAATTTAAACTTATTCATGGTCATTACCTCAACGTTGTTTTATCAAAACTGTCAATATAATCAGACAGTTGTTATAAGCTGCATTGCTTACAAGCATTATGCTCGTGATAAAAAACCTAAAAAAGTTGAGTTACTCGCTTTTAACTGAGTATAAAAGTGGCCAATATCGAAGAGTATTTGGATGTAGGTCAGATTAAGTGGATGATTTCCAATAAAAAAAATAAATTTGAAAACAGTAAAAATATTTTTTGTGACGCACAAAAAAAGCGCCATATAGGCGCTTTCTATAGGATATTTGAGTTTATCTGTCTCTAATTAAACCTGGCTCTTCCGTGATAGGATGATTTTGCCTAGTTGATTTAACAGTACTTACTTTTTTAGAGCTACTATTTTGATCAGCTTTTTTCTCATCTTGTTCAAATGGTATTTCAGTTTTACCAGACTTATAATAATTTTGCTCGTAACGCATCATGTCTTCTGCATTAGCAACGGATGCCAAAGAAGTTGCCAATATTGCCCCTAAAATGAGTATCCCTTTTTTCATGTTATGCTCCTTAACTTAAATTAAAAACAATATATATGCTTATATTAGCACACTCTTTTTTTTAAGATCCTAAAAATTATGGCTTATCATGATCTACTACCAAGCAAAAAATAACAGGTAAGTTACGTTACATCGACTTCATGGCTTATGATGGTTGAATGAAGCATCAGCAAAATCAGGGAATTTCAATTTATGAGCCTTAATCGCTCTATTTCCAAATGGGTTGTGGGCCCAATGAATATTTCAACCACGATCTTTGATAAACTGTCTCACCTTGGGTTTCTAGCTATCCGTTTATGGCTTTTTAAAGTTTTTTTTATGTCAGGATTAACGAAAATTCAATCCTGGGATACAACACTATTTTTGTTTAAAAATGAATACGATATCCCTTTTCTACCGCCTGAATTTGCCGCCATAAGTGGCACTGCGGCAGAGCTCATTCTTCCTATATTACTTGTCTTGGGAGTTGGTGCCAGATTACCAGCTTTCGCACTATTTCTATTCAATATTGTGGCGGTTATTGCTTATCAATCCTTTCTCTTTTCCGATGATGGTAGTGCTGGTCTCATGAATCATATCTTATGGGGTTTTATGATCCTTGCTATCATGGCCCATGGGCATGGCAAATTATCAATAGATTTCTTACTTCAAAAAATTTGTTCAAAATATAAATATTAAATGGATGTCGAGGATGCAAGGACGATACCAATGATAAAAAAAATATTAGTGTACAGTTTATGCTTGTCTAGTCCAGTTTGGGCGCAAGTCATTACTTTTGATGAGTATGATCATGGCACAATCATAAATAATCAGTATAAAAACTCTCACGGCTTAACGATTTCAGTTGACAACCCAAATCGCTCAGCAGATTTAGGGGTTATTTTTGATTCCAATCACCCTACTCCAACAGGTAATGATTTTGATACTGACTTAATTGGTCCACCAACCCACAACTGGGCTGGCGGTAATATTCCGACAACCCCTTTAGGCCATTTGCTTATCATTGCCGAAAATAATAAGGATCAAAATCACGATGGCAAGTTAGATGATCCTGATGATGAAGGCGGTAGACCAGCAGGATCCATTTATTTAACCTTTGATAACCCTATGACAGAGCTAGGATTCGACATTGTTGATGTTGAAAATGCTGAAAACGGTCAATACTATACAAAATATTATAAAGATGGACAATTTATTGGATCCGTCAACTTTAATGATATGCTTGATTCTAATTCGCCGTATTATGATCCAAGCATAAGCTTTGGCGATAATACAGCCAATACCTTGCCGACAGTCACAGCTAGCTCATTAGGCGTTGCAGATTTTGATAAGGTTAAAATTCACTTAGGTGGCTCTGGTGGTATCACCAATGTTCGTTTTGATAATCGAATTCCACCACCCAATACGACTGTTCCTGAGCCAAATACAATATTAACCTTTTTGTTTGGGTTAGGAATGTTAAGATTTTTTAGAAAAAAAGTTACCAAAACTTCAAAGTAAATTATATGATTGTAACAATTTGCGTTTCAATTTTGCGACTAGAGGCCTGTGCACAGGCCTCACCCCATCAATATTCCAGCTAAAACAATATGCTAGCTAGCCTCTAGTCCTACCTCTAAAATCTACAGTTGCCCACTTTAGGAGATCATGATTAAATAGTTGAATAACTAATGATTGGTTCACACCTCTAGCCCTGATGTCTTTTTAATCTAAGACCTTGCCATGAGTGAAGTTTATCTCTGGAGTTTAAGCAGTGAGCATACGTTCTAGACAATACTGTATTTTAATGGCCCTAGTTGGTGTGACTTTGCTTGGGTACGCTACTGCAGCTTTGCTTAAAGCTAATGCACCGGATAGTCCTAAATTTAGCCTGGTCGCACCGCCAACTAGCTTGCCAGATCTGCCTATATACCCATCACCTTTGAAAAAAATAGATCCTTAAAAAAATCACTTATGCCTTTTCCCAACCGTCTTGGGTCTTTGTAAGTTTTAGATCGCAATCTCAATATTGCTTTTTTAACATAAAGAGCATCGCTGAGAAGAGATATTTGAAGTTTTTTTGACTGACACCTCTTTGGCCTCTTTATGCCTTTGATACATGGGACAAATATTTCTTGTTGTGGAGTCCTCCCTCAAAAGAGGTTGCTTTTCAGAGGCTCTCGATGTCATCTCTATCGTTGACGCATGAGATGGCTCTTGTACAGGTTTAAAATAATAATAGATAGATGAAAAAAGTCGAATGATCCCCCTCACAGGCGCTCCGCGAACAAATTTTGCAATCGGATGCTCGCCCAGAGCTAATATGTTTTTACGTGCCAAATCTCTTTTATCTTTATCAGCATGATCCAAAAGATAAGCAAAATGATTCCAACTATCAAAGAAAACATGAAAAGCCGTGCGAGGCTCCGTGACCCAAAGTTTTAAATAATTGGGGTATTGTTTTATGTCTTTAGCTAAAGTATTCATATACGCAAAGGGATCAACTAGAAAGGGCATTCTATCTGCGTACATAGCAAACCTTTTCTTTCTGATAGATTCATCTTCGACTGTCATCTGACATCGTTTTTCTAAGGATGGTAATGGGGTGTTTTTTGAGAAAACATCGGCAACCCATCTTGCTTGCATCTCTGCCAACATAACCACAGATGTCACATAGGGCCTAATATACCCCACATAGGCAACACTGTCGTCTTCAAGAGATAAAATTTTTCGAAAGCGCTCCTTCTTCATATCCATAGGAAAGTTAAAGTCTAATTTCGGGCGATATCCTGTGCAGAAAATAATATCATCGAAAGTATGCCACGCCTTGTCACCGACAAATAAAACTTGGTGACCTTTGATATCCTGCACACCTCGAGCTGGGGATATCTTACCATCATGAACTTTGCGAACCATATGACGACTTTTGGTATAATAAGTATTTAAGTAGCCCGCTGGGGTATACCACGATTCGATAGCTGAGCCTCGAGTGCCCCAACCTTTTTCAACCCATTCCACAAATCCCATATGATTGATCAGGTCATAATTCGTTAAACGAAGTCCCTTGTCGACGGCGCGACTGTACACCATATCTGATGGGCCGCCAGCTAGCTCTGGATAAATATCATCGACTCTTCTATCTTGAAACCAAGTGCCACTTCGAATGCTAACCGTCACATCTGAGTTTTCTGATAAATCGCAAGCTATATCGGATGCTGTATCTGAGCCACCAATGATCAGCACTTTTTTTCCTTTGAATCGATCACCAATTTTCTTAATATCATGGCTGTGGTGAATCTTACCTGAAAATTTTTCATACATGGGATCGGTTGGATATTTTGGCTCTTTATTCGTCCCTGTGGCGATCACAACTTTGTCAAAGGTTTGTTTACCTTTTTTAGTTTCAATCACCCACTCATTATCTTCTTTACTCACGCTCAATACTTTTTGCTGACATTGTATATACTTAGTCAAATCAAAATGTAAAACATATTTTTGAAAATGTTCATAGACCTGAGTCGCCGATAGAAATTCTGGCATTTTTTCTGAGTAGGGAAAATCTGAAGGAGACATATACAATTTAGAAGAAACCGTCGTGGTTTTTTCTCTGACACCGCCGGATCTATCTTCTTGATAAAGCCACTGCCCTCCAATCTGCTCCCCTGCCTCAAAAACAGTTGGCTCTAAGCCCATTTCTTGACAATACTTGGCAGTATAAATACCTGACCAGCCACCACCTATAATCCCAACTCTAACCTTTGCCATGCAATCTTTCCTTGTTGCTTAAATGAAATGACGTCCTTGTCAAGCTCACTCAGATCAGATTTGGCGTACCAGCGATATATTAGTTTTTTTACTCATTGATTCGATATCATGCATTTTCACCTAAATCCTCAATTCAAGCTAACGCATTCTTATCAAGGCTTCAACAGAATATATAAACAGCCAAAAGCTTAATAAGTGAATGTGCCTCTCTTTAAGGATCCATAGATTTGCATTTAGCAAGACAACAAGATCTTGGCACAAAAATTTAGAGGTGATCGCTGGGCTGAATTTGAGATATGCGCCCGAACAAGTCGAGCGCACTTTGATTTAACGAGATTGGCTAAGCTCTTCAATTAAGATGCCTAAAAAGCGCGTTGCTTCTCCACCAGTCACAGCTCTGTGATCAAAGGTGATCGACAAAGGCATGATTGTGCGAGTCGCTGGATCATGATTAACAGGGATCACTTCTTCTCGAACTTTACCAGTACCAATGATAGCTACCGTGGGCGGCACGACAATAGGGCTAGCATAACGACCGGCAAAATTGCCAAAGTTGCTCAAAGTGATGGTGTGACCACTAAGCTTCTCTGGTGTAATCGATCTATCTTTAACCGCGGTTTTAAGTGAGTTCACTTCTTCTCGAATGGCATCAGCATCCTTAGCTTGGACATTCTCAATCACGGGCACAAATAAACCATCCGCGGTATCCATCGCTAAACCAATGTGGCATTCGCTAAACAAGCAACGCCCAATATTCTTGCCATCAAACCATGCATTTAAAGCTGGCTCTTTTTGACAAGCCACACTGATGGCTCTTAAGACTCTAACGGTGTAATCTTTCTCTTCCCAATCGGTAATATCAGCATCGTCAAAAATACTGACAGGGACAACCTCTTGATGAGATTGAGTCATGATATTAGCCATCGTACGACGTGTCCCTTTTAATGGCTCAAAAGGACCCACGTTAGACAACTTAGCGGCGGTCTGTTCAACGTCTTTTTTTGTAATCGTGCCATTAGCACCTGATGGATTCACCATCGATAAATCAACATTCAATTTTTTAGCTAAAGCACGAACTGCTGGTAACACTTTAACACCACCACGACCTGAAACATTGGTCGCTTTTTCTTGAACAACCGTGCTGCCTACTTCAACTTTACCAACAACAGTACCAGTATCTTTTTTCTCGGTCTGAGTTAAATCTTCAAAGCTAACTAAATTGTGACCGGTGATAATGACATCTCCCTTTTGGCCATGAAGTTTCATGATCTTCCCTGTGTATGGCGAAGGAACATCAACGACTGCTTTTGCAGTTTCCATCGACACCAAAGGTGCATCAACTTCGATCAGGTCGCCTTCCTTGACGTGCCACTCTACAATCTCGGCATCTGGCAGGCCTTCACCTAAATCTGGTAACTTAAATTCTTTCATCATCTACCTCAAAACTCTAAAACTTTATTCGCAGCTTCTAAGACTCTTTGTGTCGTCGGCATATATTCATTTTCATTTTTGAACAATGGCATCACCGTATCATACCCCGTAACTCTTAAAACAGGAGCCAGTAAAGAGGTTAAGCCCTTCTCACAAATTTGCGCTGCTATCTCAGCGCCAACACCACAGGTACGTGCAGCCTCATGCACAATCACGCAACGGCCTGTCTTTTCAACCGACTCTAAAATGGTATCCATATCTAATGGTTTAATGGTGGCCACATCAATAACCTCACAACTAACCCCCTGTTGCTCAAGCTTTTGCGCCGCTTCCATCGTTTCATGAACCATCGCACCCCATGTGACAAGTGTTAAGTCGGTGCCTTCACGAAGTGTGAAACAAACATCTAAAGGTAATGCTTCACCATCATCTGGCACATCTTCTTTAACCTTTCTATAAATACGCTTAGGCTCTAAGAAAATGACTGGATCTGGATCACGGATACTAGCTAGCAATAAACCATATGCTCTAGCCGGCGATGAGGGGATCACCACTCTCAATCCTGGAATATGAGCAAACATGCTTTCCGTGCTTTCGGAATGATGCTCTGGCGCATGAATGCCACCTCCAAAAGGTGCACGAATGACCATCGGACAACTCAAACGACCTAAAGTTCTATTTCTAAGTCTAGCGGCATGGCTCACAATCTGATCAAAGGTCGCATAAATAAAACCCATAAATTGAATTTCAGCAACAGGCTTCATCCCTGCAGCAGACATCCCGACAGCCAATCCAGCTATAAGATTTTCAGCCAATGGCGTATCTCGAACTCGTTGCTCACCAAATTTCTCTTGAAGCCCAGCTGTTGTTCTAAAAACACCACCATTGACACCAACATCTTCTCCAAAAACAACAACATCAGGATCATGCTCTAATTCATATGCCATGGCTTGAGTCACAGCTTCTACTAACGTAATCTCAGGCATGTTTCCCTCTCGCTTTTAGCTCTTCATATTGTTCTTTCAAAGCTTGAGGGATCTCTTTATAGATGTACTCAAGCATCGATTCAGGTGTCCGTTTTCCAGCATCTAAATAGCTTTCAACGTTCTGTGCAACTTTTTGGTTGGCAGCTTGATAAAGTGCTTTTTCTTGCCCTTCATCCCAAGCTTTGATGGAAACAAGATAATCACGAAGCCGCTTGATTGGATCCTTTTTCTTGCCTTCTTCTAATTCACCATCAGGGCGATACCGGCTAGCATCATCAGCTGTTGTATGATCGCACATTCGATAAGTAATGGCTTCAATAACCGTGGCCCCTTGCCCTTGGCGTGCTCTGTCTAAAGCTTCTTCCATGGCTTGTTGAACCGCAATGATATCATTGCCATCAATTTGTAGAGAATGCACACCTCCTGCAATCCCTTTCTGAGCGATGGTTTCACATTTTGTTTGTTTATCTCGAGGAATAGAAATGGCCCACTGGTTATTATTGACCACAAAAACGACAGGCAAGTTCCAGGCACCTGCGACATTAACAGATTCGTAAAAATCACCTCGTGATGTTCCGCCATCTCCGATGGTGGCCACGGCAACGTTTTTTTGATTCCTACATTGAAATGCTGTCGCAACCCCTACGGCATGCAAGGTTTGGCTAGCGATAGGCACGCTGATCGGAAAATCTTTTCTTGCAACCCCTTGGTAATCAGAGCCACGCTCATCACCGCCCCAATACATTAAAATGTCTTTCATGGTAACCCCGCGCCAAAACTGGGCACCATATTCTCTGTAGTAAGGGCATAGAACATCATCATCTGCCATAGCAGCACCTATCCCAACACAAATGGCTTCTTGGCCCAAAGTTGAAGGGTAGGTACCTAGCTTTCCTGTTCTTTGCAAGGCAATGGCCTTAGTATCGAAAACTCGAGTTTCAACCATAAAACGATACAATTTTTTAAGATGCTCAATGTCACTAGCAAACTCTGGGAGCTTTTGCTCGACTTTACCTTCAGGATCTAAAAAGCGATGATATAAAATCTCAAATTGCGCTACAGTTGTTTTTTGGATCACAAGTATCCTCCTTTAGGGTGCATGGCAATATTCACGAGTTTGTCTCAATGTTGTGACATTCTACCAAGCATTTCTCAATGAGGCGATCTTACCACTTTGATTCTCAACTTAAAGTAGATAATCATTCATTATCGTCTGAAATTAGTAAATAATAATGATTAATATTTTTAAGGGCACATGACTTACGGAGAAGACATGCTTATTGAAGAACTCCAACTTATAAAGGAAACGGCTCAACAATTCGCCAAAGCGGAGCTTAGCCCTTATGCAGATCAGTGGGCAAAAGATGCCCATTTCCCGCATGAAGCATTAAAAAAAATGGCAGACTTGGGATTTATGGGCATGCTTATCCCAGAGAGCTATGGAGGCTCTGACATTGGATATCAAGCTTACTCTCGAGTTATTGAAGAAATAGCACGAGGGGATGGCGCAACTTCGACCATCCTTAGTGTTCATAACAGTGTTGGTTGCCTACCTATTTTAATGTTTGGGGATCATGAACAAAAAAATCGTTACCTACCTAAGTTAAGTTGTGGAGCATGGCTTGGATCATTTTGCTTAACAGAGCCCCAAGCCGGATCTGACGCTGGCAACTTAATGACCAAAGCAACCCTAGATGGTGACCATTATGTGCTTAATGGTGTTAAACAATTTGTGACCAATGGCCAACACGCCAACATCGCCATTGTCTTTGCTGTCACCGATCCAACCCTCAAAAGCAAAGGCATCAGCGCTTATATCGTCCCAACAGATACGGAAGGATTTCACGTCACACGACTTGAAAAAAAAATGGGGCAAACCGCTTCCGAAATTGCTCAAATTAGTTTCGAGAACTGTCGGATCCCTAAAGAAAATTTATTAGGAGAGCTCAATCAAGGCTATAAAATCGCTTTAAGCAATTTAGAGAGCGGTCGAATAGGCATAGCAGCTCAAGCAGTGGGAATGGGACAAGCCGCCTTAGATCAAGCGCTTATCTATGCGCAAGAGCGAAAATCTTTTGGCAAACCTCTCATCAAGCACCAAGCCATCGCCTTTAAAATTGCAGACATGAGTACCAAGCTAGAAGCCGCTCGTCAACTAGTCTACTTTGCAGCCATGCTCAAAGATCAAAAGACACCTTGTCTCATGCAAGCTGCCCAAGCAAAATTATTTGCCTCAGAAGTTGGGGAATATGTCGCAAGAGAAGCGCTACAGATACACGGTGGTTATGGTTATCTTGAAGATTTTCCAATTGAGCGGATCTACAGAGATATTAGAGTTTGTAGCATCTATGAAGGTACGAGTGACATTCAAAAAATGATCATTGCGAAACAACTGCTCCAATCATAACGCTCTAGCCTTCTTAATAGATATTTGTCAAGAAGGCTTTAAGCAGCATCAAAGTGATTAGCTGGGAGGCATCCGAAGCGCACCATCTAAACGAATAACCTCTCCATTTAACATCGTGTTTGAAACAATGTGCTCAACCAATGAGCTAAATTCTTCAACTCTAGCAAACCGCTTTGGAAAAGGAATATTTTTCTCTAAAGATGCTCTGACCTCATCAGGCAACCCATGTAACATGGGCGTATCTAATAAGCCTGGAGCAATGGTCATCACTCTGATACCAAATTGTGCCAACTCACGTGCTGCCGGCAAAGTCATGCCAACTACCCCGGCTTTTGATGCACTATAAGCCGTTTGCCCAATTTGACCATCATAGGCAGCGATCGATGCTGTGTTAATAATAACCCCTCTTTGCTGATTTAAGTCAGCAGATTGCTGGGCCATGAGTTGAGCACTCAACCGCATAACATTATAAGTGCCAACCAAATTAACATTGATAACATTTTGAAAAAAAGACAAAGGTTTTGCGCCCTCTCTCCCTGTCATCCGTGAAGGAGGCGCTATGCCTGCACAATTAACGGCAACCTTGAATGGCGAAGAGCGACGGCTTAGCTCTTCAAAGACAAGCTCTAAAGGATCAGATTGGGTAATATCCACTTGAAAAAAAGTACCCTTAATATCATCAGAAACTTTCTTGCCTCTTTCATCAATATCAACAATAACAACGCTAGCACCTAAAGCTGCTAATCGCTGAGCTGTTGCCTTCCCAACGCCAGATGAGCCTCCAGTCACAAGCGCCCACGAGTTTTCTAGATCCATGACATACTCCTTATCTATAGTGAATCACCTTGAGCTTTGCCGCAAAGATAGTTAAAGTTAGTCCAACCGTACCATTAACAGTTATGATGCTTCATTAAGGAAGCAACACAACAAAGGAGAGCTCAATGGTCTTCGCTCCACAAATTCAACTCAATGAAACTGCGGACATGATACGTGATAGCGTATTAAATTTCGCCCAAAAAGAAATTGCACCGTTTGCGTCGAAAATAGATCAAGACAACGAGTTCCCCTCTCATCTATGGAGAAAAATGGGTGAGCTTGGCTTATTAGGGATCACTGTAGAAGAAACCTATGGCGGCAGTAATCTAGGCTACCTTGATCACGTCATAGCCATGGAAGAAATCAGTCGGGCTTCAGCCTCAGTTGGTTTGAGTTACGGGGCGCACTCAAATTTATGTGTTAATCAAATTAGATTGAACGGCTCTGAAGAGCAAAAATTAAAATATCTTCCAAAGCTTTGTAGTGGCGAATCTGTTGGCGCCCTAGCCATGTCAGAAACAAGCGCTGGCTCTGACGTCATGAATTTAAGTTGCAAAGCTCAAGCATCAGGCGACAAATTTATTCTTAACGGCACTAAAATGTGGATCACTAATGGTTCAGATGCTGATGTGTTTGTCGTTTACGTGAGAACTGATAAAGAGGCTCGCTCAAAAGGGATCACTGCTTTTATTGTTGAAAAAGATACACCAGGATTCTCAACAGCGCAAAAAATTGATAAATTGGGGATGCGCGGATCGAGTACTTGCGAGCTGGTTTTTGAAAACTGTGAAGTTCCTAAAGAGAACATGCTTTGTGAAGTAAACCAAGGCGCATCTGTTTTGATGAGTGGCTTAAACTACGAGCGCTTAGTTCTATCAGGTGGCTCAATAGGCATCATGCAAAACTGCTTAGATATAGTTCTACCCTACCTTCATGAGCGAAAACAGTTTGGCCAGAAAATTGGTGAGTTCCAACTCATACAAGCCAAAATAGCAGATATGTATACAAAACTTCAGGCCGCTAGATGTTTTACTTACAAAATAGCTGAATCCGCTGATAAGGGTCTGACGTTATCGAATAAGGACGCTGCTGCTGCAATTTTATTTGCTTCAGAAAATGCGACTCAAGTAGCCTTAGACACGATCCAATGTCTTGGGGGCAATGGCTATACAAATGAATACCCTGCAGGTCGCTTATTAAGAGATGCCAAGCTCTATGAAATTGGAGCCGGCACCTCTGAAATTAGACGATTAATTATCGGAAAAGAATTATTTCAAGAAAATCAATAAGAGGACATCATGAGTTCATCATCAATAGTTATCACAGGGCATGCTAGAACGCCAATCGGTGAAATGTTAGGATGTTTTGCTAACACCAAAGCGCCTCTCTTGGGAGCCAGTGCCATCAAAGCAGCTCTTTTGCGATCTAACCTCGATGCTCATGATATCGACGATGTCATTATGGGTTGTGTCTTAGCCGCAGGTTTGGGTCAAGCGCCAGCTAGGCAAGCAGCCATCAGTGCTGGTCTCTCTGTCCACACTCCAGCTACCACTATCAACAAAATGTGCGGCTCAGGCATGCGCGCCCTAATCATGGCTTTTGATGGTCTCAAAGCCAATAGC
This sequence comes from uncultured Francisellaceae bacterium, assembly GCA_964351745.1. Lineage (GTDB taxonomy): Bacteria > Pseudomonadota > Gammaproteobacteria > Berkiellales > Berkiellaceae > CAYNJF01. Next base: position 12,475 of record CAYGPI010000045.1, read on the forward strand.
ACTAAAATTGCTGTCGCAGGTGGGATGGAAAATATGAGTCTAGCGCCCTATCTTGTTCCCAAAGCAAGAGCTGGTATGCGCATGGGCCACACCCAAATGCTTGATCATATGTTTTTTGATGGTTTAGAAGATGCTTATGACACAGGATGCCTGATGGGCGTCTTTGCTGAGCAATGCGTTGAGCACTATGGCTTGACTCGAAAAGAGCAAGATGATTTTGCTTTAACCTCTTTATCAAGAGCTCAAAAAGCCATTGAAAACGGCTACTTCAGTGCCGAAATAACGCCGGTTGAAGTGAAAACTCGTAAAGAAACGCTCACGGTAGATACAGATGAATTGCCCAGTAGAGCACGCCCTGAAAAAATTCCAAGCCTAAAGCCTGCCTTTAAAAAGGATGGCTCTGTCACCGCAGCCAATGCCAGTGCCATCTCTGATGGGGCTTGCGCTCATGTCTTAATGCAAGAAAGTGAAGCTTTAGCAAGAGGTATAAAACCTGTTGCACGCCTTTTAGCCCACGCAACTTTTGCTCATGAGCCTCAATGGTTTACAACCGCCCCGATTGGTGCTATCAAAAAAGTGTTGGAAAAATGTCAATGGGAAACCAACGATGTTGATTTGTTTGAAATCAACGAAGCTTTTGCTTGTGTGACTTTAGCCGCGATGAAAGAGTTAGATTTACCTCATGAAAAAGTGAACATACATGGTGGTGCTTGCGCGCTTGGCCATCCTATTGGGGCTAGTGGTGCTCGCATTGTGTCAACACTCATCGAAGCTCTCAAACAAAATCATTTAAAACGCGGGGTTGCTGCTCTTTGTATTGGTGGCGGCGAAGCCACTGCACTTGCTATTGAGTTGGTCTAAAGATGGCTATCCTAACAACCAAGGTTGACACTCAAGCACAAACGTTTCAAGAAAACACTGAAGTGAACACCAAGCTTATTCACGAGCTCAATAACTTGGTCGATCATTTAAAGTTAGGTGGTGGCGAAAAATCTCAACAACGGCATACGTCTCGTGGGAAAATGCTACCACGAGATCGCATCACTATGCTGTGTGATCCCGGCGCGCCTTTTCTGGAGCTGTCCCAATTAGCGGGGCTCAAACTTTATCCTGAAGAAGTGCCTATGGGCGGTATTATTACAGGCATTGGTCGTATTGAGGGTCAAGAATGTATGATTATTGCGAATGATGCGACCGTCAAAGGTGGTACTTATTACCCCATTACTGTCAAAAAACATTTAAGAGCTCAAGAGATTGCACAACACAACAATTTACCTTGTGTTTACTTAGTCGATTCAGGCGGAGCTAATTTACCCTACCAAGATGAAGTGTTTCCTGATAAAGACGATTTTGGAAGAATATTTTATAATCAAGCGATCATGTCTAGTTTGAAAATTCCACAAATTGCTGTGGTTATGGGCTCATGCACAGCAGGTGGCGCCTATGTCCCTGCCATGGCTGATGAATCCATTATGGTCAAAGATCAAGCCACCATTTTTTTAGCTGGCCCTCCTTTAGTCAAAGCTGCCACAGGCGAAGAAGTCTCTGCTCAAGAGCTTGGTGGTGCGGATGTTCATTGTAAGTTATCTGGTGTCGCTGATCACTATGCACAAAATGATGAACATGCTTTGCAAATTGCTAGATCCTGTATTAAACACTTGGGACGTAAGAAAAATATCCCAGTCCCAATCAAAACACCTGTCTTGCCTCTTTATCCAGCTAGCGATCTCTTAGGTCTCATTCCTCACGACACTAAAACCTTAATGGATGTCAAAGAAATCATTGCTCGTCTGGTTGATGGCTCTGAGTTTCATGAATTTAAAGCCCTTTATGGATCCACGTTGATATGTGGTTTTGCTCATATTCATGGTTATCCTGTCGGCATTGTTGCGAATCATGGCATTTTATTTAGCGAATCAGCGCATAAAGGGACTCACTTTATTGAGTTGTGCAGCCAAAGAAATATTCCTCTTATATTCTTACAAAACATTAATGGCTTTATGGTTGGAAAACAGTATGAAGCTGGTGGGATCGCTAAAGATGGTGCAAAAATGGTGACCGCTGTGGCATGTGCTAAAGTTCCAAAATTAACGGTCATCATTGGAGGTAGTTTTGGCGCTGGTAATTATGGCATGTGTGGTCGCGCTTATGATCCAAAATTCGTTTGGATGTGGCCTAATGCGCGTATTTCTGTCATGGGCGGTGAGCAAGCTGCAAGCGTTTTAACCCAAGTCAAAATGGCCCAAAAGGACAAACAAGGCTTAACTTGGGATAAGAAAGAAAAACAAAGCTTTGAAGAAAGCATTGTCGATCAATACGACAAGCAAGGCCATCCTTATTACTCAAGTGCCAGATTGTGGGATGATGGGGTCATCGATCCAACACAAACTCGTCAAATTTTAGCGCTCAATTTATCATTGGTCTACAACGCGGAGCCTGAAGAAACAACTTTTGGAGTCTTTAGAATATGAGTTCATCTTCTCTTTTAGTGGCCAAACAAAGTTCAGGTGTGGCGACGCTAACATTAAATCGACCTGATAAACATAATGCACTCAATCGTGCGCTCATCTTAGAGCTTCAACAAGCGTTAGAAGAGATTGGTCAAGATGACACCGTTCGAGTCATTTCATTGCAAGCCAATGGAAAACATTTTTGTGCTGGTGCAGATTTAAATGATATGCGAGAAAGTGCAACATTCAGTCAGAAAGAAAATATTGAAGATGCATCCAAACTTGCACGGCTCTTCCAGACGCTAGCCCAATGTTCAAAACCTACCATCGCCACCATCCAGGGAGCTTGTTTTGGTGGGGGAATAGGTTTAGCTGCTTGTTGTGATATCGCCATTTGTGATTGTGACGCTTCCTTCTTTTTTTCTGAAACCAAACTCGGTCTTATTCCAGCGATGATTAGCCCTTATATCGTCAAAGCCATTGGCCATCGTGCGGCTAAAGCTCATTTTCTATCCGCTGAAATTTTTGATGGTCCTAAGGCCTATGAAATGGGACTTTGCTACGATGTCGTGATGCGAGAAGGCCTCGCCGATCGGTGTGACAAAATCATACACAACCTTTTAAACAATGGACCGAAGGCGTTAGAGGCGACTAAAGAGCTCATTCAAAGTTTAGAGTCTTTGCCTATCGACACTGTTTTGTCTGAAAAATTAGCCACTTTGATTGCCACGATTAGAGCGTCCGATGAAGGTCAAGAAGGCTTGCAAGCTTTTTTAAATAAACGTGCACCACAATGGGTCATACCATCATGATGATATCTAGAGTTCTGATTGCTAATCGTGGGGAAATTGCTTGTCGCATCATCAAAACATGTGCGCGCCTTGGTATTAAAACCATCGCCATCTATTCTGAGGTTGATCAGGGGGCCTTGCATGTCCAAATGGCGGATGAAGCTTATGCTTTAGGCGGCTCTACCGCTCAAGAAAGTTATTTAAACACAAAGAAGATCCTTGATATAGCCAAACATGCTAGCGTTGATGCCATCCATCCTGGCTATGGTTTTTTATCTGAAAATGCCACTTTTGCGTTAGCCGTTTCCCAAGCAGGGTTTATTTATATTGGTCCTCATGCTAAAGCTATCGAAAAAATGGGGAGCAAAGATGAGGCCAAAGCTATCATGCAAAAAGCTGGTGTCCCAGTGATTCCAGGTATCGATGGCAAAGGATTAAGCACAGAGCAATTAGTTTTAGAAGCGAAAAAAATAAAGTGTCCAGTCATGATCAAAGCCTCGATGGGTGGTGGTGGCAAAGGCATGCGCATCGTCGAGCACGAATCTGATTTGGAAAATGCCATAGAAAGCGCTAAGCGAGAAGCTTTAAGCAGTTTTAATGACGATAGCTTACTCATTGAAAAATATATAAAGCAATCTCGCCACATTGAAGTTCAAGTCATTGGCGACGAACATGGAAACATTGTTCACTTATTTGAAAGAGATTGCTCACTGCAAAGAAGACATCAAAAAGTGATTGAGCAGGCTCCTGCTCAGCATTTAAAACCAAATGTGCGCAAACAGTTACACCAAACGGCCATCGAGGCTGCGAAAGCTATTGAATACACCAATGCTGGCACCATTGAGTTCTTAGTCGATGAGCAACAAAATATCTATTTTCTTGAAATGAATACGAGATTACAGGTTGAGCATCCCATCACTGAGTGCATCACTGGCATTGATTTGGTGCAATGGCAATTACTTGTAGCAGCTGGAGAGCCGCTGCCTCGCAAGCAAGAAGATATTCAGTGCAAAGGGGTCGCCTTTGAAGCTCGTATCTATGCTGAAGATCCCGCTCATGATTTCTTGCCTGTCACTGGCACCATTGAAGCCATCTTACACCCTCAGCCTTTTGAGGCACGATTTGACACAGGTGTTCAAGCTGGTGATACCATTGGGATTTATTATGATCCGATGCTTGCTAAAGTGATTGTCCACGGGCAGACCCATGCGCAAGCGCTTCGTCAGTTACATGCAGCTTTAGATCAATTGGATATTGTGGGCATCACTCATAATCTCCCTTTTTTGCGACTAGTAAGCAAGACTGATGCTTTTATTCAAAGTAAAATTGATACGCATTTTTTAAGCCAACATGGTCAACCACTGATTGAAGCTTTGAAAGCGACAAGCCATAACTTATTATGCCCAGCGATTTTAGCGTTAGTCTTATCGTCTAAAGAGCAAGTAAGACACCATGAGCTTCAACAAAGTGATCCTTTCTCTCCATGGGCTAACCATGATGCTTGGCAATTAAATGGTGCTCCAATAGAGCGCTTGCGCTTAAAAGCAGCTTCCTCAGAGATCTTAGCCATTGTCCAACATCAAAAAGCTAATCAACTTTTTATCACTATCTCTGAAAAAAGCATGTCAGCAACGATTTCTGGCGCTTTATCTGGCAATTTTTTAACCTATGAAAAAGATGGTGAAAAGGCTACCGCTCAAATCTACAAATCAACTCATGGGATCCACATTCTTCAAGACGGTCACAGCGAATCCTACGACCTTGTCCAATTAGCGCAAGACGCTAAAGATGAGTCATCTCAAAACACCCTAACTGCACCCATGCCAGGGATTATCACAAATATTTGGGTCAAAGCTGGTGCCAACGTCCTTGAAGGCGACAAGTTACTAGCCATGGAGGCCATGAAAATGGAGCATACCGTTTCTGCAGCTCAAAGTGGTCTGATTAAAAACGTTTTTTATAAAGTAGGCGACCAAATCCAACAAGGTGCTCAAATTTTCGAGTTTGAAAGTCATGACTAAAACAAACATCAAAATAGTTGAAGTTTCTCCCCGAGATGGGCTGCAAAATGAATCAAATCAAGTGCCAACAGACATTAAACTAGCCTTGATTGATCGTCTCATCAAAGCCGGGTGCACCATCATAGAAGCGACTAGTTTTGTGTCGCCAAAATGGGTGCCTCAAATGAGCGATCATGCCTCAGTCGTCGATGGGTTACCTAAAAAGGACCATCTTCGCTTTCCAGTGCTCGTGCCCAACCTACAAGGGTTAGAAAAGGCCATGGCACACCAGGTTAAAGATATTGCAGTTTTTGTTGCAGCCAGTGAAAGCTTCTCTAAAAAAAATATCAACTGCACGATTGACGATAGCCTTGCACGTGTCAAAGAAGTCGCTGACCTAGCTCAAAAAAATCAGATCGCTATTCGAGGATACGTTTCATGTGTTTTAGGCTGTCCATATGAAGGTGAGATTGATCCTCATATGGTCGCCAGGGTTGCAAAGCAATTATACGAAGCAGGTTGTTTTGAAATATCTTTGGGCGATACGATTGGTGTTGGAACCCCTAACCAAGCAAAACAGCTCGTCGCAGCGGTATCTGAGGTTGTTCCCATCAACAAACTAGCCATCCACTTTCATGATACCTATGGACAAGCACTTGCCAATATTTATGCCTGCTTAGATCTAGGTATTCGAACCATTGATAGCTCCGTTGCGGGCCTTGGTGGCTGCCCGTATGCCAAAGGCGCGAGCGGCAATGTCGCCACAGAAGATGTCGTCTATATGCTTGAAGGCTTAGGGTTTCATTCTGGCTTAGATCTTTCTTTGCTCATTGATGCCGGAAACATGATCTGCGATTATTTAAAACGGCCGAATCTATCCAAAGTGGCGCAAGCAAGAATCACACAGTAAAATTGGTATCATGCAATAATATCCTCAAAAGAAGTTGGAGAAATCAATGTCAGGACTCAATAAAGTCGTCAAAGATTATGATGAAGCATTAGCTGGACTCGACAATAATATGACCGTGATGGCAGGCGGCTTTGGCTTATGTGGCATCCCGGAAGGTCTTATAAGAAAAATATACGATCTTGGTAAAACCGGACTAACTTGCATCTCAAATAATGCAGGCGTCGATGGGTTTGGTTTAGGTTTGTTACTGGAAAAAAGGCAGATCAAAACAATGATTGCATCTTATGTCGGAGAAAATAGTTTATTTGAAGAGCTGTTTATCTCTGGGGAGATGGAAGTCATTTTAACACCACAAGGGACACTCGCTGAAAAAATTAGAGCTGGCGGAGCAGGTATACCTGGCTTTTATACGCGCACAGGATATGGCACCCCTATCGCCGAAGGCAAGGAAGTCAAATTATTTGGCAACAAAGAATATATTTTAGAGCATTCTCTCACTGCAGATTTTTCAATTATAAAGGCTTGGAAAGCAGACACTCAAGGCAATTTAATTTTCAAAAAGACTGCCATGAACTTTAATCCCATGATGGCAACAGCAGGTAAGATAACAGTCGCTGAAGTGGAAGAAATTGTCGAGGTGGGCAGTTTAGATCCCAATCAGATCCACACCCCTGGGATCTATGTCAATCGCGTTATCCAAGGACAATTTGAAAAACGAATAGAGCGTCTAACTGTCCAGTCTTAGTAGGAGAATTTTATGGCACTCACGAGAGAGCAAATCGCACAACGTATCTCCCATGAATTAAAAGATGGTTACTATGTCAACTTAGGGATTGGTATTCCAACTCTAGTTGCCAATTATGTTCCGCCCAATATAGAGATTTGCTTACAATCTGAAAATGGATTGCTTGGCATGGGGCCTTACCCAACCAAGGACATGGTTGATCCAGATCTCATCAACGCTGGTAAAGAAACCGTCACAGCAGCACTCGGCGCCAGCTATTTTTCTTCGGCTGAAAGTTTTGCCATGATTAGAGGCGGCCATGTTGATTTAACTGTGCTTGGTGCTTTTGAAGTTGATCAAACAGGTAATATTGCCTCATGGATGATCCCCAAAAAATTAATTAAGGGGATGGGCGGCGCCATGGACTTAGTGGCCAGTGCCAACAACATCGTTGTCGCCATGCAGCATGCTAACAAAAAAGGAGAGTCCAAACTCTTACGCCACTGCTCTCTTCCTTTAACTGGAGCGCATTGCATCAAGAAAATTGTCACGGATTTAGCTGTACTAGAAATAAACAATGGCTCATTTATCTTAAAAGAAAGGGCTCCTGGAGTTAGTACCGATTATATTAAAAGCATGACTGAAGGCAATCTAATCGTTGAAGGAGATATCCCTGAAATACAGTTTAATTAATAACTATCATTACCTCATGAGTGCCTGCTAAACTATGATTATAACTAAAGCTGAGAGCATAAAATTTAAGACTATACGCTCTCAGCCTAGACTCACTTGTTAGGTTAATTGGCCAATGAAAGAATCAAAATACACCTCACGGATCCCAAATAAAGATGGTATCGTTGAATACAGTTCACAAGAGCATGAAATATGGCGTGAGCTTTATCAAAGACAATGGACTCTTATTGAGGGACGGGCCTGTGATGAATATCTTCGTGGGATAGACAATTTAGGTCTTAATGCTTCTGCTATTCCACAAATTCCAGATATTAATGCAGCTATGGAGCCACTGACTGGATGGCATGTTGAGCCAGTACCTGCTCTGATTGGCTTTGATAAATTCTTTAAACTCCTTTCCGAGCGAAAATTTCCAGCGGCGACCTTTATTCGCACCAAAGAAGATCTGGAATATTTACAAGAGCCTGATATATTTCATGAAATTTTTGGACATTGCCCGCTACTGACCGATCCCTTTTATGCAGACTTTGTTCATGAGTATGGCAAAATGGGTCTTCATGCGAGTAAAGAGCAACGATTGATGCTCGCCAGGCTCTATTGGTTTACTGTGGAGTTTGGTCTGATTCAAACCCCAAAAGGATTACGAATTTATGGTGGCGGTATTCTTTCATCTATCGGTGAAACAACCTATGCACTCGAAAGCGATATCCCTAAAAGACAACCCTTAGACGCCTTAGAAGCTTTTAGGACGCCATACCGCATTGATATATTTCAAACGATCTATTTTGTGATCAATCAATTTGAAGAGCTTTTTAACTTAAGCCAACTAAATCTTTTAGATCTCATTGAGCAAGCTCATCGCTTAGGCATGCATGCACCTAGCTTCCCTAAGGCTGATTAGACTTAACTCCGACTTAAGCATAACTTATGCAACGTCTTCAAGAGATCCATCTGGCTCCTCAATCTCAAGATAAGGTGTTTTAATCAATGGTAATTGGGGAGCGTTCACTGGTATGTTGTGCTCTCCATCATTCACTCGAAACCACCCTGCAATAGAATACCGATCTCGATTAGCACGAAGGACCTCATGAGGAAACTCTTCACTCAAAAAAACAACTAGTGTGCCAAAAAGTGGTGCGACTTTAACCCCTTCTTTATCGAATTCATCCTTATATAAAGCCAATTCACCACCGTCCTCACTCGTCCAACCAGAGTTAAAATACGCAACGACTGACAAGAGTCGATTTGCTTGACCTCTAAAGGCATCATGGTGTCTTTTGTAATAATCTCCCGGCTCATAATGGGAAAAATGACTTTCGAAAGAAATAAGTCCTAAAAATAAACGGCGATTTAAAAAAGTCTGTAAACTAG
>CAYGPI010000046.1:0-21149 GCA_964351745.1 uncultured Francisellaceae bacterium
CCAAAAATTGCCAGCAATAAATATGCCACAAATAATGCCGATAAATATGATTCAACGACTAAATTTGGTGGCTGGATATCTACTCATTTAAATAATAGCTAATAAGTTTTACTCGAATCTTTACTATACTCAAACTGATATATAGATATAATGAGATTTTGATTTTTTATGATGGATATAAAAACACCAGCTGAGAGGCAGTTATATAGAATAATTGAATTAGGCCTAGCCCTTGACCCTATTGTTGAGATGGTTAATGCGTCAATTAGATATATTGATCCCAAGATTTCATCAGAGCACTTGAAGGCACTACAAGAACTTTTGGAAAAAATGCGAGATTGCATTCCTAAGGGTGTTTGCAATCTTCAGTCAAGAGAAGATAGTTCAGCTTTTTCATATTTATTTATGGGTGAAGTGTTACCATCTGATATATTTAAAGAGTTAACAAACAAAAGTTCTAAAGTTTCTGTCGAAAGCATTTTGTCCCATCGAGATCTAAAATCACTTGATGAGCTTACAAATAAATTGAAAAAAACACTTCTAGAGATTCAAAATCAAGGTGCGATGGAACTTTTTGACTATTTAGGCCCTTTTATTTTTCCTTCGCAGTTAGAAAATTTTAACATTATTTTTAATGAAGATTTAATAACTTATAAGTCAGGAGTTCAAAATTTATTGGCACAGTTCCAAGTTCGGCTGGATGAGAAGAATACTGAAGCCCCTAACCCCGATCAGGAAAACGCTAAAGAAGCAAGTTCCTCAAAAAAGTTAACATTCTATCAAAACATTAAAAGGAAACAGCAACGTGAATCAAAGAAATTAACCACAAACCAGCAGGCGGTTTTAGAAGTGTGGGAAATGCAACAAAAACTTAGTGAGTATGTGTCTGCAGCAACACCTCCAAGGGTCACATTTGAATTGTTAAAAAGTTATATTACGACTATGGAGGTAGAGCATGAACTTAATAGGCTACCGCCAGGACTAGATAAAGATTTTAAGCTGGTAGAGATGTCGCTTGATTTCATGAGGCAGCATATGACAGAGAAGGAATTTAAGACCACACTTGATGATATCAATCATGCGGTTAGTGACAATCTAATAAGGCAGGGCCAAAAATCAACAACTGAATATCATATCGACCAAAAATACCCCGAAGCAGCTCGTCCCAAACATAGATGATTAAAACACTATCTAAGTCTATCTCTATTTAATTATGAGTACGGTTGGGATTTCGTAAATAGTTACACTAGTTTTTTAAAGTTATATTTAATAGCTAAAAGGACAGGCACACACACTTCACTTGATTTGACACTTTTAAAATTGATAGATAGTTTGTCTTCAAATAATCAGATAAAAGTATGATCTATGACACGAGCAAGAAAAGAACTTATCAATTTAGAAGTAACCTCTTACTACCATGTGGTTAGTCTATGTGTTCGAAGATCATTTCCTTATGGTGTTGATAAGGAAAGAGGTCAGGATTTTTCTCACAGAAAACAATGGATTGTCGATAAGATGAAGTACCTTGCTAAGGTTTTTGCTATCGATATAGCAGCTATTGGTTTTCAGATCTAGTGCTTGTTCGATTTAATAAAGATTTCCAATGTTGAGGAATACTATTCCTGGTTGCAGGTCTAGGTAGAGATTTACATATTCGTTTGATCCGATAGCTTAGAAGCAGCGTAAGATGTGACTGTCCCTTTGGCGCTGGGGAAGCGTCTTACTGTCTTAATCTAATAGAGCAACTGCACGCAATTTATCTTTTGGGCATATAACTTTCTGGTCATGATGTCTCCCTGATTATGGGTGTTCAAACTCATAAACAATGTGTCCGGAAAATTAGGGGATGATCAGTAAAGCCATAGCTATTAAATATAAACAAATCAATGGCTTACGTAATTTGTATGTGATATATTAATAACAACACAATATTGTGATATACTTATAACAACAATAGTCTGTGATAATATTATAACATGAATATTTGCTTCAAATGTAAACAAAACATCTCTGAACCAGTAATTTATGGGTTGCACCATACATGCTTTACAGAATGGTTTAATCACACAGAGACAGAGTTTATGGATTTAGATCCCCAAAAAACTGCTCCTACAAACTCTAGCCCTGAAATAGAAAAGCAAAAAGATACTTTTTTTCATGGTAGATACCTGAAATATTCTGCGCGCCTAGGCCAGGCTGAGTACATTCTTAAAGTACAAGAACAACAATACCCTGAGCTTCCATTAGTAGAATACTTATGCAATCAAATTGCTGCAGAGTTAAGAATTGAAGTTCCCCCACATTACTTGATTGATTTTAATGGTCGCATAACTTTCGTAACACGTAACTTCATGCAAGACTATTCAGGTACATTAAACCACATATACAGATATATTCAGCCAGGGGATAGTCACTATAATTGCGAAGTGATAGCTAACATGATCATAGAAAAAACTGGTAGGCTAGCTGATGTAGTAAAATTCGTAGAAACTTGTTTATTTGATGCTCTTATTGGAAATAACGATAGGCATGGCCGAAATATAGGAATTATTGAGACCTCATCCACAAAGAAAGTAGCACCCATGTATGACAACCCTTCCTGCATCGGCACTGAAGAAGAATTTTTCTTAAAATCTGACATTAATCCCAGTGGGTGTATATGGACAAAAGATAGCAAACATCCTAAAGCAATAGATTATATAACAGAGTTTTGCAGATTAGGCTATGAGTCAATAGTTCACCAATTTAGCAAACGTATTATTACCAAATCATCAAAGATAATAGATTTAACAAAAAATGCAACACTTTCACCATTGCGAAAAAAGGCATTAATTGCGTTGATCCAAAAGCGTGTGCAGGAGTTTGAAAATGGTAGATAAAAGCAAAGAGATATCAAAAATAACTGCGGTAGATGTCTATCTAGAAAAACGGAAATCGCGAAAATACGTAGGTCAGCTATCATGTGAAAATGATAAGTTTATATTTGAGTATAATGACTTATATCTTTTTGATGAGATGTCAATAGCTGTTGGCCCCGATCTCCCTTTAAGCAAGAAAAAATTTGTTTCAAACGATCTATTTCAATCATTTGAAGACAGAATTCCATCAAAAAGAAATCCTGCCTACACAGAATATTGCGAAATGGTTGGGATCAAGCCATCTGAAAATAACCCTCTTATATTAGTCGCTACCCTCGGACAAAAAGGACCATCTTCATTTATTTTCTCTCCAGCACCAATAAATGCTATTACCCATGAGGACATTGCTTCCTTTAGAAAAAATTTAAATTTGACGGTGAGGGAATTCAGCGAGTTATTTGATTTTTCGCCTGCCACAATTAATCGTATAGAAAAGAAATCTATCTGTGGAAAAGAATCAATGAAACGACTTGAGATATATATTCTATTCCCAGAGGCTGCTATTTATGAAGTAAAGAAAAATCGCTTCAAAGTTAATGATGATAAAACAAAGCATGTATTCCGAGTTCTATTTAACAAAATAAATGAGAAAGATTAATTTCTTAGCAAGCTAATGAGCATCGAAGAAGATTAAGGGGTAAGGTGTAGTGGTTTAATGACCCCTCTCAATTGGCTCAAAATGCCACCCGTCTCAACCTGGAAGCTCCCTCCTTAATGAATCGTTGAGCTCACTGTTAAATTGTTAAGATATCAATTTATTTTATAGGGTTTCTAAATGATTAGATCGTTACTAGACTATGTAACTTGGTCAAGACATACAGCTGGTACTAACCCTCGGGCAGGCGCAGCTGTATGTGCGATGAAATGTTGCGCATGATCAGTGTAGAAGATAAAATTACCTTGATGATAAATAATTAAGGTTAAATGATGAGTGGATCTAAGGATACTTCAAAGACTAGGATAAGCTACAAGTGCCTTCGTGGTGAATCTAGTCAAAAGTTCGCACCTCAAATCGCAAAATTGCGCACAGAGCTATACCAAAATTTCCCTTATTTATATAAAGGTAATGAAAAGCAAGAAGAAAAATATCTTGAAAAATTTTTAGAAGCTACAAATGCTTTCATAGTTTTAGCCTTGCATCAAGATAGTGTTGTTGGCATAGCTACCGCTTTGCCACTCGTAGATGCCTATGAAGAATGCCAACAAGCATTTCTTAGCAAGGGATATGCCATTGATAAGTTATATTATCTTGCTGATTTTTTAGTACAGACGGAGTTCCAATCTAAGGGAATAGGGAAAGAATTTTTCCGATTATGTGAAAACGAAGCGAATCAAAGCAGTTTTACTTCTAATGTGTTTATGTGTGTACAAAGAGACAAAAATGACTCTAGACAACCAAAAGACTATATCGAACATAGTAAAATCTTTAAAGCATGTGGCTATGATAACATTGAAGGGGTGTCATGCGAGTTCTCTTGGCCTCAATGGCCATCTGGTGAAGAAACAACAAACACAATGACTTTTTGGCAAAAAGAAATGATAGCATGAACCGTGCCATCTGATATTTGATCCTAAGATAGAAGGTTGGTTTGCAAGTCATGCCTATTGAGTAAGCAACAGAAAGCAGGTATGACGTATTTAACGATGATCATTTGAAATTTAGGCATGATGTCAGTCATTTTATAGACTCGATAGAAGTTTAAATGAAGCTCTCTCAGGCAAAAGCCTGAGAGAAAATCCAAAGATATATCATCTGTCTCTCATGATGCCAGAGTTCACTTCGGGATTAGGCTCAACATCATCTCCGTGGTGTTGGATGTCAGATTCAGGCGAACCGGCTGCTTTGTCGCCAATGATGGCTTTATTTGCCGTCGCTTCTTCAATGCCTAAATCCTGGCGCATGCCTGGGTCACTACCTGGCCCCACGCCACCTCCACGCTCACCTGAACTTGTTGCAAAGGCCAGAGTACTTAGCAGCGTGCTAATTATGAGTAAAGCGTATGTATGTTTTTTCTTCATGATGACCTCACTATTCGAAAAAAGAAGCTGTTGTTATTACCAGTATAACTAGGTAAGTTTAACAACTCATTTTTACTGTACTGTATATATAATCTAATTAATAGTTGAACTGCACGATTTGGTTTTGTTGTGCGGCGTCGAAAGATGCGAACATATGGGAAAGGCATGTCATCATTAAGAGTAATCTTCCAACATTTATATATGTGTAGTTATGTAAGAGATCATCTTAAGTAGCCGCCATGTCCGATGCTGACTTAGCTCCTTTTAAGGTGATAACAAGTTTTCAAAATTGAGAGCATTATTAAACTATGGGTTGTGCTTATGTAGTTTGGACTATGATAGTCTCTGAGTGCTCCAAGATTTTGTGCTAGCCATCAGTCATCAATAGTGGTCTTGTTTCCTTTGTGGCCATCACTGTGGATGCTAAAAGGGGCTATTTTTTGGCGTAGATCTGTGGGGACTGTCTTTGTTTTTTTTATCTTTGGCAACATCTTCTCGCTCCTGCAGCTTACGAAGATCTGTTACAGATTTAGAGCGTGTCAGTGAAAAAAGTGATGACATTGTGCTGGGCGAAGAATCAGAGACAGAAGGAGAGCTTGAACTGGGCATAGATTCTGTGCTGGTTGGTTCTAATCGTAAAGGCAAGGATTCACGTTTAGAAAGCCATGCCCATACTACGCTTAAATCGCCTACCGACTCAGTGACTGACGAAAAAATTGCTGGACCGTGAGCACTGTTGGTAAAACATGATACACCTTGATTTGTATTTAAATTGTAAGCGGTGAATGATCTTGAAACATTAATATCTCCCCAATGAAAAGCAATCGTGTGGCCATCATCATTCACTAACAAGCCTATCCCTAACCCCCAGCCTATTTGTCTTAAATATGATTGTGGAACGTTTGCTTCTATGGCTTTATGATCTTTTTCACAAAGATCCACCTGCACGGCAAACATGTTTTGCTTGATATAGGGATCTGTGACACACGCTTGCATGAATTTTTGATAATCCTGCGCGGTTGTAATAAGCGAGGCGCCAGGATGTTCCTGGACAAAATTTTCGCTTGCAGGGTTAGGAGTATGATTAAAGTCATGCCCAATGGCTCGCTTTTCTCTTTTGTCTGATCCCACTTCATGCATTAAGAAGCTAGTGCTTGTCATGCCTATACTCGCAAAGGCTTCTTGCGCTATAGACTCTAGTCGTTTTTCTGAAACTTCTTCAAGGACTTCACCTAGCATGCAGTAAGCCAGACCGGAGTAATCGAAACTGGTGCCTGGTTTTGATTCCAAAAATTCATCGGGCCCTTCATTGGGAAGGCTGGCCTGATGAGAGAGAATCATTCTTGGGGTTAAACTTAATAATCTTGGATCTGTTTGATACTGCCCTGCGGGATTTCCAAATCCTTTTTTAGAAATTTGGGACAGAGGTGTATCTAAGTCAATAAGTGGTCCACCTCTTCGAGCTGGATTCGCCATATTTAAAACAAGATAAGCAAAAACGGGTTTGCTTAGTGAAGCTGCTTGGAACACTGTCTCTGGTGTTACTGGATAAGCCTCATTTTTCGGATCTGGTCTTGCATTTGTCGAACCATAAGCGAAAACCTCAAGAGCCTCACCGTTAGAGGATGCATATGACATCGCAGGAATAGAAGATGTTGTCATGATATCTTGTAACCTTTCTGCTAGAGCCTCGGCAGATCTGGATTCTTGTATCTCAATCCAAAGGTCCGGTAGATTTTCCATAATAATTTTATCTATCCGAATTCTTTCTTTCTCTTGCCATTCTGGCTCAATCTTACGAGCAAAACCAAATTTCTCAAAAACAAATTTAAGTCCATCATCTAGTTCAACAGTCGAAGATATCATAGTGTCGGCTAAGATTAACCCATTTGATGAATTAGAAAAATAGACCACCCCCGTTCGTTTTTCTAAATCAAGTGCTACAAAAGTTCTCCACTGATTCATGTCGCCATAATGAAAAGCTCTAGTTGCGTTTGTGGAGTTTGCTGTTTGTAAACCCCAGCCTAACCCCCAAGCAACCTTTTGTAAATCCTCCTTAGACAGCCCTTGATTGGCTGCCCATTTATCCCTCTCTGGAGATAGCGGGCAAACAATATCAAATAATTCCTCATGTTTGAATGCTGCTTGACAGAAAAGAGCATAATCACCAGCTGTCGTAAACAAGCTGTTTGCCGGATGAGTATTTAACGTGCTGTCAGGTGGGGTAAAGGTTGTGTTTTTCATTCCACATGGATGGAACACATATTTTTTAGCGCACTCTTCCAGTGACATGCCTGTCACAGTCTCAATGACTTGCTGTAAATAGCCATAAGGCACGCCAGAATATGCAAATGCAGTGCCTGGTTGGAATTGAAACTTGGCTTCTCCGTTTGTGTTGGAAGGTTTGTTAGGCCACCCTGATTGGTGAGACAAAATTAATCTTGCAGTTAGTTCTTTATGCGCAGAATGAAGGCTGATTTCTTTATCTTCCAATATAGTATGGAGTGGTGTGTCTAAAGTAAATTGATCGTACTGAGGATCTCTGGCTAAATGGTTTACTAGATACGCAAAAACTGGCTTGCTTAGTGACGCGGCTCCAAAGACTGTATTTTTATTGACTGAGGGCCCGAGCTCGCTAGTCTCACCAAATTCATTTGTTTCTACTTTGTTTTGGTCAAATTCAGCCATGGCAACGCCCAAGACATTCGCCTGCCTCATCAATTCAACCAATGCTTTTCTTCGCTCTTTAGACAAAGGCATATATACAATCTTAGTTAAATTTGGTATTGGTCATTGTACCATGACTTGGTCAGCGAACTAAAGAGTTCGTGAGGTCAGTATAATTTGGTGCCCCATGTATCTTTTTGATGATCTGTTGCCGTCGTGAAATTAGGTAAAATTGCTTTGTATGGAACTTCGCTTAGAGAGCGTTGAGAGAAAAGGCGCAAAGAGATATAGTTGGATAGTGATTTTTAATGTTAATACAAAATGAGTCAAATCTTTATGGACCTGTCAAGCGATAAACCTACAGAGCAAATTGCTTCCTCCATTGTTAAACTCATGACTGGTGAACAAACTTCTTCTGCTTTAAGAATGGCTACAGGTGATCAAAACTACGTCTTCGAAGTTAAAACTTCAGAATCTGAATATGTTATTAGATTGACTGATGAGGGTCACAAGCAAAAATTCATTAGTGCCATGTACTGGCAATCAAAGCTTATTCCATTAGGTGTTCCTCTTGCAGAGTTTATTCAAACTGACTTGGAAGGAAAATATTCAAAGTTTCCTGCCTTGTTAATGAAACGATTACCCGGTAACGATTTAATTAATGTCTATGGTGGATTAAAGGATTCTGAAAAAAGGAGCTTGGCCGAAGAAATCGTCAAAATACAAGCCATGGCTACTTACTTACCAGAGGGGGCAAGCTATGGAATCACAGATAGCTATGAGCATCCTACTGGATTTAATACTTGGTTTGAGTTTCTTATGCAGCGGTTACATTTTTATGAGGCCCAAGTAGCTGCGAATCATGTCTTTGAGCCAGCTAAGGTCTCTAAAGTCATTTCTATCGCAAACAAGATGAAAGATGAACTGAAATCTATAAGGGCCACCCCCTTTTTATGGGATGCTAGTGAGCGAAATGTTATGGTTCAGCATGGAAAGATTACAGGGATTGTTGATGTTGACGAATTGTGTTTTGGTGATCCTCTCTTTGTCATAGCTTTGACAAGCGCAGCTTTAGAGTTAGAAGGCCATGATACTATCTATACCGATCACTGGGCTACATTCATGGATTTAGATCAAAAGGCAAAGCAACGACTTGCTTTCTATCGACTCTTTTATGCTGTGGCTTTTATGAGAAAGCATGCGAATCAAACCACAAATAATAAAAAAGTGATATTTGATGTAGAGCGCTTAAATAGAATGTATCTCCAGGCTTGCAACAGGATAGCGTGATTGCTTTAACCTTGTGTTGTGCTGAAAATTTGTATTAGTAGCTAGGCTATATAAAAGAACAGCCTTAAGAGACTGTCATGTATCCTCTGGCTGTCCTGATGGTGGGGCACATGTGGTATGCTTTCCATGAATACGCAACTTCAGTGAGCCTCGAATATGCTAAAAATACCCTATGTGCAACATATCCATAACCTAGCTTTCTTGCTT
This sequence comes from uncultured Francisellaceae bacterium, assembly GCA_964351745.1. Classification (GTDB taxonomy): domain Bacteria; phylum Pseudomonadota; class Gammaproteobacteria; order Berkiellales; family Berkiellaceae; genus CAYNJF01. The sequence goes on from CAYGPI010000046.1 coordinate 9,102, forward strand.
CTTTGCTCTCTGTTCATATCTGCTTATTGCCTCGCAGACTCTAATAATCCCGCCAATATGGTGACTCAAAAATGGATGCTCGTCAAAATCCTATCCATGGATGATTCTGAGATTATACCAAAGCGAAGTGCTGACTTTGTGCTCGATATTAAGTCCGATGGCTCCGTGCTTGTACAAGCCGATTGCAACCACGGATTCGGTGCTTGGTCTTCTACCGGGGCTAGCCAACTTCAGTTCGACAATCTCGCACTTACTAGAAGAGGGTGCGCACCTGATTCAATCGGTAGTGAATTTGCAAAGCAGCTAACATGGGTGCGTAGTTATGTCTTTAAAGATGATCATCTCTACTTGGCGACCATGGCTGATGGCTCAATCATCGAGTTTGCCCCCTTTGATGTTTCGATCGCAGAAGTGGATGTCCCTTTGCTACCTGAAGAGGGAGGGCCATTAAATTGGCAAACTCAAGGGATCGACGACACATTCAATCTTTATGAAAAGCAAAGTCTTTCTTCTAGAATCCTTCAAAGCTACCCTAAAGAGACTGTTCTTGATCACTTAGGCTGTGTTGCAGAGAATTCAGAGATCTGGTGCGATGTACAAGCCTTAGGCGGCGGCCCTCGAGGGTATGTCCTTAAAAAAATTCTTAAACCAGCTGTTGCACCTAATGGCGTTGTCATAAAAGGCCCAGAGACATCAGCCCTGCGCGCAGGACAAGGCAAGTTTGATGCCAAAGGGCAAATCTCATGCACGCTCCCTAAGCAAGATACGACCCGCTGTGACTTTCAGGTGGCTCGCTCTGGCGGGGGCTATGCAACTGTTGTGATCACAAAACCTGATAATCGTGATCGTATCGTCTTTTTTAGATACGGGAGAGCCATTGGGGCCTCAACATCGCAAGCGCAAGGCTATGAAACGTTCAAAGCTTCAAAAGAAAAAGATGTACATGTGATCCACATAGGATCCGAAACCTATCAAGTGCCTGATGCGGTCATCTTTGGTGGGTGATATTAAAAATTATTTTATGTTGCCTGTGAATGAAATCAATCGGCAACTTTTGAAGCACAGTGATTGCATTTGCTAAGATTAAACCATAGTTATTTGTTGAAAAAATACCCCCAATAGATAGGGGAATAGGGGTTTCATGGATAAGCATCTAAAAAAAGAGAGAGCAAACCTTAGTAAGGTGTTGATTTCATATATGAAAGATCATAAATGGAGTACTTTTTTTTATATTTCATTTGGTGTTTTCTGGGCTTTCACTTTACCCTATATGTCCTACTTGTTTGGTACGATCATTGATGAAATCAAAAATCATGGGGCGCAATCAACATCTGTCTTGAAAATAGTCATCGTGCCATTGGGGATGTATGTAACCATTCATGTAATTCGTAGCATAGGCTATTATGCTCATGGATTGTTTACTCTAGTCAGTGTGCCAAAATACAAAAAAAAGCTTGTGAAAGATCTATTTGCCCATTTAGGAAAGCAATCAATTAATTATTTCGAAGATAAGCGTTCAGGATCAATATCAAATAAAATTACTAATGCTTGTATCAGCCTTGAGCCGATTATTTTTAATTTCTCTGCCATCGTTTTTCCTCAGTCTCTGGCTATCATTCTTACAGGGATATTGCTCTCCACAGTTGTTCCGTATTTTGGAATAGCTCTTTGGGTGTGGGGCATAGGTATTATTTATTATACTTATCGCTCCGCAAAGATTGGTAATCAAAAAGCGTCGGTTTTTGCTGCTGCATGTAGTCAGTATAATGGCCATGTCGTGGATACGATGACTAATATACAAACGGTTATTCATCATGCGAATATGGCCTCTGAGACAGATTTACTTGATGAAAACATGCAGCATCTGATTGACTCTGAAAGAGATCGTAATCGACACTCCAATAAGGTCATGTTTGTTCAGTTCATAGCTATGAATGCCTTGGTCGCATTTTTCCTGGTCGGCTCCATCATGGGTTACGACAGGAACATGGTTAGTATCGGTGAGGTCGTTTTTGTGATGACAGCCGTCACTGCTATTGCAGGCCTAACGAGTAGTTTAGGGAGCACTTTCTTACAGCTTGTCTATAACCTTGGGTTATTGCGAGAAGGTTTGAGTCTACTTGATGATAGTCCCGATGTTCCTGAAAGCGAAAATGCTGTTGATCATACGATTAAGTATGCAGAAATAGAGATCAAAGCTATCTCATTTGCTTACCCTAGGCTACCTCTACTTTTTGATAATTTTAACTTGACCATTTCCCCCGGGAAAAAAATTGGCATTGTAGGTAGCTCTGGCTCTGGTAAAACATCACTCATAAAACTGCTAATGCGATTGTATGATACCAAGAGTGGAGAAATAAATATTGATGGTATCAATATAAAAAATTATTCCAAAACATCTTTGCGCCAGCAAATGGCGGTTGTTCCTCAGCATTTAACACTTTTTCATCGCTCTATTTTTGACAATATTGCTTATGGTCTCAAAAACGTTAGTAAAGATGACGTCATAGAAGCTTCCAAAAAGGCAAATTGTCATGATTTCATTATGTCTTTAGAAAGGCAATATGACACTTTGATTGGTGAACAAGGCGTTAAGCTATCCGGTGGACAACGTCAACGAATAGCGATTGCTCGAGCCATCCTAAAAAATGCTCCCATATTACTCCTTGATGAAGCAACATCAGCTCTTGACTCGACGACTGAGCAGGCAATCCAAGATGCCTTAGAAAGCTTATTAGCCAATAAAACAGCGCTGATTATCGCACATCGATTATCTACTTTAAAAGCCATGGATAAGATCATTGTTGTAGAAAAAGGTAAGATTATTGAGATGGGAACTCATCAAGAGTTACTAGACAAAGGTGGTGCCTATCAAAAATACTGGAGCCATCAATCAGATGGATTCATCAGTTAAAGTCACTACTTTGATCTCGTGAAAGCTATGCTTAAAAAAAGCGTAGCTTTCAGAGAGCTAAATGAAGCTATGACCTTTTTGGACATCCCATAGTTCTTTATAAAAACCATTCATTTTTATTAGCTCAACATGGGAGCCTTTCTCAATGATGTGCCCTTTATCAAACACCCAGATCTCATCCATAGCAAGGACAGTTGAAAGTCGATGTGCTACGACAATAACAGTTTTATTTTCCATGGCCAAATGTAAAGAGCTTTGAATATATTCTTCTGTTAGGGAATCTAGCGAGCTTGTTGCTTCATCTAAAATGAGGATAGGGGCATCTTTTAAGATAGCTCGAGCAATCGCTATTCGTTGACGTTGTCCACCGGATAGTTTTATGCCTCTTTCGCCGACTAAAGTATCATACCCGTCAGGTAAAATTGAGATGAATTCATGGGCATGAGCTTTTTTAGCAGCCTCAATCACTTGACTTTTAGAGGCAGTTAAGTCGCCATATTGGATATTTTCAAACAAGCTTCTATGAAATAAAGTTGGATCCTGAGGTATAAAAGAGATGTTTTCCCTTAGGCTTTGTTTAGTGACTTGATAGATTGATTGGTTATCAATCAGTATATTCCCGTGGTGAACATCAAATAACCTAACGATCAAATTGACAAAAGAGCTTTTACCTCCACCTGAATACCCAACAAGTCCAATCTTCCTACCACCTGGTATAGATGCGCTTAATCCTTCAAACAGAGAGGTATGACCAGGATAGGTGAAATAAATACTCTCAAAGGAAATTTCACCGCTTTTAATATTTAAGCCTTGGCTTTCAGGTATATGAAGATGCTTATGCTGAGTAAAAATGGTTTCTAAAGCTTGTTGGCACACACCAATTTTTTCGCCTACTGACAATAGACTTTCTGTTAAGAACCAAACTTGATCAATGACGGTAATGGATAAAATAAAAATAAAAGCAAAATCACCTACAGTAAGGATCCCTTTGCTACCAAAATATATCAATAATAAGATGGATGCTGCTTGGAGTAGCCAGGCAATGGTTCCTAAGATACAGGCATTAATCATGTTTTTTCTTTGCATGGCTTGATCTTTTTGAACCGTATCTATAGTCGTTAAATTTAAATATTCGGCCTCATATTTTTCCCTGGCAAACATAAACATGTTAGCGATATTTGAAAGACTATCAACGATAGTTCCTGAGTTTTTACTTCTACTTTCTGCGAATCTCTTTGCAAATGGCTGGATGCTATTTGAGCAATAAGAAGCCATGAATAGAAAGCCTAAGGAGGATATTAAGAAAACCAGTGAAAAGTAGGGGTGGACAAGTGCTGACATGGCAATAGCTATGATAACCGTAAGCGCTTGCCTTGAAATGTTGAAAGCTGAATTAATCAATTCCTGCAGATTGCTAGTTAAATCAGATATTTTTGCGTTGAGTGCACCGCTGAGTTGGTTTTGGAAGTATTCATAAGGTTGACCACGTAAATGCTCAGTCGTTAATCTGACGATGTCAGCCTTCATGTTAGGGATAGATTTCAGAATAAAATAGTTATATACCCGCCAAATAAAAGTGATAGCAAAGCTCATGATGATTAAAATTGAAGCAGGCATGAGGCAGCTTGTTATAAAATTTGTTGTATTGCTTGAAGTGTTAACTTTGTCTAAAAACACTTTCAAAATGTACGGTTGAACTGCACCATGAAAAGCTGAGTAAATACCTATCAACAAAAGCCCTATAAAATACCATCGATAAGGTTTACTTATCTTTAAGACGAAAGTTTTAAGATTTATATAGTTATTCATTGCTTTTCTTTCATTTCAATCAATCTGTTACATATCTTAGTTGAATTCTAGGTTTTTTGGTATCCATTATCATACAAGAGCCGTTGCTACTTGATAGTTTGACATGTGACACACAATCCTGAGGGATAAAACTAGATGTCTAATAGAGGATATGGTGGCCCTACTGAGACTCAATTTGACACGATAATCAATTTTGCAAGCTTAAACGCTTGCTTTCGTACTGATTTGTGTTTATTGTCCTGACCAGCTCAGTCGGGGTTAAATGACTCAATGATATGTAAGGTCTGACGAATGATATACACGTTCAAGGATACTGATGACGGTCTTTGTTTTCAATTTTATGACAATCTCCCAGAAAACAAAGGACAATACAAATTTTCTGCGCTCAATAAAATAAACTTGTGCGCCTTAACGTTGTTTGGCATGTACAGAAAAACGATTTATGACTCATACAGTACCAATCCTGATTTGGCACAAGATATTAAATCTTTTAACCAAAATCCAGTCCATATTGAAAATCATCGCGTCGTCGATCAAACGGATCCCCTAAATAATTATGCCACTTATGGAGCTTTGTTAGGTGTCAATAAAATGCAAGCTGAAGCAAAATGCTATATAGCTTATAAGAAGAATGACCAGGGCTGGCCTGAAAAAGTTGGTTTTATATCATTCTATCCTGGTCAAGTGACTGGACGCCCTGTTATTTACATTTCAGATGCTGGTGTTAAATGTCGAGGGGCTAGTATTGGTCGCAGGTTAATGGAATGTGTTTTAACCCATTTCCCCGAAGGTACAGAATTTTATATTCTGACGCGTCAATTCAATAAAGAAGCGATTAGCTTGTATCATGATAGGCTTGGGTTTGAGCCGATTTCTCAAGATGAAATTAATCAGTTAGATTATGACGAAAGGTATGTTGGTTTTAAGCATGTTTCAACGAAAGTTGAGTTAGATTTAATGAAGGATAAAAGAATCGATGACTCGAGTCCTGAAAGAATAAAAATAAAAATGAAACAATAATAAACTGACTTAAAGTCTCTATAAGTCCATAAACACCGTAAGCTACTTGGTCATGTTCATCATGGCCATGCACCAAATTCAATGCTTTAATGTCTTCTATTATTTATTTTACGAATCTTTAATAAACATCAATATACAAGTATGCCTTAAACGATCAAGTTAGTCTGCAAAGCAAGACTGCAAAAGTGACTTTATATGCAGTTTTATAGGTAAGAAAGACTCTAAATTGGAAAATAATCTGACTTTGAAATTTCCCCTTTTAGGGGCTATGATGGCAGATGGAACAAGGATGGTGAGCGCTTAAAACACAGTTCATCACTCAAGCCTTCGCTAAAATTTCAGGTAAAAATTGAGCTGATTAACAAGGGAAAGACAATATGAACGCCATGACAAAATGCCCAGTATCGCATGGAGCAAATACTTCGCAGAGTACTTCAAATGTAGACTGGTGGCCTAAGACGCTGAATTTAGATATCTTGCACCAGCATGATTTCAAAACAAACCCAATGGGTGAGGCCTTTAATTATCGGGAAGAGCTGAAAAAGCTTGATGTTGTCGCTTTAAAGAAAGATTTAAAGGACCTTATGACGGATAGTCAATCATGGTGGCCTGCTGACTGGGGGCATTACGGTGGTTTAATGATTCGTATGGCTTGGCATGCAGCAGGTACATACCGTATAGCTGATGGGCGCGGTGGGGCTGGAACTGGCAACCAGCGATTTGCGCCACTGAATTCATGGCCTGATAATGCAAATTTGGATAAGGCAAGGCGCTTACTTTGGCCCATTAAGAAGAAATATGGTAATAAGCTAAGCTGGGCAGATTTAATCATCCTCACGGGTAATATGGCCTATGAGTCAATGGGCTTGAAAATGTTTGGGTTTTCTTTTGGGCGTGAAGATATCTGGCATCCTGAAAAGGACGTTTATTGGGGCTCTGAGAAAGAATGGCTAACCTCTACACGGTATAGTGGTGATAGTGAAGATCGTGAGACACTTGAAAACCCACTAGCTGCTGTAGTCATGGGCTTAATTTATGTTAATCCAGAAGGTGTCAATAGCCAACCTGATCCATTAAAAACGGCACAGGATGTGCGAGTTACATTTGCGCGTATGGCCATGGATGACGAAGAGACGGTTGCATTGACTGCAGGCGGTCATACAGTAGGTAAATGTCATGGTAACGGTGATGCGCAAATTCTAGGCCCGGATCCAGAAGGTGCTGATCTCGAAGATCAAGGCTTTGGCTGGTTAAATAAAGCAAGCAGAGGGATCGGCAATCAAACCGTTACCAGTGGTTTGGAAGGGGCTTGGACCACAAATCCAACAAAATGGGATAATGGTTATTTCTATCAGTTGCTTTCTCATGAGTGGGCATCTAAAAAAAGCCCAGCAGGGGCTTCACAGTGGGAGCCAATCAACATTAAAGAAGAAGACAAACCAGTCGACTCTGAAGATCCAACTATTCGGCATAATCCTGTCATGACTGATGCAGATATGGCGATGATCATGGATCCTGAGTACCGTAAAATTTCAGAGAAATTCTACAAAGATCAGGATTACTTTTCTGAAACATTTGCACGTGCATGGTTTAAATTGACTCACCGAGATATGGGACCTAAAACTCGTTATATTGGACCCGATGTGCCTCAAGAAGATTTAATTTGGCAAGATCCAATACCAGCAGGTCACACAAATTATGATCTAGAAAAAGTTAAAGAGAAGATCAGGCAAGCTAGTCTCTCTGTGAGTGATATGATCTGTACTGCTTGGGATAGTGCAAGGAACTTTCGTGGTTCAGATATGCGAGGTGGCGCTAATGGCGCTAGAATACGTTTATCTCCACAAAAAGACTGGGTTGGGAATGAGCCTAAACGCTTAGCTAGAGTCTTAAGCACTCTTGAGCCTATCGCAAAAGACAGCGGGGCAAGTATCGCTGATATTATTGTTTTAGCAGGTAATATTGGCATTGAGCAAGCAGCTCAGGCAGCAGGACACAACATAAAAGTGCCTTTTACACCTGGCCGGGGTGATGCGACTCAAGAGATGACAGATATATCATCCTTTGAATGGTTAGAGCCTAAGCATGACGCTTATAGAAATTGGCTAAAGGATAAGTATGCCGTCAGTGCTGAGGAGATGATGTTAGATCGCACACAGCTGATGGGGCTTACGGCGCCAGAAATGACGGTCTTAGTTGGAGGTATGCGAGTCTTAGGCACCAATTATGGTGGCACTAAACATGGTGTATTCACAGATAAGATAGGGGTCTTGTCGAATGACTTTTTCGTCAACCTGACAGATATGAACTATGAATGGAAACCAGCTGATGAAAACCTTTACGAGATCAGTCATCGTCATACAGGCGAAGTTAAGTGGACTGCAACGCGAGTTGATTTGATCTTTGGTTCAAATTCAATCTTACGTTCTTATGCTGAAGTCTATGCGCAAGATGATAATCAGAAAAAATTTGTGCACGATTTTGTAAAAGCTTGGACCAAAATGATGAATGCCGACAGATTTGATGTGGCTTAGAGCTTTTCATTGAGACGAGTCGAAATACATGAATTGATAGAAAGTACTAATTAGCAAGTAAAGCTTTGGCCTTGCTTGCTAGTTAAGTAGGATGCCTATTTTACTTTTGTAGTCTTGATATTTTGCCTAGTAGGAAAATATGTTTAACCCATGACAAAAATAGCTCCTAAATTTTAGCTGCGAAAGTTAGTGTTAGAAAAAGCTTATAAGGAGACTCTTAGTTGTGATTAAAGTTTATCCCAAAAACTCACTTGGAAGTGCCAACTATGGTTGGTTAAAGACGAAATATCATTTTAGTTTTGCAGGATATCACAACCCATTAAGAATGGGCATGGGCAATCTATTGGTCATTAATGATGACATAATACAGCCTGGCAAAGGGTTTGATTTTCATCCACATCATGATATGGAAATCATTACCTATGTGCGCCAGGGTGCTATTACTCACCAAGATAGTGAAGGGAACCAAGGACGCACTGAGGCTGGAGATATCCAAATCATGAGCGCAGGCACAGGCATACGCCATGCTGAACATAATGAAGAGGAAGTTGAAACTAAGCTATATCAAATTTGGATTAAGCCAGACCAATTGGGATTAAAACCTAGTTGGCAAACAAAGAAAATGCCTAAGACTCATAGCTCAGAGCTTACCTTGCTAGTTGGACGTAGTCCGAGTGCCCCCTTATACATACATCAAGATGCATCTATCCAGGTTGCTCATTTATTAGCAGGAACCTCCGTCAATCATCCATTATTTAAAAGTGCATATCTTTTAGTGTGTGAGGGTTGTTTAGAAGTGGACGGCCTTGTGGTTCAAGCCGGAGATGGCGCTGAAATTGAATTACAAGATAACGTCATGATGCGTGCAAAAGAAGATTCGCAACTGTTGTTAATAGAGGCATAGTGGGGAAAATATGGGATTACTCGTCGACGGTCAATGGCATGACTCATGGTATGATACAAAATCATCTGGTGGGCGATTTATTCGCACTGAGTCGCAGTTTAGAAATTGGATCACTACTGATGGAGAAGCCGGCCAATCAGGAAAGGCCGGGTTTAAAGCTGAAAAGGATCGCTATCATCTTTACGTGAGTTATGCTTGTCCTTGGGCGCATAGAGTTCTCATTTATAGAGCTCTTAAGGGGTTGCAAGACATGATTCCAATTTCTTTTGTTCATTGGCTTATGGGAGAGCATGGGTGGACTTTTCAAAGTGATAAGGACCAAATTGTCAGAGATAATCTATATCACCTAGAGTTTGCACACCAGCTTTATACCAAAGCAGACAATCAATACAGTGGACGAGTGACTGTTCCTATTCTTTGGGATAAGAAAAGTGAGACTATTGTCTCCAATGAGTCCTCTGAAATTATTCGCATGTTAAATTCTGCCTTTGATAAAATTGGCGCAAAACACGGTGATTATTATCCAGAGGCTATGCAAGCTGACATTGATAAGTTAAATGAAGAGATCTATCAGAGCGTAAATAATGGCGTTTATCAATGTGGATTTGCCACGAGTCAAGTTGCTTATGACCAAGCGGTAGAGCCACTATTTCATATGCTAGAAAAGCTAGATAATAGGCTCTCTAAAATGAGATATTTACTTGGTGATATTCCGACGGAAGCTGACTGGCGACTTTTCCCTACCCTGTTTCGTTTTGACGCTATTTACGTGGGGCATTTTAAATGCTCTAAAAAACGAATTATGGATTATCCATTTTTATGGCCCTATGCAAGAGATCTTTTTCAATATGAGGGCGTTGCTGAGACAACGAATATTGATCATGCCATAAAACATTATTACTTGAGCCATAGCACGATCAATCCTAATCAGATTATCCCTGTACAACCGGATATTGATTGGAAAGAGCCTCATGGTAGAGACAGACATTTATTCTAAAATTTTGACTGGTGCACCCATCAAACTTGACTCTTGCAAGGACGATTCGCCTTGATTAGTGAGTCTCAAAGAATTTAAATGCAGATGACGCTGCCAATTTATATATCAATGATTTCTTAACACCTTTGCTGACCGATATCTATTATTCATCAAATATACCTAATGGTGGCGATCAGGCAGCCTCTCAAGTCGAGATTTCCCTAACATCAGGCTACCACCCATTCAGAATAGAGCTTATTGAGGGCATATATGCTGAATTTCTAAGATTTGGCTATAAAGGCCCTGATACTAGTGATAATCCAATGAGCGTTCCTCAGCACGTTTTGTATCAAGCGCAGGGACTTAGTCAATACCAATTTAATGACATGACATTCGACATTGACGAGACTAAGCCTTATCTTGTGGTCTTGACAGGCGCGGAAGATGATTTTTTTGTCGCCACTCAACGCCTAGAATTTTATAATGCTGGCGCTGGAGTTAATACAATCTCTTTTGAACACTCTATTGAGGCTGTTAACATCAATCTGGAAAATGAGGAATTTAGTGGTGGATTTGCGCATCAAAGTTTCTATTATGGTTTTGTTAATGTAATTGGTAGTTTATACGATGATGAACTTTATGGTGATCTTAATCAAAATACGCTAAATGGCCTCTTAGGCCATGATACACTTTATGGTGGAAGTCAGGATGACATATTAATTGGTGGTGGTGGTAATGATTATTTAAATGGAGAGTCTGGTCATGATACGGCAGATTATTCAGAAGCCAAGATGGTGACCTTGAATTACATGACTTCCGTGACAAGCTCATTTTTACCTGTACTAGAATATAGCGCCAATATTGCAGATGATAGCCGTGATCGATTGTATAACACAGCACCTATAAATTTGACGCCAAATTATGCACCTATTGTTGTATATATTAATACACCAGATGTTGCGCTTAACGAAGTTTCAAACTCAGATTATTTCTCGCAAGCATATCATTTTGATGGAAGCCAGCGGATCCAATTTGACAGTTTAAGAACACTCGATATGCCGGCTGATCAAGATGCATCCTTTGAACTTTGGTTTAGACCCGAACTTGACATGGATACTGATGTTCTCTTCGAAACTGGCGGAAATGGGAATGGATTATCCTTTGAGTGGCGTGGGATGGATAGTCGTCTTGTGATGAATGCAAAAACAGGAAGTAATGCGCTGCAAGTTGAAGTATCAGTAGCAGATTTTCAAGCATTTAACTCATTGGACAACATCGATTTCTCAGAATTCATACAAGTCATGGGTGTTTATAATAGAGATTTTGACGATTCAAACAATAATGTCATATCCCTTTATATCAATGGACAATTTGCTGGTGATGCTAGTGGCGTACCAAGTGTGAATAACTGGGCCGGAAACGACGGCTCTGCGTTAGGCGGTGTTAATTTTACAGCAGCACCAGGCTTTACAGGAAGCCCAGAGAACCATGGTTTTGAAGGGGATATTGCGCTCTTTAGATTTTATGACTTTGCCTTAAGTTCAGATCAAATTGATTTAAGCAATGAAATTCTACCGACACCCAATATTGAGCAGGGCATTACTGTCGATCTTCTGCTAAATACCTTTGATCCGGGAGAAACTAATGTAGGTATTGACTATTTGGTATCTATAGAGAATCTCATTGGTACGGACTTTTTAGATGTGCTTATTGGTAACCAAGACAATAATAGATTAACAGGTGGACATTCGAAAGACATATTTGGCATGAAGGGTGTTGTTGATGGTGATGGTTTAAACATCGGGGAAGACATCATCACAGATTTTAATCAATCCGATGGTGATCAAATTGATTTTTCTTTTCTAAGTGCATATCTCAATGGTGCGAGTAG
>CAYGPI010000047.1:0-21105 GCA_964351745.1 uncultured Francisellaceae bacterium
CGCTCATATTGATGCGTTTCAAGACAATGGCTATACCAAAGAAGAAATGAAGATGGTTTGGGAAACTAAAAAAATATTGAATGATGATAGCATTCAAGTCAATCCTACAGCTGTTCGAGTGCCTGTGAAAACAGGTCATAGTGAAGCCATTCACATTGAGACAAAAAGGAAGCTTACAGCAGACAAAGCTTTAGCATTATTAAGTACAAGCCCTGGGATACAAGTGATCGATAGGCATGAGGCCAAAGGCTATCCTAGCCCACTTTGTGATGCCCAAGGTCATGATGCGGTTTATGTGGGGCGGGTTAGAGAAGATATCTCTCATCCACTAGGCTTAAATTTGTGGGTTGTTGCAGACAATATACGCAAAGGTGCCGCTTTAAACAGCATTCAAATCGCCCAACATTGGTTAGCCATGCGAGAAGAGGGTAAGTTTGACTGAATATGAGACCAGTGGATTTGCGAAAGATTTGCAGTGTTCGTTTATTCAATCAGGAGATTCACGCTGAAAAGTATTTATTAAGTTGTTGACCCCAGACAAGATAATCTATAGCTAAAGGAGCATCATCGATTTTATGTGAAGCATAATTCTTGTGTGCTGCAAAAAATAGCTTATCACGGGGTACCTAGTGAAAAAATTGAATAAACTGTCACATATCATATTAGGCTCAGTGACACTCTTACTTTCTGCTCAGCCTGTTTTTGGGTTAGGGCTTGGATCAATTTCGATCCAATCCTACCTTAACCAGCCGTTGCAGGCCGAAGTGAATATAAATGACTTGGGTGATGTTTCGAGTAGCGAGATTCAAGTTAGCTTAGCTTCTCGCGAAGTATTTGAAAAAGCGGGCTTAGATCGCCCTTATACCCTTAGTGATTTATCGTTTGAGGTCGTCACGAGAGGTGAAGATACTTACCTTGAAATTACAAGTCATAACTCTGTGGCGGATCCATTTCTTTCCTTTATTGTCGAAGCTAAGTGGGCTTCAGGCCGAGTTTTAAGAGAGTATACAGTTTTACTGGATCCTGTTGGATCATCCTATGCTCACCAAGAAGTAAGCAAGTCAAAAAAAACGGCAGCTAAGAAGTCAACGTTGCAACCTGCTCCCAAAAAAGTCAGTTCTCCAGTTAAGATAGCTTCGAAGTCTTATGATCAAAAGCCCCAGGCTGATAATGATTTAAAGCCAGGGGATTCATATGGGCCAGTGAGTACAGAAGATACCCTGTGGGGAATTGCCAGTCGTTTGTCTAAAGGCACAAGCGCCAATGTTTATCAAACGATGCTTGCTATTGTTGAAAAAAACCCAAATTCATTTATTCGCCAGAATATTCATGGTTTGAAAAAACAAACAATTTTGGCGTTACCTAATGCCTCAGAGTTAAATCAAATAGCAAAATCTCAAGCCGTTGCTAACGTGGCGATGCATCGCCAAGCATGGCTTCATCAAGCGGTTGAAATGGCACCCAAGCCTAGGTTGACTCAAAAAACAGGCGACATTATCAAGCCTAAGCCTTTAAAGTTAGTGTCTTCAACAGAGTCTTTAGAGCCTATTGAATCTGTGGATCCTAATCAGGCTAAGCCAAAGGATTTATCTAGCGCAGGTGAAAAAATAAACCAGACCATGCGTGAGCAATTATTAGCGACACAAAAGGCGCTAGATACTCTAGAAAGCGCCAACCAAGAGCTTGCTAAAAATCACGCTTTTCTTCTAGAGCAGAACCAGAAACTAACTCAAGCGATAAAGAAGAAAGAGCAAAACCTAGATCCCACGGGTGAAGTGACTCATCAAAAGACTGGAAACACTTTAGTTTCTTCGCAGTTGAGCCAAAGTATTCAAGATCAGATGGCATCCTTTACTAAAGGTCAAGAAGGTACCAAAGTTGGATTGAATCAAAAGCCAACGACATCCAATCTCAAGCCTAATGCCTCGCAGACTTTACCAAAAAAGACGGCAACGGTGGCACCTCCGGTTGTGCCCACAACACCTCTTATCGTTGAAAGTCCTAAAAGCCCCACGCAATCTTTGCCCTGGTTATGGATTGCTGCCTGTCTTGGTTTTGTCGGTGCTGGTGGATTTACGTTTCGATATTTGAAAACGAACAAGCTAGGATTTTTTGAGAATAAAAGACGTGAACAATTTGCGCCAGTAGAGTTTAAGGCTAACGAACCTACTGAGGGTGATCAGCTGCAAGTTGATTTAACAGACGATATTAAAGAAGCCTTTTCAGTGTTTGATGAGACTTCACCCAAACAAAAGACCTCATCTATCGATGAAGCTCAGTATGAGGTTTTAAGGGGCAGTGAAGCGCTTGCGAGCATATCAGCTGGTGAGGACGTACAAGAAGAAGTTGATGTGTTTATTGAGTACAAGCGTTATGAACAAGCTGAAAAACTCTTAATAAAACATCTTAGTGTTTATCCAGAAGATTGGTCTAACCATGCTAAATTGCTAGAGGTTTATAATCTACATGGTAATTTTATTGCTCTTAAAGAGCACTTAAAGCAATTACCATCAGATTTAGAGACTAAAGATCCAGAGGTATGGCACAATATTCAGATCATGCTTGAGGGTTGCATGGTTAAGCCTGTTGCGCATGAAGAAGTTGTCATCGATGAGGTACCTGAAGCCCACGATCAAGAAGGCATACCAGAAGCTATATCGCAAGAGCCTCTAGAGCAAGAGCATGATGAAGTCATGGAGCCTAGCGAAGTGCCAGAGTCAAGGTACCAAGCTTCTCATGATATTCAGGCTGAATCTGAACCTGAACCTGACCATAGAACTATGCCTAATAGCTCTGTCCCCACTATCAATTTGGCTGAGAAGTGTGGCGTTGAGTCAGAGTTAAAATTTGGGTTAGAAGAAGATGTGACTAGAGAGTATCATGCCAAAGAGCAACCAACGATGCGCTCAATTTCGAATCCACAGTCTGTTGAGTCCCAAAATGCTGAAGGTGATCTTGAATTCTCAAGTTCGCCAGCACAAGCAAAAAGTGAAGAGTATGCCTATCTTCAAGATAAAGATGCAGGTGAAACTAATTTGTCTCTTGCGAAGACTTATTTTGAGTTAGGAGACATGACTTTGGCTAAAGAGCATATTAAGACTGTTTTTGAAGTGGGATCAGATGCCCAAGTTAAAGAAGCTGAAGATTTGTTAGCACACATTAATAAGCCAGAGTAAGCTGTGCAGGGGACTGTTAGTTTGACAGTTAGTGTTTAAGCTGTTATTTTTTAGGTTTTTTATTTGACAGAATCATGCTTAAAATCTCAAATGCAGTGGCCATCCCTCTAGAGGAAATAGAGCTTACAGCGATACGCTCACAAGGTGCAGGTGGCCAACATGTCAATAAGGTATCTTCAGCTATCCATTTAAGGTTTGATAGTCAGAACTCATCGCTGCCTTCCTTTTATAAAAATCGATTACTTGAGCAAAGTGATTATCGTATTTCTAAAGATGGCATTATCATTATCAAAGCACAAAAGTATCGTTCGCAGACTATGAATAAAGCGGATGCCTTAGATCGCTTGAAAGAAATGATTCAAAAATCAGGTAAAATTGTTAAGGTGAGAAGGCCTAGTAAACCCAGTAAGGCCTCAAAAGAGAAGCGTCTCTCTAATAAAAAGAAGAGAGGCAAAACGAAGCTTTTAAGAAGTCAAAGATCATTAGACGATTGAGGGGATCTACATTTGTTATTAAATCTCAATTATGGTTTGATGGATAAAAGGACGTAACGACAAAGTTCTTGGGGGAAAAAGCCTGACAATATGTTCAGGCTTTTTTTATATAAAGAGGATAAATCACCCATCTTGTGCTACACCTATTCTATAGTAGTTTGTAAATTAACTTGGTCTTTTAAAGACTTAAGCAAGCGAGCATAGGGATAACCATTAAGTGGCACAAACTGATATTAAAACAACGACGGAAGCTGTAAAATTTGTCAATACTGTTCATGCTGACGCGGTGACCGATCAATATAAAATTAATCAGACCAAATTTGCTTCTTTGAGCGATGCTCAAGACTTTGAGCAGCTTAAACACAATTTTATTGAGATAGATATTGAGCCTTTAATGGAGCAACTTGGTGATGCCAGTTACTTTGAGGTGACTGTGCCGATGACAGGCATGACTGACTTTTTAAGTACAGATCCATCATTGCTAGCCATGCCACAGCAGTTTCCAACCATCATGGCCATCAATGGTTTTGGTGCTTCTTCAAAGCCAGGTGATATGCATTATCCCAAACCCTATTTTCTTTTGGCGAAAGACTTGGTTGGAAATGAATATGAGTTGTTAGTCGATGAGCAAGGGCATGTGGAGATCCCTGAGCAGGGGTTGGGGTTATTTTCAATGTTGCAATCATTGACGTTTATTTACAGTTTTGAGCAGGTGACCCAAGGCAAGGGCTTGGTTAGTTTAGAAGAGTTTGGTGCTCAAGCTGGAAAAATATATTTGTTACCTCCACCAGATTTAGAGTCTGGATTTTTAACAAGGCTAGGTGTTTCCCATTTAGATGATTATTTGCGTCGCGAAGTTGATTATGAAATGAAAGTGCCTGTTGAGTCTTATCTTCCTCAAGAAGCGGCACCAATGAAGACGCAGCTAAATGGTCTAGAGTCTGATGGTGTGACGACTTTAGAATTAGATGTTCAGGCGCATGCGGTACGTCTTAAACCTTTTGAAAAGTTACAAGTTGAGCTTGAAGAAATCTCGCAAGTAGAATACAAGGGATTTTCTTCGGAGCAAGAGGGCGGGGCTTCTTTTCTCGGATGGTCTCAAGTCGGAGCTAATATCTTTGAAAAAGCGGTAGGGTTAAGCGATCTAGCAAAACTAGCTGTTGTTCGAAATCTGATTTCAGAGTTTGATTTTACAAAAAGCTTACTTGAAGGACACAACTGGGGTATTGAGAATACAAATGGGTTTAATGATTTTGGATTACGAGGCGAGGCCATCGGTGTTTATTATGATCTCGTGGTCGATGCTGTCGTTCAAAGCAAAGTGCCAGGGGAGTATTGGTTGCAGCACGTTCCTGACTCGCATTTCTCTGAGTTTGATTTGAGTTATGTGTCCTTAGACTCAAGCGATCAGATCATGATTGATGAGCTAACTCATGCTTTTGAAGATCAAGATTTCTCGACTTTTCAATCTCTGTTTCCTGGCCAAGAGGCAAATTTATCTCATGGGTTGTCTATCTTGATGTACGGAGATTCTGATCATTTGCCTGATGTGCAAGTAAGATTGGTATCCAGTGATCAGACTTCTGGTCTGATTGATGATGTTTCATCTCTTTATATTCCAAATGCTGAACATATGGCCGTTGGTGATTTTGATGTGGCAAGCTCCGTTGAAATGCAGAGTTTTATTGAGTTAGATGCTGGAGGGCATATCTATGTTAATCAACATCACACGGCGTTGTCGCTATCACCAAACCATAGCCCAACGACGATCCACTACCAAGATATTATGGATGTTTCTGAGGTTGGTGGGATGATTAAGGGATTTGATGTCGAAACAGATCAAATTGACTTAAACGGTTTGTTAGAGCAAATGCCAGGTGCAACACGTGACAATATACAGATTCAAGCGCATGGAGCAGATATTCATATTTCTATTCAAGGTGAGAGCGGTGAGAGTCTGCCTGTGGCCACTTTGTTGGGCGCTGCAGGGCCTGAATTGCCAGGTGATTTAGGACAAATCATTGCCAGCGATCTAGGTTAAATAACTCAAAGTGATGGTTTTGTGGTCTATCACTTGTTTCGAGTTTAGTTAGGACTTAAGATGACGCCTCTTTTCAAATTGTGAAATTTTAAGAACTTATGGCACGTATTGCGCTTTGTGTTGAATATGAAGGGACTCATTATCACGGCTGGCAAATTCAAAAAAAGCAGATTTCGATCCAAGCTACTTTAGAAAAAGCACTCTCAAAAATAGCTTTGCATCCTGTTCATGTGGTTGCTTGTGGGCGAACTGATGCCGGGGTTCATGCTGTTGGTCAAATCATTCATTTCGATGTGGCGGTGGAAAGGCCCTATGATGCATGGGTAAGGGGTGTTAATTCTTTTTTGCCTAAAGATATCCGTGTTAAATGGGCTCGCTCAGTTGATGACAGTTTTCATGCGAGGTATAGCGCCCTATCCAGACAGTATACTTACCTTATTTACATTGACAAGATTAGCCCAGGTTTGCTGCATTCAGGCGTGACGTGGGCTCATTATGAAGTCTCTGTTGACAAGATGAAGCTTGCATCAGAGGCGCTTATAGGCACGCATGATTTCAGCTCATTTCGAGCATCTAGTTGCCAAGCTAAAACTCCTGTTCGCGAGATCAAATATTTAGAGATAAGACGCCAAGGATCGATGATCACCATTGATATTGAGGCTAATGCTTTTTTGCATCATATGGTTCGCAATATAGTTGGGACGCTGCTCTATATTGGGAGGGGTTCGGAGCATGTTAATTTTGCAAAACAAGTATTGGATGCTCGGAATCGAAGTTTTGCCCCTCAGATGGCGCCGGCTAGTGGTCTTTATCTAAGGCATGCTGCTTATCCTGAGAGTTACGATTTTCCAAAAATGAAAGGTAGGCCTTGGTTTCTTTCCTTAGAATAAACGTTAGTTTGTCAACTTTTTTTTAAGTTTGCACCTATAAAAAGCATATTAAGTTGGTTGCCTAAGTTCTTTGGGCGTTAAATTCATCATTCCTTTGGATCTAAAGCTTATCTATCATCCTCAAGCAGGTTATAATTAAAGCAATTAGATTAATTGTGGTGTCTCTCTATGAGTTGGTTTCAAAAGTTATTACCTTCAACTATTCGCACAAACACAGTCACCAAGAAGTCCATCCCAGAAGGGCTATGGACCAAATGTGATGCTTGCAGTGCTGTTCTCTTTCGCGCTGAAGTTGAAAGAAATTTAGATGTCTGCCCAAAATGCCAGCATCATCGTCGCATCGGTGGTCGAAAACGCTTAGAAATATTTCTAGATGTTATCCATGAAGAGCTTGGAGCCAATGTAGAGCCAACCGATAGATTTAAGTTCAAGGACACGAAACGCTATAAAGATCGGATCGTTCAAGCACAAAAAAAGACAGGTGAGAAAGATGCGCTCATCGTGATGCGTGGCGAGGTTCATGGGTTGGCGGTCATCGCATGTGCTTTTGATTTTAACTTTATTGGTGGCTCCATGGGCGCTGTCGTCGGTGAGAAATTTGCTATTGCTGCACAAGCAGCGCTAGCGCAAAAACTGCCATTTATTTGTTTTGCTACTAGCGGTGGCGCTAGGATGCAAGAATCCCTTATTTCTCTCATGCAGATGGGTAAAACAGCAGCAGTGTTACGTCGTTTAAGTGATGCTGGTTTGCCGTACATTTCTGTGATGCTAGATCCGTGCATGGGAGGCGTATCAGCAAGTCTTGCGATGCTAGGGGATATCAATATTGCAGAGCCAAAAGCACTCATCGGTTTTTCTGGTCCGCGAGTTATCCAGCAAACCATTGGTGAGACATTGCCTGAGGGATTCCAGCGATCAGAGTTTCTTTTAGATCATGGTGTGTTAGACATGATTGTTGATCGCCGGCATTTAAAAGATACGATAGCAAGCCTCCTTGCAAAGATGACGCATCAATCAGATCCCATTGCAGCCAAAGAAGATCCAGTAGTCAAGGATAGAACCAATGAAAAGATGTTTAGAGAATCCATTGATGAGTAGTGATGCCAAAACAATTTCGCTAAGGCATTGGCTTGATTATATTGAGACAATCCATGCTCAAGCAGTTGATTTTGATATCACAAGACCATTAGAAGTTGCGCAAAAAGGGCAATTTGATAAATTTGATATCCCTGTCATAACCGTCGCAGGCACTAATGGTAAAGGCTCAACGACTGCGCTGATTAGTAAATGCTTAAGTGCATGTGGGCTTAAAGTCGGCAGTTATTTTTCTCCACACCTTCAATTTTTCAATGAAAGAATCATCATCCAAGGGGTTCCCGTTCAGGAGCATTTAATTTGCCACGCATTTGCTCAAATTGAGAAAGCAAGAGGCCATACCACTCTGACTTATTTTGAGTTTATTACCTTGGCAGCTTTTGCCATCTTCAAACAACATGATTTAGATGTCATTGTCCTTGAAGTGGGTTGTGGGGGCGAAAAAGATGCTGTCAATATCGTGCACCCAAGCTTGAGTGTTATTACTAATATCTCAAAAGATCACACACTGTGGCTTGGTCAGGAGCTTGAAGAGATTGCGTTAGCTAAAGCTGGCATTATGCGAGAGCAAACGCCTGCTATTATAGGGCTAAAGGCACAAGTGCCGTCTCTTCTTAAACACGCAAAGGATCTAAAAGCTAAACTGTATTTAGAAGGGCAATCTTTTGGTTGGCACGACAAATATAAAAGTTACTGGCAATACAATGGATCTTACAAACAAGTGCCTCCCACTTTTTCTTCGTCAACCAGTATTTCTTTAAGCTTAGCTGCTTTGGAAGTCTTAAAGCCGATCTTGCCAGAAGTGAATAATTTTCCTTGGCATCGTCTTGGCCATATTGTGCGTACAGCTCAATTGCCAGGTCGTTTTCAGAGAATGGTTGGTCGAACAGATTTAATCTTTGATGTGGCTCATAATGCAGCAGGATCTATTTGGCTTGCAAATAATATGAGCAAACTTCCTCCAAGCGTCAAAACCATAGCTGTTTGGTCTAGTTTTTCAGACAAAGACTTGCCTGAAATTGTTAGCCCATTGATTCCCTGGGTTGATACTTGGGTGATAGCGCCCATGCAAGATAAGCGGGGTGCTAGCCTTGAAGACCTTCAGAGCACTTTAGTTCATTTAGGGATCGAAGACATAAAGCAAGAAGTTTCGTTATCGAAAGCTTTTAAAATGGCAGAAAAACTTTCAGATAAGCATAGTCGAATCCTTGTTTTTGGATCGTTCGGTACCGTTGGCGAGGTTTTACGCCAGCTTGAACACAATTATCATGCTACGGATACTTTTTTCTCAATGAGGACGCAACAAAGGCCACAAGCCTTAGAAGCATAAGGAGCCAACGTGGAGCAACGTTTAAAGGAGCGCTTATTTGGCGCAATCATCGTTGTCGCTTTGTTTGTTATTTTCTTACCCATGGTTTTAAAAGAGCCTGAAGGTGAAGTTATATCTCATCATGAATTAACACCAAAGCCGTTAATCCCCAAGAAAGATGACTGGATGGCGGTCCCAGAATCTTTAGCACAGTGGCAAGAGAAGGTAGAATCAACATCTTCACCAGTTAGACAGGAGGTTAGCCAACCTTCTTGGGTGATTCAAGTGGCGACATTTGCTAATAACAAAAATGCTCAAAAATTAAAGTCACGCTTGAACCAAAAGGGGTATCAAGCGTATTTAGAAGCGGTGCCTAATCACGAAAAGACACTAACATGGGTTCTCATTGGCCCCCTTGAAGATAAAGAGACTGCTGAGTTGGTTCAAGGAAAGCTCCAAAGTGATTTCAAAGTAAAAAGTTTAGTGACCACGATAAGTCGAGGGTAGATAAGTTATGGAGACATCTATTTTTTGGCCTGATTTCATTATTTTAATGATAATTCTTGTATCAGTAGCCATTAGCTTTTTTAGAGGTTTTATCAAAGAGGTGATATCGCTTGTCACCTGGGTCGTTGCAGCATGGTTAGCGTTTATGTTGGCAAGCCCTTTGTCTGGACTTATGACTTTTACTGAAGTTCAATCTGTGAGAGCCATTATAGCTTTTATGGTTGTTTTTATTGGATTAATCTTCTTAGGCTCTATCGTTAACTTTTTAGTTGGAAAATTTATTCGAAAAACGCCCTTTAGCCTCGCAGACAGAACATTAGGGATAGGTTTTGGCTTCCTTAGAGGTTTTTTGCTTGTCACTTTAATCGTATTTTTTGCGGGCTTAACGCCTTTGCCCAAAGATGATTGGTGGCAACAATCTTTTACATTAAGTCAAGTCGAGAAAGTTGCATTGTGGTTTAAAGATTTGCTGCCTGAAAGCATGGGCGAGCATTTTGAATTTGACCCAGAGCCTAACTCAGACTCAGATTCAGACTCAGACCCAGGCAAGAAAACTGATCTAGAAAGCTCCTAGATATTTAGTTCATATCCAAAAATAAAAATACTATTATTAAGGGCACTCTATGTGCGGAATCATTGGCGTTATTACTCAGAATATGGCTAATCAAACTATTTTTGATGGCTTAAATTTACTTCAGCACCGTGGACAAGATGCAGCTGGCATGGTCACGTGTCATGATGGTCGGTTAGTTCTTCGAAAAGGGAACGGGCTTGTTCGAGATATTTTTAGAACACGCCATATGCATAAGTTACTAGGCCGAATGGGCATTGGCCATGTTCGATATCCAACGGCAGGCTCTCAGTCTGAAGCAGAGGCACAACCTTTTTATGTTAACTCTCCCTTTGGTCTCACTTTAGCACATAATGGTAATTTGACTAATGCGCTAAAGCTGAAAGAGGATCTTTTTCGCGAAGATCTAAGACACTTGAATACAGAATCAGACTCTGAAGTTATCCTCAATGTCTTGGCCCATGAGTTGCAAAACATTCCAAATTTACAGCCTACGCCAGGTTGTATCTTTCAAGCTGTCTCGAATGTTTTTAAGCGTATTCGTGGCGCCTTTTCAGTTGTAGCCATGATTACAAATGTTGGTTTAATTGCTTTTAGAGACAGTCTAGGTATTCGTCCTCTTATCTATGGCCAACGTGTAACTAGCCATGGTGTTGAATATATGGTTGCTTCAGAGTCTGTGGCACTAACAGCGCTTGGCTTTGAGGTTATCAGTGATGTTAAGCCTGGCCAAGCAGTTTGGATTGGTTTAGATGGGCAAATTCATAAACATCAGTGTGTTGAGCATGCTAGCTTAAGCCCGTGCCTGTTTGAGTTTGTTTATTTTGCACGGCCCGATAGTATTATGGATGGTATTTCAGTCTATAAAGTTAGAAAAAATATTGGGAAAGCTTTAGCCAATAAAATACGTAAAGAGTGGCCATCTCATGATATTGATGTAGTTATTCCTGTGCCAGAGACGGCTAGAAGTGCCGCCGTGTCTTTAGCGAATCATTTACAAGTCAAATTTAGGGAAGGGCTTGTTAAGAATCGGTATATTGGTCGAACCTTTATAATGCCGGGTCAACAAGCAAGAAGTCGCTCTGTGCGCCAAAAATTAAACACAATTGAATTAGAATTTCAAGGCAAAAATGTTCTGATAGTAGATGACTCCATTGTCAGAGGCACGACAAGTAAAGAAATTATTCAAATGGCTAGAGATGCAGGTGCAAACAAAGTATATTTTGCATCAGCATCGCCTCCAATAAGACATCCCAATATCTATGGTATTGATATGCCGAATGCTAGTGAACTAGTTGCTTATGATAAGTCGGTTGAGCAGATACAAGTTTCAATCGGAGCTGATAAGCTTATTTTTGCAAATTTAGATGATCTTATATCTTTAGCAAGAGAGGGTAATGCTGATATTCAACATTTCGAAGCATCAGTTTTTGATGGCAGATACTTAACCGGCCAAGAGCAAGCTTATTTAGAGCAAGTATCTATGACGCGTGCCGATGGCGCTAAGCGCTTGTATACTGATACAAGTATAGAAGCCATTGATTTTAAATAATCACTAGGCATATTGAACATGTTCTCATTTTTAATTTTAAAATGAGCGCTTGATAAGAACAAAATATCCTAAGCAGTTAAGGGATCCTCATGTCTCAAACGTATTATTTTCAAATTAAAGGAATGACTTGCGGCGGCTGTGAAGCTACCCTCTATCGAATGGTCTCGGAGCTTCCCTGCGTTGAAAAATGTCAGGTTAGTCATCGCTTAAATCTTCTTGAAGTTGCATTTAATGACAAGGACAAGTCAAAGACAGATATCTATTTACAGAAAGTAAAACAAACTTCTGATGATATTGGTTTTGAGGCGAGCTACATGGAAGCAGACCAAGATGCTTTCAAGAGCCCAGTTGATAACAAGCCCAAAACAAGTCGTTATCTCGCGAATGCCGTGATTAATATCACTGTTGGTATTTTGTGGCACTTTATCTGTCCTATAGTCGCTGGGCTGGGCTTATCCATGCTAGCAGGGATGACGATTAACCTAGCGGTTTTAGGCTTAATGACTTTAACGGGTCAAGAGTTTTATCATGATGCCTGGTTAAAGATAAAGTCTAAGCGAACGAGTATGAATACGCTTATCGCTTTGTCTACCTTGACAGCTATCGCTCTGTCTTTCTTAGGGACTATGTTTCCGATCACTTTTGTGGGCAGCGCCTTTAAGTTCATGCCTATTTTTATGATTCTAGGGATCACTAACTTGGGGCGCTCAGTGAGAGCCTTTCAAGAGGCAAAAGCTTTTCAACTGATGCAGACTTTTGATGACATGTTTCAGAAAAATCAACCGAAACTAGCCAAAGCTGTGAAAGACTTGGAGACAAAGGCTTATGTTGAGTTGCCGTACAACCTGATTAAGATAAATGATTACGTTTTAGTCAAAGAAGGGGAGCGGCTACCAATTGATGGTCAGTTAGTCTCTGATCGAGCTTTGCTTAATCAAAAAATACTGACAGGCGACAGTTTGTTGTCTAAAAAGCAAAAAGGTGACAATCTACACGCTGGAACGCTCAACACTCAAGGCACTATTGTGTTGAAAGCCACAAGACCTGGAAGTGAAAATTCATTAGTTAAGTTGCTTGAAACCGTTCGCAAATCACAGCTACACCATGCCACAAGCCCTAAAATAGATAAAGTGATTCAATGGTTTGTGCCCAGTGTGATTGGCTTTGCGTGTCTAGCTGGCATTGGATGGGGGCTTGCATCAGCCTCACCTGTTTTAGCATTTAATGCGGTTATTTCAGTTTTACTTTGTGCTTGTCCCTGTGCATTAGGACTAGCTGCACCTCTCTCACAAGCTTTAGCCATTTATAAAATGCTTCATCAAAATATTTTGGTACGACATGCTGATAAGCTTTCATCTCTAGATGACGTTGATACTTTAGTTTTTGATAAAACCGGAACGCTAAGTGATCCTTGTGTTCAAGGTTGTTTTGTTGCTCGCGGGCAAGACATGCAAGATTCTTTAAGAATCATAGCAAGCCTTGAGTCCTCTTTCTCTTCTCACCCTATTGCAAAAGCATGCATGAGTTATTATGGTGGCAACCAAGCCCTCTACCCGACAGAGCATGTTAAAAATCATCACAGCCAATTAGGTGTTCAAGGAGATGTCAATGGCGTTTCAACTTGGCTAGGCCAAGAGAGCATGATGAGGCAAGAAGGTATTAAAATTTCTCAACAGATGCAAAGGAAATTAGATACTATCAAACTTAAGGGGCATGATAGTCTTTGTTTAGCTCAAGAGGGTAGCGTTAAAGCTGTGTTGACTTTGTGTGACACATTGAAGCCACGCGTTGCAGAAACTTTGAAGATTTTAAAAAATAAATATTCTCTGGTTCTTTTAACTGGAAGCTCAAAGAAAGCGACAGATACGATGATGAAGGGCTTAGCTTTTGATAAAATCTATGCCAATAAAACTTCGGAACAAAAACGAAACATTCTACATAAATTTAAAAAGGACGGTAAAAAAGTAGCGTATATTGGCGACCATCTCAATGATGTGCAAGCTGCACAAGAGAGCGCTGTATCCATAGCTATCGCACCGTGGACTCATTTAGCCTCTATTGCTGATATAAGTTTAAAAGGCAATATTGCAGATTTGATCAAGTGTATGAGAATCAATCAGTTACTTCAGAATAATATCCAACAGAATTTAGTGTGGACGTTTGCGTATAATAGCGTTAGCTTGCTTGTGGCTTCCGGAGCGTTGTTTCCCTTCATTGGTGTGACTTTTAACCCGATGATTTTTGCAGGAACAATGGCAATATCATCTTTAGGTGTGATTGCAAATGCTTCACGCTTGCCAAGCCAAGTTGATAGATTATATCGGAGTTCGAGCAGCTCAGAGATGATCCAGAGCACCGAAGATATAACGTTGGTGCCTCAAGTTCATGAATCATCACAGCCTCAAGTCAAGAATAAGAGTCCGAGTATTGATATAGATCGCCAAACTTCAAATTCTTCGTTGAGTTTTCCTCATCCGAAGTTAAGACATTCATAACTGTGACAGGATAAAGACACAAAAGTAACTTAAGAGTTAATAGGCTAATTTTCGTGCTAAAAATTTATTAGGATCCAGTGATTAAGGGAATTTTCAGCATGACTTTAGCCCAGATTAAAAATAGTATTTTTCTTATGACGACTTTCTTAAGTTTTTGTGCGCAAGGTGCGCCATCATGCCAATGGACCAAAGATACTCTTGAGCAAATAGCCTATGATGAACACTTGGTTGATCTACACCAAGTTTATGTTGACTCTTTCTCAACGGTCGCTGGCTATTGTGACTTCGTAGACAAGACAAATCAAAAATTTGAGGCAAATAAGGCACTAAACTTAAGCTTCTCTGAGCTCAGACCATACTGTGAAGCTCAATTTGATTTAGCTCTACATTTTTTGCATGGAGTTAATCAAGCTTACAAGTTATTTTGCCAAGCTAATGATTGTGTCGCGATTGAAGCTCGACTTAAAGCATTCCCTTGGCTGGTAAAAGCTGGTAGTCAATACTCATTCGTACATCCGCAGATTAAAACAATACAATCAACTTATGCTAACAAGGATATGACCTTAAGCAAACATAGTTTTGCTGGTACAAGCTTACTTAATCGTTGTGGCGATATGTCAATCAGCTTCATACAAGTCGAACGCTATTTCGATGTGGATGTTGAAAAAATGAATGAGGTTTTAGAAAAAGATCTTGATGATTCAATGTTGTTGTTAAAAAATTCAACCAAATCACCTTTAGATTTTTTTAATGACTTGAGTCAAGATAATTATTTTAGCTTTTATAGAGAGCAGGAAATTTGTTCAATTTTTTCAAAAGTTCTTTGTTTAGAAACATTGGTGTACCAGGATACTGGAGGAGCTCATGGGTATGGCGGAAAGTCATATGTTAATTTTGACACCCAAACTTACAAAAAGTTAACACTTTCTGATCTCTTTAAACTTGAGGATAAATTACAACTTATATCACTTTTAGAGAATTCTTTAATAGAATGGTCTGATAGGCATGATGACAGCTCCCCAAAGGGTGCTGGCTTGCAAGAAAGAGGCTTTCAATTTTCATTAGATTACATTCCTGAAGAGAGCCAAGATTGGTCAAACAATAAAGGTTGGTATTTATCTCAAAATTTTTATTTTGATCTTAAAGGTCTCCATGTCGTTTACAACCCTTATGAGATTGGGCCTTATGCTTTTGGCATCATAGATATTACCTTAAGTTGGGCAGACATCAATGACCTCATTGTCACTGAGTATCAAAGTGTTGCATTTTTATAGAATTGGACAGCGAAATTTTAGTTTAACTAGTCGCTTTGCGTCCTAAAACCTTGTATACTATTTTGCTTTCTTACTTTATTTCAATATTGCGACGCAAGGGTTTATATGACGTTCTTTGAGCTTGGTTTATCAGATGATCTAAGTCGTCATGTCCTTAGAAAGGGCTATGTAGAGCCTACTGCCATCCAAAATCAGGCCATTCCTCTAATCCTGAAGCATCTAGATTTGATGGCTTGTGCGCAAACAGGGACAGGCAAAACAGCTGCTTTTGTGTTACCTATCCTTGATCTGCTAAATCGCACAAAAAAAGATGGCTCGATGCTGCCTCGAGCCTTAATTCTTGCACCTACACGTGAATTGGCAGTTCAGATCCAAGATTTTGTTGAGCAATACAGTGCACCTTTTGAACTTCGATCAACCGTCACCTATGGTGGAGTGAAGGTGAATCGTCAGATGAAACGACTTGGAAGAGGTGTGGATATTCTAGTATCTACAACTGGCAGGCTTATTGATCTCGTTTCCAGAGGAGCTGCAAAGTTACAAGAAATTGAACTTGTCGTGCTTGATGAAGCTGATAGAATGCTTGAGCTCGGTTTTATTCAGGATGTTAAGAAAATTTTTTCTTTGCTGCCTAAGCAGCGTCAAAATTTATTGTTTTCAGCAACTTTTTCACCAGATATTCGGCAACTTGGTCAGTCACTTTTGAAAAATCATATTGAAGTGAATGTAGAGCCCAAACAAACCGTTTCGACCATGATTGAGCATAAGCTTTTCTCTGTTGATAGATTGCGCAAAGCTGAGTTATTAAGTTATTTAATACGTGAAAACAATTGGCAGCAAGTTTTGATTTTCTGCCGAACACGACTTGGCGCTGATAGGCTTGTCAGGCGGTTAGTCAAAGAGAAGATTCTTGCTCGAGCCATTCATGGCCATAAAAGCCAAATCGAGAGAGCTCAATCCTTGTCCGATTTTAAAGAAGGCCAATTAAATGTGCTAGTAGCCACAGACATCGCTGCAAGAGGCCTTGATATTCTTCAATTGCCATATGTCATTAACTTTGATTTGCCTGATGTTGCTGAAGATTACGTTCATCGAATTGGCCGTACTGGAAGAGCTGGCATCCCAGGGCAAGCAGTGTCTCTTGTCTGCGCTGATGATATTAGAGCCTTAGCAGCTATTGAGCAGATCTTAGGTCAATGCATTAGCCGAGATAGTGTGAAGGGCTTTGAGCCAGAGGCTCCGCTACCAACAGTGCTTCCAAAAGTTGATCATATTTTAAAAATTAGACCTAAAAGGCATCGAAGATTTCAAAATTCAAAACATAGTCAAAAAAAATTTTATAAACAGTCTGGGCGTAGCGACGCAAGAGATAAAGGCCAAATAACATGACAATTCAACTTTTTTCAAGTCTATCCCTATCTTCGGAGCTGCTACAGACTCTTGAATTTTTAGAATATCAGAACATGACGCCCATCCAGGCGCAAGCACTTCCAGATATTTTGCAAGGTAAAGATGTGATAGCGCAGGCTAAAACAGGAAGTGGCAAAACGGCTGCATTCGGGATTGGGTTGCTTGCAAAACTAGATCTTAGTCAAAAGGCTGTTCAAAGCTTGGTGTTATGCCCAACACGAGAGCTCGCAGAGCAAGTGACAACAGAGCTGAGAAAGCTAGCCCAGCTGATCCCAAATGTTCGGATCTTGACTCTTTGCGGCGGAAAGGGGTTTAAAATTCAAGCAGCTTCCATTGAAAAAGGCGCTCACATCATTGTTGGCACACCAGGTCGAGTGTTAGATCATCTTTCGCGCCATACTTTAGTCGCTAACAACCTCAATATGCTCGTTCTTGATGAGGCCGATCGAATGTTAGATATGGGTTTTGAAGAGGATATCGCTAGCATCATGGTTGAGCTACCTCAAGATAGGCAGACACTTCTATTTTCTGCAACTTATCCAGAAAGCATTGAGCATATGAGTCAATCTTTTTTAAAAGATCCTATCAATATCCGAATAGATTCTGTGCATGAACAAAGCACCATTAAAGAAATTTTTTATGAAACATCACCTCACGAGCGACATTCAGCGCTTCTTTGTTTGTTGCGACACTATAAACCAGAGTCTTTGCTCATATTCTGTAATACTAAATTAAAATGCAATGAAGTGGCACAGTTACTGAACAAACATGGTTTTTACGCTTTGGCAATGCATGGTGATTTAGAGCAAAAAGATCGAAATAAAACTTTGATTCAATTTTCAAATAAGAGCTGTCCCATTTTGGTTGCAACCGATGTGGCTGCAAGAGGGCTTGATATAGATAATATTGAAATTGTGATCAACTATGAGTTAGCAAGTTCAACACAAACACATATGCATCGCATTGGCCGGACAGGGCGTGCAGGCAGTACGGGCTTGTCATTAAGCTTGGTGACGTCTGCGGAATCTTATAAGATCAAAGCGATTGGAGACTATCAGCAAAGATCAATTTCTTGTGAAAAACTCGAAACTTTAGCCATCGATATGGATTATCATTTTGCGCCTTTGATGCGTACTTTATGCATTGCGGGGGGCAAAAAGCAGAAGTTGCGCCCTGGTGATATTGTAGGTGCTTTAACGGGTAAGCTTGGTCTTCAGGCGAACCAGCTTGGTAAAATTAATGTGACAGATTACTACGCATACGTTGCTGTTGAAAGTCGATTTGCGCATAAGGCTTACGAATACCTTCAGCATGAAAAAATAAAAAACCGTCATTTTAAGGCTGAGCTATTAGGCTGATACTGATATGTTTGTATCTTGGCGCATATTGTTTTAGATAGGCAATATGCGGCTCTCTATAGCTTTAAGATTTCTTTTATTCTTGCCCCAATCAAATATGCCGAAATTGAGTTTGCTTGTCATTTTAATCTTAACTGCGTCATAAGGTTGCTGAACAAAGTTAATCGTGATGATCTCACCAAAAGTTAATGCAGATATGCCTTTATGGATGATAATTTGCTTGGTATGTTTATTGACGCTAAAATTTCTTTCCCCTAACTCTATAAGGGCTTCGCTTATTTTACTATAAGCTTCGTCTTTAGAGCACTCAAGCTTTATGATCTTTTGGTATGAGTGACTACAGATAGATCCGCCTACTAATATGGCGACTATAAAAAGTATCAGTAGTCCGGTGATGCCGGTAAACAGGTAAGGCGTTGCACTAAAATGATGCCTGATAAACTCAAGGGTAAACCAGTCATTGAGGTATACAATCATTGCGAAAAATATTGAGATCATCACCAGTGGTTTTATCATTATTTTGGTCATCAGAGCCTACTTAAGAAAAATTTATATGTATCTATGAATCATAGTATCAAAAAATACAAGTTAACCCACTTGGTTTTTCCTAGAAAGTGATAAAGTAACCTTATAGAGCGATAAGCTGGAGCGGCAGCAATTGTTAAGGACACTGTAATCATATTTTAAGGTTATGGGGGGCAGACTTTGATAGCCTTGGTTTAAATCTAAGCACGATGAAACGAACTTGTATCAAAAAATAGCTCGATTTTGGCAATTAAGTTATCTTTGAAGGTTATTAGTGCTGCAGCTAAAAGTTGCCCTGTGGGGTTTGGAAAAGTAAAGTCATACGCAAGCATAACTTGGTTTTGGTGGCTAAATTTAGATCGAATGTCAATGTTGGTACAAATCTGACTTAATTCTTTAGCAGCCTGAACGACGTTTTCTTTGCCTGACAACTCTTGGGCTGGGCTAAAAAGGCAGACATCAGTGTGAAGGCATTGCGCCATAGTCTCAAATTCTTGTTTCAACATAGATTCGTAATATGTTTCAGCTATTTCTAGGTTACTCTTAACACATTGGGCATTTGTATTCATGGATTCTCTCGCATACAATGTCAGGATGCTGATAATTTAATATAAGGGTCCTGATATGTCAAGTCTTCAAGGAATAGAGTCGCATGGCCTGGCTTATAGGTTAAAGCTTGCTCAGCACACTTTACGATTATCTATGGATAAGGCCCTGAAGACCTTAGAGCTAACGACACCTCAATATGCTGCTCTCTCCCAATTAGAGCAAAATCCCGGTATGTCCAACGCTGCTCTGGCTAGAGCTTCTTTTGTCACACCTCAAACCATGCATGGTATTGTTTCAAATCTTGAAAGAGCTCTATTATTAACTCGCAAAAATGATAGCAAGCACGGGAGGATTATGGGAGCTAAATTATCAAAGAAGGGTCTTAAGGTTGTCAGCAAGGCTCATCAGTTGATAAGCCAAGTAGAAGAGCTGACAACTAGCTCTATGAGCGAAAAGGAAATATTGTTTTTTAACCAAATGTTGATGGAATGTATCAAAGGCGCAAAGCAGATCTAGTGGCGCTCTTTGCGCTCAACCATTGAGTTGAACCTTCGTAGACTGCGCCGATCTTGATAGCTTTGATTAAATTTTAGTTATCTAGAATCAAGCTTCGCATTGACAGACGCTTGATAAGTATTTTCCATGAGCATGGCAACGGTCATCGGGCCGACACCTCCTGGAACAGGCGTTATCATTTTAGCTTGTTTGCATGCCTCATCAAATTCAACATCACCAACAAGTTTGCCGCTTTCTAATCGGTTAATGCCAATATCGATAACAATAGCGCCAGGTTTTATCCAGCTACCGGGAATTAATCCTGGTTTACCACATGCTACAACTAAAATGTCTGCTCGGCTAACGTGGCTTTTTAAATCTTTCGTAAATCGATGACAGACGGTTGTTGTCGCTCCTGCCATCAGCAACTCAAAAGCCATTGGGCGGCCAACAATATTAGATGCCCCAACAATGACAGCATCGTGACCCTTTGGATCAAAGTTGTAATGCTTAAATAGTTTCATGACCCCAAAAGGGGTACATGGCCTGAGTGCAGGATATTTTTGAGCAAGTCTACCAATATTAAATGGGTGAAAGCCATCAACATCTTTTTCAGGAGCGATATGCTCCAAAATGGGCTTCTCATCAAGATGAGAGGGCAATGGCAGTTGAAGCAAAATACCATGAATATCTTGCTGTTGGTTTAGTTTTGTAATTAACGCGAGTAGCTCAGCGCTGGTGACATTGTCAGGTAAATTGAATGCTTCAGAGCGAATACCGATAGTTTGACATGCATTTTGTTTGTTTCTGACATAGACACTAGAGGCTGGATCTTCGCCAACCTGAATGACCGCTAGTCCAGGTGCGTCAAATCCTTGTGAAATCCTCATTGCAATTTTAGCTTTGATTTCTTGTTTGATGATCTCAGCAACAGCTTTCCCGTCAATGATTTGTGCAGTCATGCCCGCTCCCGTATATTAATTGGCCACATTTTCGCATACTTGTGCATTCTTCTCAAAAAAACCGTAATACCTGTTTCGATTTGATATAAACCATTTAAGAATGAGTTGCATTGAAGAATAATCATCATTGGCTATATGT
Organism: uncultured Francisellaceae bacterium; assembly: GCA_964351745.1. Classification (GTDB taxonomy): domain Bacteria; phylum Pseudomonadota; class Gammaproteobacteria; order Berkiellales; family Berkiellaceae; genus CAYNJF01. The sequence goes on from CAYGPI010000047.1 coordinate 20,843, forward strand.
AAGCAGCCAACAACCTTAGTCGACAAACAAAACAAAAAATTCATAAAAATCACTTAAACAAGTTGACGGGCAATTCTCATTAAATGTATTATTCGCGGGCTGCTGAGGTAATAAATTGGTTAGCACGTGAACTTTTCAATCTTATGGCACTGTTTTCTAAGAATTTTAGATGTATTCAGAGTCAAAATCTGGTAGAGTTCTTTTTTTGTCGGGGTATAGCGCAGTCTGGTAGCGCGCCTGCTTTGGGAGCAGGATGTCGGGGG
>CAYGPI010000048.1:0-21042 GCA_964351745.1 uncultured Francisellaceae bacterium
AAAACGCTTGAATCTAAAGTGTAGTTAAATCCTGCACTGAGGTATGTATTCTGTTTGTTGGTAAACGCGTTACGTTTATCATGGTTAACGTTTACGCCAACTTTTAGAAGATCTGTTGCTTTATAGTTAACACCAGCTGACATGGTAGGAAAGTACTCTTGAGTTTTTGTAGTAACAAGAGTTGCTTTATTGTCGATTTGGTTGCGCTGGTAACCAATGCCACCTTTCACAATACCGCTAATGCGGTTAGCAATAGGAAGCTCAGCTTTAGCTAAAACTTTTGAACCAATAGCGCTTTGATCAAAACGACTTGCACCTAAACCATATTTAGCTTTTGGTGTATAAGCATAAACTGCTTCAGCACCTAGGCCATTTCTTTCATCTTGAAAGCCAAAGTTGACTTGATTGCTAGCACGATTTTTAGTTGAGCCATCGCCTAAATCAAAACGAGACGCACCCAGTTCGTAACCTAAATCAAACTGTGCACTAGCAGCAGTTGAAAGTAGAGCACCAGCTACAAGAGCTGCAAGTTTAAGTTTCATACTTAAATTCTCCGTTATTATTGTTGTAATGCAAAAAATCCTAAGAACTGTAACCAATTTTTAATTAAGTATCAACTTTGCACCCTATTCTTAGCCAATTATATTATCTTGGTAACTAACAACTTAAACCTTGAATTTTTAGCAATGCTCTGAGATAGGTAAGTTTTACACTTTATATACTTCAGGTTTTTTAAAGTGGGAGCGCATGATTTTTTGTCCATGATTTTTTGTCTGTCCATTTTTCATCTTTTTTAAATTTGGTCTGTCCCTTTTTAAGTTTTTAAATTTGGCCTGTCCCCTTTAAGTCTTGGTAGACTGGCCAGAAGCCTTTTAGTATCCTGCTTTCAAGATCACATAGAAGGTTACGCGTTTATGCAATGCTTACAGGACGAAGATAGATATTTTGTCAGGCTTGATCGGGGCGATAATTTATTTGAGGAGCTTATAAAAATATCAACCAGTTTAAAGTTAGCTAGTGCTCACATTTCGGGGATAGGTGCTTTAAAAGATATAGAGTTAGGTTACTTTGAAGTTGAGAAAAAAGAGTACTTGCGCAAAACTTTTGAAAAAGATTCAGAGCTTTTAAGCTTGGATGGGAACATAGCCCAGCAAAACGGCAAGCCAGTCTTACATTTGCATGCGGTGTTAGGTGACGAAAATTTTCAATGTTTTGGAGGGCACCTTTTTAACGCGACAGTGGCTGTTACAGCAGAAATCAATATTCGAGTGTTTAATCAAGAAATTACGCGCTCATTAGAGCCAAATATGAGATTTAATCAATTGCAGTTTTGCGGTGTTGAGTGAATCTTTAAAGGGCTTTAGTGATTTCTTGCTTTTCTAAATAGTAATCATTATCATTTACGGGGACGCAATCAAATTATAGAAGGAATTAAAAATGAAGTTAGAAGATTTTCTTGTAAAAGTTAAGAGTTTTTTTGGGGAACTCCATGCCTTCTTAGAAAAGAAAAAGGTTGCAGCAGAAGCCACTGGCAATAAAGGGCGAACTGGGAACATCCGTGAAGCAACCTTGAACTTGCTTATACCGGCAGCCCAAGTGTTATCAGGGTTTCTTGATTCCTGGAATTTAGAGCAAACTAGCACAATATTAGGTCAATACAGCGCTGTTAAAGACGCGGTTACAGAGCTTAAAGAGGAGGACTCAACGGCTTTGCAACTTTTAGAGAAGACAGGCGCTATATATGGAAGCTCTAAGTACGGGATTCCACCCAATATCGTACGAGCTATAGAAGCCCATACTCAGCAAAATCATGAAACATCAATGCTTGCTGCAAAGTTAGATGAGCTGATTAGTTTAGAGCCAGAAGTTGAGAATCTTTCTACTTATCCCGTGGCAAAAGTTGAATCAGTCTTCGATGCTAAACAGCTTGAAGCGCGACAAAGCCTAATTGTTCAATATCAAAAAAGCATTCAAGATATGGAAGCACGTTTTAAAGCAAGTGAAACTGAAAGTACTAGCACCTCGCCTAAGAATTCATCAGGTGGAACTGAGCTTTCTCTTCAAGCTCAGAAGCCGATGTGATTGGTCGGATAGAATTTCTTGTTAATCAATCTTAATTATTGAAGCGCGCTATTTGCCGTCTCGGTATTAGCGCGCATTTCAGCATAAGCTTTATCAGCATTTGATAGCATTCTATCAAGATTTGAATTTTGGTTTAATAGTATATCGTTCATTTGCTCTGCAATGGTTTCAAGTTTTCCAGTTAATTCTTTAACTCTACCTAATCCACGTTCTGTTTCTTTGTATCTATCAAATAAAGGCGTATCTGTTGTATGGTCTGTTGTAGATGTGGCTGGATCAAAGGTTGGGTTTGGCACTGAGCCGTTTGGTTGTTTTGGGCTTGGTTCTTCCCACTCATTATTTTGTGGCTTTAAGCAGCTGCAGCTTGTTAATTTATTCCAAATGCTGCCAAAAATTGAGCGGATAGATCTAAGCCGTCTTCTATTATCATAGTTGTGCCTTCGTATTTCATTAATACCGTCATCAATTTTTTTAAGCTGCTCGCCTTGTTCATCCAATTTATTTAAAGTGCTAACGCCAATCGCTTGTGTATCTTCAAGGATTTTAATTGATTGGCCTATTCGAACATTCATGTCATCAAAGAGACTAGCTGCTTGACCAATATTTTCCTTGGGTAACTTAGACAGATAATCTTCCCATTCAGAATCTGTTGTTGGTGGGGTAGGAATTTTTGTTTTTTTTCTAAATAACGGCATAATATTATCTCTTTTGTTTTAATTATACGCTTAGGTCTTGTGTGTATTAGAGAAGAATAGCTTGGGTGTGTGTGAGTGATTGACCAAAGCAGCTAGACTTACAATGACTGCGTAACTAACCAATGATGGCTAATCAAGAGAGCGATCTCTTTGTTTAACCAAGATTAGACGGAACAACTCATTAGGTTATAATGGTTTTCTTTTAGTAGGGGGTTTGTTGTGTCTGTTGCCTTAATTACTGGCTCTGCAGGTCTTATTGGTTCTCAAGCAGTAAAAACCTTTGCTCAACTTGGGCTAACGCCAGTTGGCATTGACAATAATTCACGAGAAACATTTTTTGGTGAAGACGCAAGTACACTCTGGAACTTAGGTGAGCTTAGGGAAGACGTTCCAAATTACCGCCATTACGATATAGATATTCGTGATTACGATCGCATTCAGAGTGTCTATAAAGCCTATAAAAATGAAATTAGCATTGTCGTTCATTGCGCAGCTCAGCCTTCTGATGATTGGGCAGCATCGAATCCTCTTTTAGACTTTCAAGTTAACGCTAATGGCACTTTAAACATGTTGGAAGCGACAAGGCTTTATGCGCCTGATTCAGTCTTTATTTATTTAAGTACAAATAAAGTTTATGGAGACGCACCGAATCGCTTGCCTCTTGAGGAGCTTCGGACACGTTGGGAAATAGCAAGCTCTCATCCTTATTTTGGTATAGGCATTGATGAGACCATGCCAATCGATCATTGTAAGCATGGTTTATTTGGCGTTTCAAAAGCATCAGCGGATTTAATGGTTCAAGAATATGGTCAGTATTTTGGATTAAAAACAGGGTGTTTTAGAGCGGGCTGCTTAACAGGACCAGCGCATTCAGGCACTAAAATGCATGGTTTCTTATCCTATTTAATGCGATGCTGCGTCGATGAGATCCCTTATACTGTTTATGGGTATCGTGGTAAACAGTTACGAGATAATATGCATAGTGTCGACCTGGTGAATGCTTTAACTCATTTTTATAAAGCTCCCAAGATGGGCAGTATTTATAATATAGGTGGAGGCCCTAAAAACACGTGCTCCATGTTAGAAGCGATAGCCTTGTGCGAAGAAATTTCAGGTAAAACACTATCATGGTCCTATGAAGAAACAAATCGAAATGGTGATCATATGTGGTGGGTTACAGATGTTAGAAAATTCCAGAAAGACTACCCGCAGTGGCAGTGCCAGTATTCTCTAAGAGCGATGTTGGAAGAGTTGCATGAGGCTGCTTTAATTCAAAATAGAGAATGCTTGGTCGAATAAGTTATTCGTAAGCGATTAATTACACCTATCATTTTGAGGCAAATTGCTCCCTGTTCAGTGGAGCCTCTTTGCCTAACCGACTGAAAACAAACATCAATTACCTTTATTATTCCTGCCACACAACTTCATAGCGTTAGAGCCTATACTTGGTATCGTGGGGGATATTACATGTCAACAAGTCAAACTCTTTTACTGCAGGCGCAAAAAGATCTGAAGGCTAAAGCTTTTGCCGGAGCTCAAAGCAAAGCACACTCGGTGATAAAAGCTGAGCCCTTGAACAGTGCTGCTTGGCATATTTTAGGTTTAGTTTCGATAGAGGAGCACAACTTTGAGGAAGCCATTGGTTACTTCCAAAAAGCAGTATCTACTGCACCCAAAGCTATTTATTACTTTAATCTAGGCATTGCCTTGCGCAGGGTTGACAGGTTCTTAGAGTCCATAGAGGCATACGAGGCGTGTGTTAAGTTAGATCCAAAAATGGTGAGGGCATGGGGTAATCTTGGTAATGCTTATCGTATTGATAATCAAACTAGCAAAGCATTATATAGCTATCAAAAATGTTTAGAGTTAGAGCCTGAGAGTAGCATTACTCATTATAATATGGGTATTTTATACCATCTTTCAGATCAATATGATGATGCGATTAAATCTTATCGCCGAGCTATTAAATACAATCCAAATAATGCAAAGGCACACTGTAATTTAGGTACGGCTTATTCAAAACTAAGACGCTTTGAAAAAAGCCTTCGATACTATGAGAAAGCATTAGAGATCGATGCCAATCTTTTTGATGCCTATAATAATTATGGCGGGACTCTTCTAGAGTTAGAGCGCTATAAGGAAGCAGAAAAGAAATTAAGACAAGCTTTAAAAATTAGACCGGCCTCTGCGGTGACATTACGTAACATAACTCTTTGCAAAACATATGATTCACTTGAAGACAATGATGCTTTATATATTCAGAAATTATTAAAGAAACCCAACTTGAGCGACGCTGATAAAATACATCTATATTTTGGTTTGGGAAAAATTGCGAAAGATGCAAAGAACAATGATAAAGCTTTTCAATACTATAAAAGTGGTAATGATTTAAATTTTAAGCTATTCCCCTTTAATATCTTTAGTTTGCAAGATTACACGAGAAACATCATAAAAACGTTTAATGAAACGTTTATCCTAAACCATCAAAATAAAGCAAAATCTAAGGTGCAACCTCTCCTTATTATTGGTCCTCCTCGCTCAGGTAAAAGTCTTCTAGAAAAAATATTGGTCACACACTCAGAGGTTGGCGGAGCTGGTGAGGTGGGGTTGTCGGGTTTTGCTTCAAAAAGTGGGCCTCGCAGCGACCAGGATCCTAAGCCTCAAGTCTTTCCTGATTGGGTAAGTCAGATTTCACAAGATGATATCAAGTCATTTGTAGATGGTTACGAAAACAAAATTCAGAGAGATACACCTTTTAGGCGGTATTTGATTGACACGATGCCAGGCAATGCTTACTACATAGGTCTATTCGCCATGCTTTTTCCTCAGGTAAAAATCATCATGATGGAAAGAGAGCCTTTAGATTTAAATTTGCGCATGTATTTTAAGTATTTCGTAAATAAACACTATTATGCCTATAATTTAAAAACGCTTGGGCAATATCATCGAATATTTGAGAGTATGATGAATCACTGGTCTGAGGTGTTACCAGATCAAACGCATAGGATTAGCTATGAAAGTTTAGTCAAGAATCCTAAAGAAGTTTTAGCTGGTGTTTGTGAGTTTCTTGATATAGATAACAGTGGTTGTCAAATTGAAGACACTTTACATCATAAAGAGATTGGGTTTCATAAAGAGTTTGAGTCCTATCTAGAGCCATTAAAAGAAGGTTTAAGTTTTAACCCTGGTACAGATGAAGTAAGAATTGCCCAGATATTAAAAGAAGCAACGGATATACATAAGCTTCAAAAATACGAAGAAGCTGCAAAACTTTATCGCTATGTTTTACAATTAGAGCCTGATAACCCTATACCTATCCATTTGCTCGGTGTGATTGCATTTGAGACGGGACGAGGAGAAAAGGCTATTGAGCTCATTGAGCATGCTTTGAAACTGAATCCTCATTATATACAGGCTCATCAAAATTTAGCTAACATTCTAAAGCAAAGAGGCCAAGAGAGAGAAGCTTTAGAGCATGAGCAAAAGGCTTATACTTTAAGTTTAAATTTGCACAGCAAACTCAACAAGAAGCTTTCAGAAGAAGACCGTCAAGTTCTGCATGATGCTCTATTAAAGCGGATGTCGGTTATCAAGGAAGTTGATAAAAAAATTCTTTTTCAAGGTAAATCTCAATCAAGCTCAGAGACTATCATTTCTGAAAAGACTCCTGAAAATCACTTTAAGAATCTTTCATACGGTAGCTATCGAGCGTCAGGGACAAAAGAGCATCAGGTTTCACGCTTGAATTCGTGGCATTTTTTATATAAGCACCAAGCGTTAGTAGAGCAAATATTTAATCATCCAAAAGACGAGGTTCGAATTTTGGATATAGGCTGTGCGAGTGGTTATTTCAGGCGAATTATTGAGGGTAATGTTTCTCCCACAGATACCAAAAAGCTATTTTATTGGGGTGTAGACGCGTCTGTTCATTTGTTGGAGAGAGCGACTTATCAGGAGACTCATATTGAGTCCGGCGCTGCAGGTCAGTATATGCCATCGGCTTATTTGATTCATGATGTTAAATCAGGATTGCCGTTTAAGGATAATTTCTTTGATATGGTTGTCAATTTCGAGATGATTGAGTATTTACCTTTTCCTTTGGCGGTTCAATTAGTGCATGAAATGTATCGAGTTTTAAGTGCGCAGGGCATGTTATATTTATCAACAACCATCTCTAATAGGGACAGGCAAGATTTGTCTCATAATCAATTGACTGATTTGTTCTCTAAAAAGGGATTTGAAATACGACATGAATATTCGGGACAGTCTGATTTGAAATCAGTGATGAAGGCTGTTCCTGAAAAATTTAAGCCATTGGTTGATCAATTAGCAGCATATCATCCACCTGGAATGGTTTCGGCCATGTTGGCTCCATTATATTCAGAGGTGGCGAATCAAAAAGTCTATTATTTATATAAACCAGCCGATTAGCAAAAAAGCTAAGTAAGTGTAGCGTTCATATTTAAATCTATTGGTTAAGCAACTTTATAGAGGTACTGCTTTCTTGCGGTCCTGATCCCTTTAGGACCTCGCTTAAACTCACCAAAATTTTTCATCAGATCCTCTCTACCTATAACATAGGCATACAGAGAGTCAAGGTTCTTTACTGAGGTCAGCCAGCCATCTGTTTTGACATCCAATCGATCTAGAATAGGCGCTATTATAGGGTTGATGATTCCAGGTTTATTAGGAGCAAGCATTCTTCCTGTTTCATCAACGAGGCAAAAATAATCTTCAAGATTGAAATGAATGAGAGGGTTATTTTTATTATGACTTCCTTCTGATTCAAAATGCATTAACTCTAAGGGTTGAGGCGTAGATTTTTTGATATGATTTGGATAGCTTTTTAATCGCTCTTGGATTGATGTAAAATCAGATTCTTCAGGTGTTTTTGATATCCCCGCTCTGATAGGGTTTAGATCAACATAGACCATCGCACGCAGCACAGCCCCTTCATCTAATAATGCTTGTGATTTGAATCTGCTTTCCCAAAAATGTCCTTTACAATCATCTTCTATGTTAGAAAATCTAGCGATAGGTTGGTTAATTGATTTCATGAACCAACTAATATCAAACAGCCGACTTCTCCATTCTTCGATTGTTTCAGCTACGATAGGACTCTCGGGAGTCAGCTTCATTGTTAGTTCTAATTCCTTGGCTTTTGATGGAAACAATTGGGAAGCTCGTTTGATCACTTCATTGTTGGTCCACCGTTCGGCCTTATTCTGATCGACATGTAGTACAATATGATAGTGATTGCTCATAATGGCATAGGCAGCAATCCTAATGGAGAATATATGAGACAGAAATTTAATTCGATCTACAAGCCATTGTTTCCGGTGAGAGTAGTCTTTGCCTGTTTCTTTATCTTGACCACAAAGAAATGTTCTTCTGACGCAACGTGAAACAACATGATAGTAAGGTGTTGCCGATAAGTTTATCTTTTTGGAGCGTGCAATCGTCACAATAAGCCTCTGTATTTTATGATACGAGGGAGGCTATCTCTAAGAAAATAGTGTGTCAAACAAGTTTAAGCGTTTGTGCCTGTCCCGTCATTACTATTTAGATAAAGTGTTAAATGTTGGACTAGTCGATCTATGTCTGAATATTGATGTGAACTATTTAAGCAAATTCGAAGTAATGATTGAGGGACCGTTGGGGGACGAATAAAAGATAAATAAATATCGTCTTCATATAGCGACTGGTAACATTTTTTTGCATCAAGAACAGATTTGAAAAGCAAACCAACGATGTGGCTCTTAGAAAAGGTGCAATGGATGTTGTTTTTTTGCAGGAGATGATGAAGGTACCTAGAGATCAACTGTAGATGAGAGCGCTGTTCATCTAAAGTGCTTAGTAGAGAAAGTGCCGCTGCTTGCGCACCAAGCACAGAAGGAGGTAAAGCCGTTGAATAAATAAACCCCTGGCATGTGTTAATTAAATATGTACGAAGCTCTTTGGAGCAAGCTATATATCCGCCAAACCCACCTAAAGCTTTCCCAAAGTTGCCCATATGCAAATCAACATCAGGTAAATGAGCGCTGAAACCACCGCCATATTTGCCATAGGCGCCAAAGGCATGTGCTTCATCAACATAAAGAAAAGCTTTATGTCTTTTAGATATTTCAGAAATTCCTTTTAAATCAGTTATAGTTCCTTGCATGCCATATAAGGATTCAACAATAATAAATCTAGGTTGTACAGAGCCAGCATAATCCTCTAGTCGGCGCTCAAGATGCTCTAAGTCTTGATGATGAAATCTTATCTGCTTAGCACCCGCTTGCTTAATGCCTTCGTGAATACTTGCGTGAACTAATTTGTCAGTAAAAACTAGTGGTGAGTTTTTTAAGACTAAAGGGTTAAGCAAAGCAGCTATAACACTACTATTGGCTGCAAAGCCACTGGAAAAAAGTAAAGAAGTGTCTGTCCCTTTTAGTTGAGCCAGCTTTTGCTCTATTTCGTGAAAAAGCTCTTGAGATCGATAGAGCAACCTAGAGGCAGAAGCACTTGTACCATACTTTTTTGTGTATTCAATGGCTTGTTGAGTCACCTCAGGATGATGACTTAAATTCAAACAGTCATTGTTTGTAAAATCTAAACAAGTTGCTTTGGAGTTTGCTTTTGAAGTGCTCGTATGCCTCAAACAGTTCGATTCTTCCCTTGTATTCAAAAATCTTTGGTAAGCTTGAAAAGGATTATCCATGCTGACAAGGAGCCTCTTTAAGAATTGCGGGCCATGCATCAACCCATCCTTGATGATGACTAAAGTTTGGCATGACTTGATGTTTCACGCAGTGGTTAGCTGTTAATCTAACAAAGCTTTGAGCTATTCTAGGAGGTACAACTTTGTCCTTAGCGCCAGATAAGTGAAATTGGCTTACTGTCAGCGTTTTTGCAAAATCTAAAGGATCTAAGGATCCAACTTGCTCAGTGGCCCTGTGGAGCATTTCCATTTGTTTTAAGTTTAGATCACCAGCTATAGTTGTTACTGAGCTAACATCCTTTCGTTGAGCCGCAACCAGAACACTTAAACCGCCGCCACCGGAAAATCCGACTAGGTGAACTTTATTTGCCTGTCCCTTTCTTTTGTAAAAATCAATAGCATCATTAGTTGAGCTTATCACCTCTTTTGAGAATCGATGCGTTGACCAGTATTTGAAGTGACAACGCTTATCAATGTCATGAGAAGTGTATTGGCATGGCCTAGCAATGTAGACAATATTTGGACGATCATCTCGAATGGCTAACTCTAAACTAAGTGGTTGGTGAGGTGTTGGATCACTAGAGAGCTGATATTTAGAAGCCATACTATGGCCGTCACCCTCTAAATAAATAACTAAAGGCTCGCCAAGCTTTGTGATTTTTTCAAAAGCTGTTAGTTTAAAAAATGTAGTGTTTGATATGGCTCGAGTAAATCCAGTTAACAAGGCATGATCTATGACGACAAAGCTTTGCCTAGTACTGGTACAGCCACTTAGAATAACTAATAAAATGTAAAATATAGCGCGATGCAAAATCATAAAAAAGATTATAGCATTTTGATTGCATGATATGCGTGTATGTTATCCATCTTTTCATTATAATACTCAAGATACATTTGTTATCTAAAAGTTTCTTTTCTTACTTAGTGGCAGGGAGCCGTATTTGTAATGTTTATAACTGTTCAGGCGTTAAAGCGTAGCTTGATAGCATTGTTTGCTCTTTCGAGTGCCAGCTCATTACAAGCAGAAATATATAGCAGTCCAGATCTTAAAAATGGCAAGACTTATTTAGCTGGTGAGATAGATCCAGCGGAGGCGCAAGGCGCCTGGGTCATGACTTATGCCAATTTTGCACATCAAGATGCTCAAGATCTCACTGCTGGGTACCGCTCTAAGACGTATGGGGGGGGATTTGGTGTTGATGTTCGACCAATCGACCCACTATTACTTGGTATAGGGCTCAGATTTGACTACACCGATCTAGATTCTCTTAACTATGTCGGAACGAATTTAAATTTCACAGGTACTCATCTCATGGCCTACGGTCGCTATGATGTGAATGATCGATGGTTTATTAATGCGCTCGTTGGTTACAGTTTTAACGAATACAACTCTCAGAGAAATGTTTTAACTTTCCCTGTACCTGGTGCTTCTGCAACGATTGTTGAGGTTAATGGTGACCTTGATGGTCGCCAATTGACTGCAGAAATTGATTCTGGCTACCAATTTTCTTATGACAAGTGGCAATTTATGCCGGTAGCAAGCGTTACTTTTAACCATTTAGCTCTAGAAGATTATAATGAGTTCGGTCTATTGGGTACGAATCGACAGTTTTCAAAAAGGGATTTCGATTCTCTTAAGATGGCTTTAGATTTAGTGTTGGCATACCAGTTAGAGTTTCCACTCGCGCAACTCATGCCGTATTTACATTTTAAATCGATTTATGACACAGAGACTGATTTAGAGTTTACAACTGATGTCTTTGGAGGAGGAACAGCTTTTTCTTCTTTTGGAGCAAGACCGCCACATACAAGTTTTCAAACTGGTGCAGGGTTTACTCTTTTTGGTCAGGGTAGCGTGCAAGTGAGTATGCGCTACGATTTTACCTATAAACATCATTATCGTGATCACGGTGGTGTTATCTATATCCGGCACGAATGGTAAGGAATACCCATGGGTTCAACAATTTTAAAATCTAATTCATCTCGCTTAGCTTTGCTTGTTTTAAGCTCTTCTCTATTTCTCTCGGCAAGTCTTTTGGCTGATGTTGATGTGATAGTAGATGAAGTCGCGGCTAGAGATACAACAACAGATGGTAATATTACCATAAAACCAACTGGCTCTATAAATGCTGCTGGTGCTTCAGCAGTGACGATGAATGCAGCTTCAAAAAGCTTAAGTGTTGAGGCTAATAATGCATCAGGTGGGCAGCCAGGTATTAAATCCTCAAATGGGATTGCGTCAGTTAATGTGACAGCTGCCGGTGGAGGGAGCTCTATAACTATTGGCACTGGTAGTGGAATAGATAATACGGGTAACGGTGCCGCTATTTCTATAAGTGGAGCCAATAGTTTCTCTATTGACAACTCCGGCTCTATTCAAAATACTTCGACACAAGATGCGATAAGATTTTTGGCAGGCACTACTGGTGCTTCAGTTTCAAATCGTTCAGGAGGTATCATTTCTGGCGGTGATGATGCTATTTCGTTGGTTGCAACAACAGGTATCACTATTCTCAATGAGGCTGGTGCCACAATCGAAACTCGTCTTGCAGGAGGGAATAATAGTTCCGCTATCCAAATAGAGCAGACGGTAACTGGCAGCATAGTTAATTCTGGCGCATTAAACAGTGTGGCAAGTGCTGATGATGCTGGAGCTATCCTTGTAAGAGACTTTGGCGGTGGTGTTAACGCTAAGTTTCAAGGTGATATAACAAATAGTTTTGGCGGTACAATTCAAGTTGACAATGCTCATGGTCTTAGAGTTGATGACAATTCATCTACTAACAAAATTAATTTCACGAACTCGGGCAACATCAACGCTGGGCGTAGCGGTTTAAGTTTCTATGGAGACAATCAAGGCGACATTGTTAACACAGCAACTGGTGTGATTGACGTCTCTGGCTCAACATTAGGTGCTACTAGCGGCTCCGCCATTGAGATTAACGATAATTTTACAGGTAGCATTACCAATGCCGGTACTTTAAAGTCAAATAATAATAGTACGCTTTGGTTGAATGTGACAGGTACGGGTGTGAGCGGAGATGTGACCAATAGCGGTACAATTACCCACACATCAACAGGGGTTTCACCAGAGTCTGCTGTTAATATTTCGAATAGTATTGGTGGTAAATTTGAAAACTCTGGCACCATACAAAATTCCTTTGCGACTAAGCCTACTGTTTTTGTTGCCGCAGCGAACACAATAGCTGGCGGGTTTCATAACTCAGGTAATATTACAAATACTGTAGCCAATGCTACAGCTATAGAATTACAAGGCACGACTAGTTACAATCAAACAGCTGGCACTGTAACAGGACATATTACTTTCCCAGGTTCAAATACAGCGACGTTTACTGGTGGTAGTGTGACTGGTGACGTGATCACAGCAACCAATGGTTCAGTGATTAACATTGAAAATACAACAGTATCGGGAACTCTTGCAGGGACAGCCGGCCAGAATCAGACATTGAATGTTACAGGTAATTTTTCATCAAGTGGTGTGATCTCAAATTTCACAACGACTAACGTGCAAGCAGGCACTTTTACAATTAATGATAATCCTGTGCTTATGGGGAATGGTATTGATCCTAATAACTTCACTATTAGTAATGGTGCATCCGTAGAGATAAATGATCAGTTGCGAAGTAATGCTGTAGGTGGCGATACGACTTTCAATAACATGGGCATTTTAAGTATCAATGCAGGTGGGGCACTCATAAAAACTGCTGGTGCTCTTAATGTGGATAACACAGGCACTATTAATCTAGCTGAAACTGGCACTATGAGCGTAAACTCTATTGGTCCTGGAGCTAGTAACGCTGTTTATAATATGACCTTGAGTGATACCACAAATCATTCAAAAATATCAATTTTAGATCCTTCTGATGTAACCAATGAGACCTTTAATACATCTATAACTGGCAATGGGTTTATTGCTAATGGTGATGCTTTCACTTTAGTTTCGGGGGCCGCTATTGGAGGGACAAATTCAATTGTCATTGGCCAGCCGGTCTCTCAAACCATTACTTTTGTTAATGGAAGTGATGCTAATAATGTGATTTTAACAGCCGTTAGAAAACCATTTCAAGCCCTGACAGTCACAGAAAACTCTGCGAATGTTGCAACTGCCTTGGATGCTTTGGGCGCTGGTGGAAACTTGAGCCAAGATTTGAAACTAGCTATTTCACAAATGGATACTTTACCTTCGGCGAGTGAAATTTCTAACGCTTTAGAAAGCCTGGCACCAGATTCAAGTGGTGGTTTAGTAGAAATAAGCCAACAGATGCATAACAACGCAGTGAACACTGTCGTTGGTCGACTCGATCAAGCAAGAAATTTAAAAGATTTTACAACGGCGGTGCAAGCAGGTGATGAGCCACGCTTTGGTATGGGCGGTTGGGGTAAAATATATGCAAGCAGCATTTCCCAAAAGAATATGGATACCTTTTTTGGATACAAGGCCTCTTCCATTGGTTTAGCTGTTGGTGCTGATAAAAGCTTTAGCCCAGAGTTTACTGCAGGGGCAGCTTTTGCCTATAGTATGGCTGATATTGAAGGTCGCGGTAAGGCGCCTAACGAGCTAGATATCACGAGTATGCAATTGGTTGGGTATAGCACGTATCAATATGATGCTTGGCATTTTGATACTTTATTATCTGCCGCATTAAATACCTACAAATCGAATCGTAAAATTGAAATTGGTAGCTTCACGAGAACGGCCCGCTCAGATTATAAGGCATGGCAGTATTCGGGCAAGTTTGAAACTGGCTACAATTTAGCCTCTGGCAAATATCGTATTGTTCCTACCATCGGTGCGCAATATGGCACACTTGATTTAGATGGTTATACAGAAGCGACGGCGGGTGGTATTGGTCTTGCGATTGAAGCCAAAAATGTTTCTGAGATCACTGGGATCTTAGGTGTACGATTTGCCTCCATGAATGAATATGTCGAGGCGCTTTATGTGCCAGAGTTTAGAATGTTCATTCATTATGATTTCTTAAGAGAAAACTTAGAGAATACTTCAAACTTTGTTTCTGGTGGTACAGTGACCTTTGATACTAAAAGTGCCAACCCAGATCCAATTACTTATAATATAGGTGGAGCTTTAACAGCATATGCTAGTAAAGTGATTTTCTCTATGAATTATGATCTACAGCTTAGACGCCAATATATTGGTCATTATGGCTCATTGAAACTTCGTTACGAATGGTAATTGCTTTTAGGAAAAGGGCCGTTAAAGGCCCTTTTTTTTATGGGCTACAGTATATTTGCTAGGGCTTGTGCTTGTACTCGTATATCAGGTACAGCTATGGTCTCCCAGAAAATACCTTTTGTTGGCGGGCCTACACTAAAAAGAGTTTTCGAAGCGTCTCCTTGAGCATTGATAAGAGCGCCGGTTGTTGTGGTGTTGATCCCAAGTTTTAAAGGACAAGGCGTAAGCTCTTTTAGAAGGATAAGTGATTTTACCAGAGGAATATCGAGCTTACTGTAATCTCCATTAGGCCCAATACAATTAATGATGAAATCTGGGTTAAGGCTTTTCTCACCTGCGTCATACCTTTGTCTAAAAGTTAGATTTAGCTTGTCGTTATCTTGGTTAAGATTTAAGATTCTGCCTGCCTTTACTTTTAATTGTTTCTTATCAATAAGCTCTTTAATCTCCTCAGAAATTCGAGTTGCAATGCGATGGCGATGAACATCCCAGCTAGCTCTAGCGTGTCTTAAAAATCGTTTTCTTTCTTTCTCATGCAGTGATAGCCATAGGCCCTGGGTATGAGGGCGCAGTCCATCAATCACGCTTCGCCAGTGAGTGTTGGGTTTAATGGTATTTATCCGAATAGCCTTGATAATGCCTAGAATAGTCTTTGGTACATGCTCCCATTCGATGGGAGGGGGGGCTGTAAGATCGTGCGCGTGAGGTAAATAACCATGGCGCGATAGTGTTGTGATGGGACCTTGATGTTGGTGATTCTTAAGGCTGAGAGCAACATCAACCATAGTTAGACCCGAGCCAACGATGAGCACGTGAGCTTGTTTGGGGATAGCGGTGATCTTTTTCCAATCCCAAGGGTTTTCAATAATTCTTGGGCTTTTAGCAAAGTTAAATAATCCAGTAGGCTTAGAGTTTCCCAGAGCTAGAACTATTTTATTGAATAATTTAGGTTGAGTCCTATTAAAATCGACTTGCCACTGGTCTTTCATCTTTGAAAGACCAAGAGCTTCATCTAGAATAACTTCCAAATTGGTTTGACTAGAAAGAGACTGTTTTAAGATGTTTTGAATATATTCGCCATAAATTTTTCGCGAGATAAAATGTTTGGAAATGGGCTCATCCTTTTCAGAAGGATTGCTATATTGTTGCGCGATTAGCCAATCTATAAAATGATCTGACTTGTCTGCAAAGGCGCTCATTTTTCCCGCTGGTACATTCAGTAGGTGATAATCATAAGGAGTCGAGTAGGCGATCCCTAAGCCAGCTGCATTATCGTTGATGAGAGTGACTTGATAAGTTGGATGGCTTCTTGCTATATGGATAGCTGATATAACACCTGAATAACCACCACCAATAATGCCTATGTTCATGTTGTGATCCTTGTGCTTTCAATCTTCTCAGCCTCCAACCACGCTTTTAAAGCAGGGGAGGGATCAGGTTTTATTAAATCTAAATTGAAACCAGACATCACTTCATCTGGGGTCACTTTGTCTTTTTTTTTGAGAAAAACAGCTTTCACATAAGCCTGACTCATGACTTTTTCCTTATGGTAGAATTTTTGCTCTAAATAGATCCATTTTTCATCCCAGTACACGAGTTGAGTCGTTAGCTTAAATTTTTGAAATAAAGTTTACCCTCGAAAAAAGCGAATTTTTGCGCTCCCTAAAACAGGCATCCATCCTCGCTTTAAGGCTAATTTCCAAAGCTTAGTCTTGCCCATTAAATCAAAACGACCTAAATCCATGATGGTGAGATAGCGGCCATTATTCATATGAAAGTTGAAGTCTAAGTCATTTGGCCAGACTCTAAAAAATCTGGCTGTAAGCTCTAAGGGATGTTGCTTCTTTGAGAAAAATAAACGAATCCATAATGCAAAGAGTCGAATATATAAATTCATTTACATTTTTTCCAATAAAAGGCTACCGACAGAGTAACCAGCCCCAAAAGAGCAAATGAGGCCGAAGTCTTTGGCTTGCATACTTTGCTGATATAAATGAAAAGCAATGATGCTGCCACATGAGGCGGTGTTAGCGTAAGTGTCTAGAATGGTTGGTGCTTGCTCTAGAGAAGGCTCTTCACCTAGTAATTTTTTTGCAATAAGCTGATTCATATGGCTGTTTGCTTGGTGTAACCAGTATCTTTTGATGTCTTGGCTATTAAGTTGATGATCTTCACAATGGGAGACGATATGCCCAAAAGCCATAGGCACGACCTCTTTAAATACTTTTTTGCCTTGTTGGTGAAAAAGTGCAGTGGTTGATGTTTTACCATTCTCAACTTCACAATCATTTAAGATCCCGTGATTGTTTCGAATATTATTTGAAAATTGGGTTGCAAGGCGACAGCTTTTGATCTTCCAAAGGTGATTACTGCTGGTATGATCTTGATGCTCAACTAAAACTGCGGTGCTAGCATCTCCAAAAATAAAGTGAGATTCTCTATTGGTAAAATTAAGGTGTGCAGAGCATATTTCGGGATTAACCACTAAAACAGAGCGAGCAGTGCCAGCATTGATCATGTCATTGGCCATCGATAGAGCAAAAGTTGCCGATGAGCAGGCAACATTTAAGTCTAGTGCGAATCCTTTCATCTTGAGTGCTTGTTGAACCTCAATAGAGATGGCGGGGTAAGGCCGCTGGAACCCTGAGCACGCTAGTAAAAGGCAATCAATGTCGCTGGGGCTTCGCGACGTCTCTTGCAAACAGTTTTCGATAGCTTTGACAGCCATTTCAGCTTGAAGGCTTAGTTCAGCATCGTCTCGCTTAGGAATGAAAGGTCTCATACGTTGAATGTCTAGGATCCCATTTTTATCAACCACATACCGTTGCTTGATACCCGAAGCTTTTAATATGAATGCTGCAGAAGATAATTCTAGCGCTTTAAGTTTGCCTGTTTGAATGCTTTGAGCATGTTTTGTATTATAAGTTTCAGCATACTCATTATAAGATGCGACCAGCGTGTCGTTATCAATGATATCTTTAGGATGAAACAAACCACTTGAAGAAATGACGGCTTGACTTTGCATAAAGTTTCCTTTTATGTTCTATGATTACTTTTTATCAAAGAATGATTTTATCGTCTGTTGGGTCGAGTGAGATTGGAGAAGTTTAAAAAAGGTTTCATATTCTTCATTGATGACAGTGTCATGATCGTAGTAGGTATTTTCTTTTAATTGCTTTTTAATGGCAAGCAACGCATCTATTGGCTTTTCAGAGATTTGATGAGCCTTTTCCAGAGTGTATTTTAAGACGTCAGAGTTGATAACTTCATTAATTAAACCGTATTGGCAAGCTTTTTCTGCAGTGATGCGCTCCCCAAGCAAGAATAACTCATTGGCTCTTCGCTGGCCTATGATTTGTGGCATAAGCGCAGACGAGCCTGCTTCAGCACATAGTCCTAAATTAACAAAAGGCATCTGAAAGTATGCGCTTGGGCTTGCAAAACATAAATCACAATGAGCAAGTAACGTTGTGCCGATGCCTACAGCAGCACCATCAACGGCAGCTAAGAAAGGTTTTTTTATGTGGCCCAACTCATGTAAAAAGGCTTTAACATCTGCCATATCCTCTGGCGTTTTGAGTTGAATGAAATCATGCAAATCATTGCCTGCAGTAAAGCATTGTTGTGAGCCTGTTATGAGACCTACCGCTAGCTCGGAATTTTCTTGAAGTTCAATGAGAGCCGAGCTTAACTGCTTATACATCATTTGAGTGAGTGCATTCTTTTTGTCAGGGCGGTTGATGGTTATGACCATGACTTTTTTATGAATATTGGTTTGGATAAATTCAGACATGATGCTATCTCACTTCTTAAAGATGTGAGTGTACCAATTGACTATTTATCTTTTCAACTTAGACAGGAGCGGCTATGATTGATTAGCGATAATAGCTTGTATTTTTATGACTCATTTGCGACAACTCATGGCTTATTAATTGATAGTTTTGCTCGATTAGGTTTAGAGTTTCTTGCCACTGGGTAATCCGATGTTCACTAGCAACAATTTCTAGCCCAAGCATGATGAAGGAGAAATAAGTTGCACCCACTTCCACACTATTTTCCCGCAATTCTCTAGCGGTTGTCATGATGTAATGAAATTCATGTTTTGAGAAATGAACTTTGAGCTTTTCCATTAGTTTTTTTGAATCGCTTAAATAATAATCCACCAAGCTGGTAACGTCTTTTTGAAACAGCTCAGAAAGAGCATATAGAGCTTGGGTATTAATTTGCCGAAAAACTTTTTTGGCAGTCATTGACGCAACTTTCCTTTGGATTAAAACTGTGGATACTGGCAGTATTATAGTGCAGTTACACAAATATAAAAGAGGCAAGGCTTAATAAATTGATATTTCTTTACTCTGAAAAATGGAATAAGTCTTATTTGAAGATATGGCCAGTTTTCTGGCATATACTTAGAATGAGCGATACAAATTTTAAATGAACCAGTTTGTAAGAGAATCTTATGAGTTTATTAAAAGACAAGGCGCAGTTACTAGAAGAGCTAGAAGCTTGGTTCCAAAGCGAACATCCCGGCGCGAGGTTTGATCCAGAGGAAGATGTGGATGATTTATCAGTGATGGTTAAAGCATTATCAGCTGTCACGATGAACACCGACGAGATTGTAATACTTTATGAAGAAATTGGCGTTGATGCAAACATGAAGTGGCCTCATGGGTTTACTTTGGCTCAAGTGGCGTTAATGCATGATAGAGATGAAGTTGCTCAACGGCTTTATGATAGTTTAGGAGCAGTAGAAACGAAGAAAAGCTCAAAACGACCAAAATCAAAAAAATAATGTTATTTTGGTCATTTCAAATAGAATTTCTTTCTTTAGAACCAATCTTCATCTTTTAATTGAGCTTTAGGGGCTGCTTGAACAGCTTTTCGGACTTTTGTTTCAGGTTTTGGTTCGTGTTGGATTTTGTTTCGCTCTAAATAGTGTAAATCCATAATCATAAGATTCCAAAAAAATGGGGAGATCAATAAAACACATAGGCAATTTCCCGCTAAAGCCATCCACCGCAATTCTGGAGTAAGTTCTACAACATAATTTAACCAAAATGGCGTTGTAAATAAAGTACACAACAAAAGAAAGGCTAACGTGCTTCTTGAGAGAGTCTGAAAGTAATGTCCCTTCATGATCTCTTTAAGATGTAACCCAGGAAAAGTTGCTTCTGATGATGCAGTGCAAATGATTAATAGGCTTAAAAGATTAGTATTAAGTAAAAGGATGATTAGAAAACAGGTAACCCCAACAACAGGCCACAGAGCTTGCTCTAATTCACGGTGAATTAAAAAGAAGGCTAGAACGCTACTTAGACCTATTAAAAGGCTAGGAACAATAAAAATGCCAACTAAGCTGCTTATCAGAGCTAAAATTTTAGAAAAGCCAAGCAGGAAAGCATGCTTAAAGTTTGGCTTATTATCCTTCATGATTTCTGAGTGAAAGTAGAGATAGCCTGCGATTAATGGTACCCAAAGCAGCCACCCAATCATCAAAATGGATAAAAGCTGAGGTTGGCTCTCAAAGTTAATAAAATGATAAGTAAAAGAAAGTGCGGTATAGACGAGTGACACAATCAAATAATACGGTAGTAATTTCCCATAATGTTTAAAGGTTAAACAGAAAGAAGAAGCTAAGTAACTTGCAAAATTAACTTTTAATGGTGCTGTATGCTCTGTCATAAAATTTCCCTTTTAATCAAACTTTAGCATATCATTTCTGTTGCTAGTCTGTAGACTGAATCGTAGCGAAAAAACTGGTATAATTTGCCTAAATTATAGAGTAGGTAGGACATGTCATATATTCAAGAAAAGTCTGTTGCAAGATTAATTGTAACCTGTGAAGATAAACCAGGGATAGTGTGTAAAATAACTAAATTTTTATTCGATCACTGTGCAAACATTACAGCGCTTGATCAACATTCTACGGATCCTGAAAACGGTCGCTTTTTTTTAAGACTTGAGTTTCAGACGCCTCATTTAGATGTTACAAAAAACGAGTTTGCTCAGAAATTTCAAACGGAAGTTGCTGATCCTTTATCTTTAGAATTTAAAATTAGTTACGCTAGTGAATTTAAAAAGATGGCGCTTCTGGTTTCAAAGCATGATCATGCTTTCTTAGATCTTTTATGGCGGTATTCTCGTAAAGAATTACCATTAGACATTTCAATGGTGATTAGTAACCATGAGGATTTGAGAGAGGCAACAGAGCGTTTTGGCATTCCATTCCATCATGTACCCAATGGCGTAAGTTTGCGTGAACAAGCCGAGCAAAACATGCTTACTCTCTTAAAAGATAAAGTTGATGGCATTATTTTAGCACGGTACATGCAGATATTGTCAGGCGA
>CAYGPI010000049.1:0-20912 GCA_964351745.1 uncultured Francisellaceae bacterium
TCCCTATGCTTACGTTGCCATCATAAAAGCCCAAGCAAAATCACCGGATAAGCCCGAAAAATTTTTAGAGCAACTTAAACATGGGCTAAAGTCTCAAAGCCAAATTGTAGATGTTTGGGGTCCAATTTCAGCAATGATGTCTAAAAAACAAGGATATTACCGATTTCAACTGATGCTTCAATGCTCTGAAAGGAAGTATTTACACCATCTTTTAGCCAAATTGCCTCAAATTATTGATGAAAACACTCTAAAAACTTATGTAAAATGGTCTTTAGATGTGGATCCTGCAGAAATGAGATAGAATTAGAAGTATAGAGTTACTTCTGCGAGATAAGAAAGCCAACTAATGACTAAAGACTATGCAAATAAACGAGTAAAAAACCATACTCACTCAAGTTCAAGGCAAAGATCTCAGTCAAATTCGGCATTACCCGGATGGATTTGGTTATTCTCTGGCGTCTTTCTTGGCATTGGGCTAGCTATTTTTATTTTTTGGAAATGGGGACAAAACTATCATTACCAACCTCCTCAACCACCTATTGTTGTCACCGAATCTGACGTTGCTCCATTACAAGAACCAACAGAAGATCCAGAGAATGCTAAAAACAGGTTTGATTTTTATACCTTGCTGCCAAATTTAAAAGTTGAAATGCCAGATGTTGAAACCCCAGCACAACTTCGGCAAGCCGAAAAACCAGCTCAAGAATCTCCGCTCGTTTATATTTTACAAGCCGGCTCTTTTAAGGTGACTGACCAAGCTGAAAAGTTAAAAGCAACATTAGCCTTAAATGGATTCGAGTCTCAGATCCAAACCGTAAAAATCCCACCGAATGAAACTTGGTACAGAGTTTATATAGGGCCATTCCCAACAAAATCTGAAGCTTTAGTTATGCAACAAAATTTAAAGCAAAACCTTGCCTCTAATAGCCTGATACTTAAAATACGAGTATAATGTCAATTTTCTAACAATTGATGTATTCGTGGAGGCCCTCTTGGAGCAGTATCGAGGTACGACAATCGTCGTGGTCAGGCGTGACAACAAAGTTACTCTAGGCGGAGACGGGCAAGTCTCTATGGGTAATACCATCTTAAAAGGCAACGCAAGAAAAATTCGAAGATTATATCAAGGGAAAGTTCTTGCTGGATTTGCTGGTGGCACAGCAGATGCTTTCACTTTGTTTGAGCGCTTCGAAAGCAAGTTAGAAATGCATCATGGCCAACTAACCCGTGCGGCTGTTGAGTTAGCTAAAGATTGGCGCACTGATAAAGTATTAAGAAGACTTGAAGCCTTACTAGCAGTAGCAGATGCCACAGCATCACTTATCATTACTGGTAACGGCGATGTCATCGAGCCTGAAAAAGATCTAATCGCCATTGGTTCTGGCGGCCCATTTGCCCAATCAGCGGCAACTGCTTTATTAGAAAACACTAAGTTATCCAGCCAAGAAATTGTTAAAAAATCCTTAGAGATTGCTGGTAATATTTGCGTATATACCAACCAGCACCACTCCATAGAAGAATTAGAATACTAAAAAGGTGAAATTATGTCTGTCATGACTCCCCGTGAAATCGTTCATGAATTAGATAAACATATTATTGGTCAGCACAATGCCAAGCGCTCTGTTGCCATCGCTCTTCGCAATCGCTATCGACGTATGAAAGTTGATGAATCTTTACGTCATGAAATCACACCAAAAAACATCTTAATGATTGGGCCAACTGGTGTTGGTAAAACTGAAATTGCTAGACGTTTAGCTAAATTAGCCAGGGCGCCTTTTATTAAGATTGAAGCCACAAAATTTACAGAAGTTGGTTATGTCGGGCGAGATGTTGAGTCTATCATTCGAGATCTTGCTGAAACAGCTTTCAAACTAACTCGTGAAGAAGATATTGCGAAAGTTCAAGCAAAAGCAGAAGCCAACGCTATTGAGCGCATATTAGATGCTTTAGTGCCTAGAAAATCTATGGGCTTTATGGACAAACCAGCACCGGTAGAAGAAAGCTCTAAAGCGCGCGAATCTTTTAAAGAGAAACTCCACCAGGGCGAGCTAGAAGAAACTCAGATTGAAATCGAAGTCTCACAAGCAGCCATGGGCGTCGAAATTATGGCGCCTCCCGGCATGGAAGAGATGACAAACCAACTCCAAAGCATGTTTCAAAACATCTCTGGCGGTAAGTCCAAGTTAAAAAAGATGACAATTAAAGAGGCTCGTAAAATTTTACAGCAAGAAGAAGCTTCTAAGTTAGTCAATGACGACGAAATTAAAGTTCGTGCTATCGACAAACTTGAGCAACACGGGATTGTCTTTTTAGATGAGATAGATAAGGTCACACAACGCTCTGATCGAGCTGGTGGTGGCGACGTCTCTCGCGAAGGGGTTCAACGTGACCTCTTGCCACTTGTGGAAGGGTGCAGCGTATCAACGAAGTATGGGACCATCAAAACTGACCATATTTTGTTTATCGCAAGTGGTGCATTCCATCTTGCAAAACCATCAGATTTAATCCCCGAATTACAAGGTCGTCTCCCTATTCGAGTTGAGCTAGACGCGCTTAAAGTTGAAGATTTTGAAAAAATCCTAACGGAGCCGGATGCATCTCTAACTCAGCAATATGTTGCATTGCTTGGTACTGAAGGAGTTCAAGTCACTTTTTCAAGTTGCGGCGTAAAGCGTATTGCTGAAATTGCCTTTGAGATTAATGAGCGTACCGAAAACATTGGCGCAAGACGTCTGCATACAGTGATGGAGCGTCTTCTGGAAGAGGTCTCTTTCAAAGCAACGGACATGAGCGGAGAAACCGTTCATATTGATGCAAGTTACGTCAATGATCAACTGAATGAACTTGTCAAAGATCAAGACTTAAGTCAATTCATATTATGAGTCAGGAAACCACCGACTTTGGCTTTAAGCAAATTCCTCTTAAGGATAAGCAAAAAAAAGTCAACCAAGTCTTTAGTAGCGTTGCCAGTAAATATGATCTGATGAATGACCTCATGTCAGGAGGTCTTCATCGGCTCTGGAAAAAACAGGCTATTTCATTACTTAGACTTAACTCAGAGCATACCGTTCTGGATTTAGCCGGTGGGACTGGCGACCTCACTCAGCGAATTCTTCAGCACCCCAAAGCACCCAAGCAGTGCGTTCTTGCAGACATCAATTTTGACATGCTAAGCCAAGGTCAAGACAAACTCATCGACCAAGGCGTCTGCCAAATGACTTTGGCCAATGTTGATGCGCAAGCTCTACCCTTTTTCGATCAGACCTTCGATCGCATCATCATCGGGTTTGGTCTAAGAAATGTCGCTCAAAAAGAATTGGCTTTAGCTGAGATGGCTAGGATTTTAAAGCCTGGTGGCATGCTTCTTGTGCTTGAGTTTTCAGAGATCAAACAGACTCTCAAACCTCTTTACGACACTTATTCGTTTAAAATATTACCAAAACTTGGCAAGATCTTTGCTAAAGATGCTGATAGCTATCAATATCTTGCAGAAAGTATTCGTAAGCATCCTAATCAAGAAAAGTTAAAAGCCATGATCTTAAGTACTGGGTTTGAGCAGTGTGAATACTTTAATTTATCCATGGGTATGGTGGCGATTCATCGCGCCGTAAAATCTTATGAAACCTAGCTTTTTAAATCGGCTTAAGCCTATGGTTCATATGGCTTCATCAGGTTTTTACAGTCTTAAACCTCAGGCTTTAGAGCCTTTGCGCAACCATCGCGGCCAATGTTTACACATCCAATGTTCTGAGCCTGACATATCTCTTTATCTTCAAGTCACAGCCACTGGTTGGCAATGGCTTCATGAGCCAACACCTGCCCAGGTTACTATCCAAGGAAAAGGCTCTTCTTTCATTCAGTTGCTTTTTCAAAAGGATTCTGGCCCTCATACTTTAATCCAACATCATGTTTCCGTGGTTGGCGACACGGCTTTTTTGCAAGATTGTATGATCAGTCTGCGATTAAGCCCTCCGGATCTAGAGCATCTGCTGACCAAGCTGACTTCTGACATCATGGCTGAAACGCTCATCAGAGCCTTTCAAAAAAGCAAAAAAACCTTAAGTGCTCTCTTTCAAGAAAAGTCTCAAGATGTTGCCGATTTTGTCAGCTTTGAAAAAGAGCTCTATGCATCATCGATGGCATTTGAGCCTTTTTGTAAAGATATTCAGCAGCTTCAAGATGAGATTGAAAAAACTAAGACTAACATCCAGACATTAATCAAAGAGCAATCATGTCTAAAATAATTCGATTTTTTACGATCCAATATATTTTGTTAAAACACGGTTTAGACAGCATTGTTTTTACCCATCCAGCTTTTGCGCCTCTTCGTTGGACTAAAATCTTCATGCCATGGCGCTGGTTCAAATCAGAAAAACTACCTGAGCCAGAAACCCTTAGGAAAGCGCTCACAGAGCTTGGGCCGATTTTTATAAAATTTGGACAAATTCTATCTACACGAAAAGATCTTATTCCAGAAGCTTTCGTTATAGAGCTAGCCAAATTACAAGATGACGTTCCCCCCTTTGACGGCGCTCTAGCCAAAGCTATCATCGAAAAAAGATTAGGCTGCCCACTCGAAGATGTATTTAATGATTTTAACCTGACGCCTTTAGCTTGTGCTTCGATCGCTCAAGTTCATACCGCCACCCTCAAAGAAACTGGTGACGCCATCATCATCAAAGTGCTTCGCCCCGGTGTTGGCGCTTTAATTAAGCGTGATGTCGCTTTGCTTAAAGCCATTGTCAAAGGTCTCAAGCAGACATTCCCTTCGTTGGCACAATTTAAACCTGTCGAGATGGTTGAAGAATTTGAATACACTTTAGTGCATGAAGTGGATCTCGTTCGTGAAGCCTCAAACGCTTCGCAATTGAAGAGAAATTTTGAAGACTCACCCGTATTACACGTTCCAAAAGTCTACTGGGACTATACCTTTGAAGACATGCTTGTCCAAGAGCGTGTGTATGGTATCCCCATTTCAGATATTCAAGCCCTTCAAGCAGCCAATGTTAATTTTAAAAAGCTGGCCAGCATAGGCGTAGAAATATTTTTCACTCAGGTCTTTAGAGATTGTTTCTTTCACGCGGATATGCACCCTGGCAATATTTTTGTCGACGTCTCAAATCCAGAGATGCCACGCTACCTTGCTGTCGATTTTGGCATTATGGGATCACTCAACCCTGATGATCAAAAATATTTAGCATCGAATTTCTTGGCTTTTTTCAAACGTGATTACCGGCAAGTTGCTTTGTTGCACATCGAATCTGGTTGGATTCCTCCTAATACCCGAGTTGAAGCTTTCGAGGCCAGTATCCGTGCCGTCAGCGAGCCCATCTTTGAGCGACCGTTACATGAGATTTCCTTTGGAAAACTACTCTTGCGCCTATTCCAGACCGCTCAACAATTTGATATGAATATCCAGCCTCAACTTTTGTTGCTACAGAAAACGCTCTTAAGCATTGAAGGGCTTGGGCGCCAACTTTATCCTGATCTTGATTTATGGCAAACGGCAAGGCCTTATTTAGAGAAATGGATGAAAACTCATATGGGACCAAAAGCATTGCGCCATAACCTTACAAAAAGACTTCCTTTTTTAATGAACAAGTTGCCGCAGATCCCTGAGGCGATTTATGACATTGTTAAGTTCCAACAAACACAAATTCATCAGTCAAAAATAGCCAAAAAGACTCAAGCACCTAACCCTTGGCCAAAACGATTAAGCTTTCTACTGATTGGAGCTGGTGTGATAACACTAGGCTTACAATTTTCTGACGACCTCAACTTAACAATCATGTTAGCCTCTACCGCAATCTTGACAGGCGGACTTCTGCTCATCACAAAGTAATCCACAAGAGTATGCTACCAACCGAAAAACCCCCAAGCAGAGCTAGCTTTGGCTTGGGCCTTAGCTTTATCATAATCGACTAAGTCTGTTGCTGAATCAATGTGTTTAGCTAGAACAACATCACCGAAAGTGTCCTCACCATTGGCATGCCTTTGAAGCGTTTCAAATAATTTGACCCAAGGTTTTGGAGCGACCAACCCTAACCCCATAAAACTTGAGCACAAACTCAACATCGGATCAGCATGGATAGCTGTCACAGGTTGAAACCGACGTACAACTAACATAGAGTGTCGCTGAGATTCTAATTCGCAACGACTCGAAAGCGCGGCCAATAAAGTCTCTTTACACTCCGAACATTTTACTTTTTTAGCCAAATCAAACAGCTGATACATCGCTAGATCTTTTAAATGCTCACCTAGTCTGTCAAAGATGGCTCTATCTTGCTCAATCGATTGACCCACATCTACGAATAAGAATGGCTCTCTTTCATCATGAAAACAAAACAATTGAATTCTTTGTGCCAGCTCATAGCAAGCAAAAATAATACCTGACTTAAAAAGGGTTAAATCTGGATCCTTTGCCTGATCTATCCAAGCACTAAAATAGGATTTAAATTTTTCTAAATGCGCTTTAGATCTTTTTGTTTGACATGCCAAAAGCTCATCAATGGTTTCCAAAGCTTGCATAAAATTTGCTAACGATTGGTTTCGACTTAATTTATTATCCAACAACAACGGTCCAACATGCTCTCGCCATGATTGACCGCGACATAAATAACTCATCGCCAGGCTAAGCTCTTTCCTAAAATCACTAAAATCTTCGGACACATCCTCTAAATCTAAATTAATATAAGCACAAATATGATACATCCAGCTTGAAGTTTGGCTGGTTAGATCAACTTTTGATAATTTTTCTTTTAATCCAATCACTTCTCGACATTCTGGATCTCTATCTAGATAACCCTGAAGATACTGATTGATGATAGGCCACTGTAATAGCTCATTATCAAGAAAAAATTGACCTTGCAGATTATAATGAACCCATTGCATAGCTTTTAAATATTGAGGAATACTGGGTTGAGCTGTATGAGCCATGACCTTAACCATGCCTTCCATATAAGATTGTAGGAACAACTCAAAAGAATGAAAATAAGGTAGTTTAAACAAAGAAGACGCCAAGCCCTCTGTCCTATAGAGCATACCCCTTATTGATGCAGGTGGGTAAAAACTCCCCGCATAAGGCAAAGCAAGAGGATGTTTTGCAACTTTACGCCAACTGTCTAAAAGTGCCTTAACTTCTGCTTGCTTATCCACAAAAGTTTGACTTAAGCGATAAGCAAGCTCTATTCGCAGCTTTGTATCACCACAATTTAGAGTGCCGGGCTCAACACCACAATTCTTTGCGACTCGAAAAACAATGCTTGCATTGGCTAAATCTTCAAAACTGATAAGTTTATCGACATGAATAGGTGCCTGATAATATAGGTCACTAAAATCTGGTATTTCTGCAAGATCAATAAATCCTTGTGCATTAAATACAAAACCGTATTTCCTTGTTTCATCATCAGCCCCCCAATGCGTCCTTCGCTTTGGCCCGTCTTCCATGATCTTGCCTCTTACTTCCTCAAGAGCTACTCTTTAGCCTAACAAGCAAATCTTTTAACTGCAACCGCATTCACTTAAAAGATGTAAATGATAATGGAGCCTCACATGAATCTAACCTCCAATCTTCTTGTTGCACTCGGTTGTGCATTGGGAGGACTTTCAAGGTTTTGGCTTTGCCACTTTGCACAATCACATGGTTGGGCTTTACTTGGAACTTTATCTGTGAATGTTTTAGGTTGCTTTCTAGCTGGGTTTGTGACAAGTCTTATTCTTAGTGTCTGGCAAAGTCATGAAGAGCTTTTAAGATTGCTTTTTATTGTAGGCTTTTTAGGAGGGCTAACAACTTTCTCTGCATTTAGCTTAGAGGTTCTTACATTAGGAAAAGACGGACAGTTGACAGCTTTAATCTTACACATTGGCCTCAATGTAGGCCTATCTATATTAAGTATGTTTACAGGTTATATTTTAGGCTCGCAATTATGCAGCCAACTTTTGAGAATTTAAGCTTCTTATCTTGGTGATTTGCGATAGAATAGCTCTATTGATAACATGAGGAGCGAAAGTTAGATGGATTGTTTATTTTGTAAGCTAGATAAAGGCGAAATCCCGACAGAAAAGCTTTATGAAGATGACAAAATTTTTGTCATCAAAGACATCAATCCCAAAGCTGATACACATTTGCTAGTGATACCTCATACCCATATTCCAAGCCTATTTGAAGCTAATGAAGAGCACGAAAATTTACTTGGCTACATGCTTAACTCGCTCAAGAATTTTGCAAAAAGCCAAGGCTTAGATGGGTACAGAACTGTTATCAACACGGGCGCTTCTGGCGGCCAAGAAATCTTTCACCTCCACCTGCATTTGCTAGGTGGAAAAATGAACCGAATGTAGAAGAGGTATCTTATGGGAATAGGCGGCGTTAGTCCTGGGTCACTTTTATTAATATTATTAATTGTTTTATTACTTTTTGGCACAAAGCGTTTACGCAGTATGGGCGAAGATCTTGGAAAAGCTTATCAGGGCTTTAAAAAGGGTGTTCGTGAAATCGATGAGAAGCAAAAAGACAAAAATGTTTAATATTGGGTTTGGCGAATTATTAGTCATAGTGATTGTTGGCATCTATGTTATAAAACCTCAACACCTTCCTGCCATAGCTAGAATTGTGCTTCGCAGAATCAGTGGTGCCAAGAATTTTGTTGCGCAAATAAAATCAGAGTTTAATACGATCACGCAAGACTCTAAAGATAACCATGACACTGAATCATAAGTTTACTTCTCATATTCTTGAATTTAGAAAAAAGTTAACTTTTTGTCTGGTGAGTTATTGCCTATTTCTTGTGCCACTGATTTATTTCGATAGACAACTCTTTGACATATTTTGTGTGGCTATCAATCACTTGCCCCAAGCACAACTGATTGCAACAGAAGTTGCTGCGCCATTCATGGTGCCAATCAAGTTAGCTTTGTATCTATCGTTATATGTAAGCGCCCCCATTTTTTTCTACCAGTTATGGCACTTTATTGCCCCAGGCTTGTATCATGAAGAAAAAAAGCCTGTTTTCATTTTAAGCACCCTTTCGATTAGTCTTTTCTATATAGGCGCTTTTTTTGCCTATGCGCTTGTCTGCCCTATTGCTTTAAAGTTCTTTGTAACTATGGCACCTAGCAACGTCCACGTCATGACCGACATAGGGCTATATACTAGCTTCATATTAAAAATGATGGTGATGTTTGGTTTGGCTTTTCAAGTACCGATTATCGTCTGTGTTTTAATGATGACAAAAATTCAATCCGCGCAAAGTCTTAAGCAAAAAAGATCTTATGTCATTGTGGCCTCATTCATCATTGGCATGTTACTAACGCCACCAGATGTTGTCTCGCAAATCCTAATGGCGATACCCATGATTGGTCTTTTTGAGCTTGGGATCCTTTTAGGATCTGTGTTAAAGACCAAAAACCCGACAACAACACAAAGTGAGGTTTAACTTATCCCTCGTGGTAGCGTGCCATAATATTTGCAGCATTCACCAAGGCGTCAGTATTGCCAGGCTCACTTGCTGAATGACCGGCATCTCTAACAACATGTAGCTCTGATCTATCCCAAGATTTATGCAAGGTATGTGCATTATCTAAAGGACAAACCATGTCGTATCGTCCATGCACAATAATACCTGGAATATTCTCCAGCTTATCAACATTATCTAAAATTTGATCCGCCTCTATGAATGCTCTATTAACAAAATAGTGTGATTCTATACGAGCAAGACTCATCGCTGTATGAGGGTTTGTGAAACGACTAAAAGCACTTTTGCAGGGTTTCAAAGTGGCGCAAGCCCCTTCCCATTGTGCCCAATGCTTAGCAGCTGACATTCTAGCTAACTCATCATCTCCAGTTAAAAGTTTATAGTAAGCCTTTACCAGATCATCTCGATGATCTTCGTGAATAAATTCTTTAAATTGGGACCAGTGGTCAGGGAATACATGTGAGGCACCTTCTTTATAGAACCAATTGACATCTCGCTCTCTGCACAAGAAAATACCACGCAATATCAAACCCATAACACTTTCTGGATGTTTTTGAGCATACAGCAAGCTTAAAGTCGACCCCCAAGAGCCACCAAACATTAACCAACGCTCAACCCCAAGATAATCTCTAATTTTTTCGATATCTGCCAAAAGATCTTGAGTCGTATTGCGCTCCAAGCAACCATGGGGCGTTGAGCGACCACAGCCACGCTGATCAAATAAAATAATTCTATATTTTTCGGGATCAAAGAAGCGTCTATCATCAGACGAGCACCCGGCGCCTGGGCCACCGTGAACGTATAAAACAGGGATGCCCTCTTTATCTCCAGATTCTTCAATATATAGCCTATGGGGTTTATCCACATCGAGCATATGTTGAGCGTAGGGTTTAATGGGAGGGTACAATATCTTCATAAAAAATCTCATCCGTGATAATAGATGGATTATAGCTTATGAACTTTAGATCACAATAGAGCGGGTGATCTCTTACACAGTAAAAAGCAACTTCCTTGTGGTCAATTTTTATTTACACCACCATAATTAGTAGTATATTGAATTCACATTCAATTTTGCCCGAGATCCTTCTCGGGCTTTTTTTAAGCTAAAAGCAAAATGGTTGGTTGCCTAAACTATCTATTCTCGAGATGCTTTCTTACGCTCATGCTCAAGAAGATACTTCTTACGCAGCCTAATATTCTTAGGTGTCACTTCAACCAATTCATCGTTATTGATAAACTCCATAGCTTGCTCTAAAGAAAGCTTCATAGGTGGCGTTAAAACAATATTATCATCTGTGCCTGAAGCTCTAACATTGGTCAGCTGCTTACCTTTAACAACATTAACGACTAAATCATTTTCTCGCATATGAAGTCCGACGATCATACCTTCATAAACTTCCACTTGAGGTCCAATCGCTAACTTGCCTCGAGCCTGAAGATTAAACAACGAATAGCCTGTCGCTTTCCCCATCGCATTAGAAATCATAACACCATTAGTTCTTGAACTTTCAATGCCTTCTTTATAGGGGCCATAATGATCAAAGACATGTGTTGCTAAACCAGTTCCAGATGTATTGGTCTGGAAGCTCGTGTGAAACCCAATAAGTCCTCTAGCTGGTATAATGTAATCGAGCCTAACGCGTCCATTACCATCCGGGATCATATCTTTTAGATCACCTTTACGCTCCCCTATCATTTCCATGACAGTTCCTTGATGGGCTTCTTCGACATCTAACGTTAGAGCTTCATAAGGCTCTTGTCTGCCTTGATCTGTCTCTTTAAAAATAACTTCCGGGCGTGACACCGCAAACTCAAACCCTTCACGCCTCATGCTTTCAATCAGAATACTTAAATGAAGCTCTCCACGACCTGAAACTTTGAATTTATCTGGATCTTGAGTTGGCTCAACGCGCAAAGCAACGTTATGCAAACATTCTGCTTTTAACCTTTCACCAATTTGTCGGCTTGTCACAAAATCGCCTTCTTTGCCTGCAAATGGTGATTTATTAACCCAAAATAAAACAGTCATAGTTGGCTCATCAACCGTCAGGGCTGGTAAGGCTTCCGGTGCACTTGGATCGCATAACGTGTCAGAAATGCTTAATGGGCTAATCCCACTAATCGCGATGATGTCACCGGCACTTGCGCTTGGTATCTCAGTCCTTTCTAGACCCATGTAACCCAAAACTTGCAAAATTCGACCATTTCGTTTCTTACCATCAGCACCAATAATGGTGACGTTCGTGTTTGTCTTCACACTACCACGCTGAATTCGACCAATCCCTATCGAGCCAACAAAGCTGGAATAGTCTAATGATGATATTTGCATTTGGAATGGGCCATTTGGATCGCACTGAGGTGCTGGCACCTGCTCAACAATCGTTTCTAGCAATGGCGTTAAGTCATCGCTCATGTTATCTAGCTCTAAACCAGCGATACCTTGGATCCCAGAAGCATAGACAATCTGGAAATCAAGCTGTTCATCGGTTGCTCCTAGTTTGTCAAACAAATCGAAGACTTTATCTATCACCCAATCAGGTCGGGCACCAGGTTTATCAACTTTGTTAATAATAACAATAGGCTTCAATCCTTGCTTGAATGCTTTTTCTGTCACAAATCGGGTTTGTGGCATAGGACCTTCTTGGGCATCAACAAGCAGGAGAACGGAATCAACCATGGAAAGAACACGCTCTACCTCACCGCCAAAATCAGCATGCCCAGGTGTATCTACAATGTTTATTCTTGTATTATTCCAAAAAATAGCAGTATTTTTTGATAAAATTGTAATACCACGCTCTTTTTCAAGATCGTTAGAATCCATCACACAAACATCACCTGCGCCTTTGCGGCCAAGCGTCCCTGTTTGCTGGAACAATTTATCTATTAAAGTTGTTTTACCATGATCGACGTGCGCAATAATGGCAATATTTTTTATTGTATCCACAAAAATCCTCAATAACTTAGAACGAAGCTGGGCCTATTGTATAGATAAGTGCGTAACAATTACATACCTAACACACTATAGCAACTACACATATTATGACTTATACTTATAGACAGTATAAAAGGAACTCATAGAGTCCCAAATTGGTCCGATACAGTATATAGATACTTCCTGGAGGGCGAATGAAAAAACTGATAATTCATCCCACAGACATGGCCTCGTGGCTGACTCTTGTTGCCGAAGCTCAACACAGCAGCAGCATTCAATTGCATGAAGAATTAGAGTCTTATCTCGTTTTCTTGCTTATGCGCTTCATGAATAGACCCGAAATGGCGTCTAGCGTCCTTGGGTTAGATTTTTTAAAGAGCGCCAATAGTGCGGGCCAAGCAAGGCACCATCAACTTAGAGATGTTGGTGATCAGTGTTTATTAGTGTCAGGCCTTTTCCCTGGGCGAGCAGAAAAAAAACAAGTCCGCTTAAGCTATTTCGTTCAACTAGGTCGGTCAGCATACTCAACAATCTCATCAGACTCAGAGCATGATTCTTCAGATCTGTTTGGTGAGCTTTCAAACAAATTTATCCATTTACGAGATGTTCTCTTTGCCATAAGAGCCTTAGCGCCTGACGAGCACTCGATGAATTTTTGGCAAGCTCTGGACCTATGGGAAAAAAACCAAAGCCAAACTGCCAAGAAGATTCTTGATGAAATGTCGCCCACTATCATTCACCCAGAATCAACAAAAAAGCAGTAACCCAAGAGCTTTAGCTCATTTTGCATAGGCCCCTAACTCCCCCTAGTCTTTACTCTTTGTTGATCATTCCTTCCATCGGTTACCTTTACGGAGTAAAATAAAACTTTTAACTTTATCGTAATAAGAGGGATCTCAATGTCCATTCAAGATGTACTAGAAAAAATTCAAACTCATGAAGTTAAGTTTGTAGACTTAAGATTTACTGACACAAAAGGTAAAGACCAACATATCTCTTTTCCAGCCCACACTGTTTCTGAAGAATTCCTAGCGGAAGGAAAAATGTTTGATGGTTCATCCATCGCAGGTTGGAAGGGCATTAATGAATCAGATATGGTTTTGCTCCCAGATCCAGACACTGCTGTGATGGATCCTTTCAGAGACGATGCCACCCTGATCATTCGTTGCGATATTCATGATCCGGTGACCATGCAAAGCTATCATCGCGATCCTCGCTCAGTTGCTAAAAAAGCTGAAAACTACCTAAAATCAACTAAAATTGCTGATGTTTGCAATATTGGGCCTGAGCCAGAATTTTTTATCTTGGACGATGTTCGCTGGAAAATCGATATGAAGGGCGCAGCTTACTCTATTGATTCTGATGAAGCCTCGTGGAACTCTGACTCCATCATTAAAGGCGGCAACCTAGGCCACAGGCCTACCGTCAAAGGTGGATACTTCCCCGTTCCACCTGTTGACTCCTCTCAAGACATTCGCTCTGCTATGTGTTTAACTTTAGAAGAAATGGGACTAGAAGTTGAAGCACACCATCATGAAGTTGCCACTGGCAATCAAAATGAAATTGGCACTAAGTTTCGAACCCTCTTACATAAAGCCGACGAGCTACAAACCTTGAAATACGTTGTGCACAACGTCTCTCATGCCTTTGGGAAATCGGCTACCTTTATGCCCAAGCCTATCGTTGGCGACAATGGCAACGGTATGCATTGCCATATAAGCCTGGTCAAAGATGGAAACAATATTTTTCGCGGTGACAGCTATGCTGGTCTTTCTGATACAGCTTTACATTTTATTGGCGGCATTTTAAATCACGCCAAAGCTATCAATGCATTCACAAATGCAACAACCAATAGTTATAAGCGTTTAGTTCCTGGTTATGAAGCGCCAGTTTACCTTGCCTATTCAGCGAGAAACCGCTCTGCAGCGATTCGGATCCCCCACTCTCCAAGTGCAGCCAAAAGGATAGAGGTCAGATTCCCAGACGCAGCAACCAATCCATACCTTTCTTTCTCAGCGCTACTCATGGCAGGCCTTGATGGGATCCGCAATCAAATGCACCCTGGCGACCCAATGGACAAAGACTTGTATGACTTACCACCTGAAGAAGCTAAAGAGCTTCGAAGTGTTGCTTCATCTCTAGAAGATGCCATTAATGCTTTAGATAAAGACAGGGCTTTTCTTAAAGAAGGCGGGGTTTTCACTGACGATCTTATCGACGGTTACATTGCATTAAAACGCCATGAAGTCACTCGCTTAGCCATGTCGACTCATCCTGTTGAGTTTGACATGTATTACAGTCTTTAAATGAAATCCTTGATTTTCTTTATCGTGGTGATGTTATGTTTAACATCACCACTTCATGCTAAAAAGGTCTATAAATATGTCGATGAACATGGCAAGACTATTTATTCCGATGAGCCTTTTGAGAATGCACAAGAAATTACCTTGCCTGCCATCCAAACCTACACTTCTATCCCTTTAGAACAAAATAATGTTACAACACCAGACAAACCTGCCATGATTCCTTATAAGATAGTTATCACATATCCTGAACATGATTTTGTCGTGGCCAAAGACATAGAAAGTATTGAAGTTCGCATTTTTGTTGAGCCTCCATTAGATCCTCACCATGCTCTACAGTTGTATATCAATGATGAGCCTTATTTAACACCTCAAAGAGATCCTATTTTCACGCTTCATGAATTAGTGAGAGGAACCTTTCAAATCAAAGCCGTTGTTGCAGACATCAAACATGGTAGAAAAATTATCACAGAATCATCTCCCATTGATATTCATGTTCAGCGTACTAAAGTTAATACGCCAAAGTAATCTCCCGTTTGAGGCTAACTATGCTTTCTGGACGACGATGATGCTTGGCATAACCCACAATCTGATATCGACCTTCAACTAAATCACAGCGAAGATCAATCTTAACGCCACCCCAAGCGCCTTCATCCAGTTCAAAATGCTGTGCATGACAAGTATCAGGTGACTTTTCTAAATGAGCTTTGAATCGCTCTATATGCCCTGCTAGAGCCATTTGAGCATGATGATACTCTAAAGCTGTTGTCACAAGCTGACTCGATTGAGTCATCTGTTGCATCAAAACACCTATCATCATACTCAAAATTAAAATAACCCCTATCACTGCCAGCAAGACGAAGCCTGAAGAGGATTGTTTTTGTCTACTCAGATAATGTTTCATAACCCTCCTCTTTGGCAACATAAAAGACTCTGTATAAAGGACGCTGATATTGATCTGCCTGACCTTTCATTTTAAATAAAACTGACCAAGATGATGGATGCTCTTGCAATTGAAAGTCACATTCAACATCTTTCAATAAGACAAAATCTCTATCATTATCTTCGGTTTGAAGAGTTAAAGAGCTCTTTGCACAATTGTAATGCTGCACTTGATTATGCCTAAAGACGCTTAGACCATGATCTCTTGCTACCAACTTCAGATCTGATTGCTTTAGTGATTTTTCTAAATCTATCATGGCTAACAAGGCTGGTTTAATGGCCTTTGATTTTTGACTCAGTGCAAACACATCTTGAATAGGGCGATATAAACTAACGCTAAGAGCACCTAGAATGATTGATGACAAAGCAATCGTTAAGACCGTTTCATATAAGGACCATCCTTGCTGCTTGTTCATAAAGATTTCCACTGAGTACTTCGAAGAAGTGTCTCTTTGCCTGCCATCAAATGATAGTCAATTTGATACAATAATGGCGAAGGTTGTAACAAACTAATTTTGACCTCTAGGGATTTATCACCTTCCCAAGGAAACGCCTTTTTTAAATCAATCATCATCATCTTTGTTTCCTTCAACGGCTCACAAAGATTTTTTTCTATTAAAATCAGATCGGCCCTTTCACAATCTAACAGTTGAAGATCGCTTATTTTGTCCTGATAAAAACTAACCATGTTCATCGCCTCAAAAGTTATTTCTGGCTCAAACATATCTCTCGATGCCGTCATAAGACCGACATAAATGCCTCCCATGCCAACACTTACAATCACCATGGCACAAACAACTTCGATGAGAGAAGCACCTCTATGGTGTTTTTGAAATTTGATACGCATATATTGTCCTAGGCTCAAGCACAACGCGATGATGAAGCGTCACCCATGTTAAATTTTTAATCGATCCCTCTTGGCCCAAAGATAAGGGGAAGACTGAATGATCAAATTGAACACCTTTAGGCACATGAACAGACCACGTGCTTTGGGGCGATCCGTTCACTGAAAAAATGAGA
Organism: uncultured Francisellaceae bacterium; assembly: GCA_964351745.1. GTDB lineage: Bacteria > Pseudomonadota > Gammaproteobacteria > Berkiellales > Berkiellaceae > CAYNJF01. The sequence continues at coordinate 16,671 of CAYGPI010000049.1, forward strand.
TTTTCATCTATCATGGTGATGGTGACTGTCTCACTGGAAAAAAGCGTGACCATTTTAGCTTGGTGAATACTTTCAATCAGCTTTTGAGAAAACGTGTAATGTTTAAAGGTCAATGGATTGGCATATAAACGTAAGGCCACTGTTGAAACTATCGCCATGAGACTAATCACTAAGGCAAGCTCTATGAGCGTCCAACCTCGTGAGTGTTTCACATCAAGGGATCTCTTTTCTGACATGCCCAGTCAATGTGTTATATAAGATTTTTCGAGGTTTCGAGAGATCTTGCTGATAAAGATAGATGCAATTGGGTTTCTCATACAAAGCGCAATAGTCTTTCTCACAACCTTCGCCAGCTCCAAACATGACACTTGAAGCACTTAATAAATTAGTTGCGATATAAGCACATATCTTTGCATCTTCACCACCACCATTGAGAACATCTGTTGGTGTAATATCTGATTGACCATTGGTTGCTGCATTAGGCCAACCTAATACAGAAAAGCCAGTATCTGCATGAGAGGATCTTGTAAAATCCAACCCTGCAATAGGTGCGGCCGAAGTAGGCTGCCCCGAAGCAAGCCACTTTGCATGAGAGATACTCACAGCGGAGCCTAAAGCGCCGGCGGTCCCCCCTACATTCGCAGCATGGGCACTGTCTGTAATATCCAAAAATCTAGGCAGAGCCACTGACGCTAGAATAGCAAGCAGCACAACAACTATCACTAATTCGATTAAGGTAAAACCTGCTTGTTTGATGATGGTCATTGCGAATCGCCTCTACTCAACGGTCACTTGCCCTGTTTGTGTATCGTAAATCAATTTCTCTTGTGTCGAGCGATAAGTATACTCACAGCCACTGCCTTTAACGGCACGCGCACAAAAGTCGCCATTCATACACTCATTCTTAGCATTAGCTGAAATAATTGAAATACCTGTCGTGTTTATCACGTTCTTCATTAATTGGCGACAAGCATCGTGCCCAGCTTCGCCCTTGGCATGAACATCAAATAAAAGAGTTTTACCATCTGCAGAAATGCCACTTGGCCAACCCTTTTTATTAAAATGAGTATCTGATTGTCCATCACCATCTAAGTCCACAAAAGCTAAAGCGCCACCCACTTCCCACTTGGCATGCGCCAAATTTAGGCCTGCAGATAAAGAGCCACCTGTCGCACTGACCAAGGCGCTTCTGGCATCGCTTGTAAAATCCATATATTTCGGCAGCGCGATGGCTGCTAATATAGCTAGTAGTGCGACGACAACAACCAGCTCTATCAATGTAAACCCTCGTTGTATCGTAGTTTTCATATTCGTTATCACCTTACTTGACTCGTATTTAAGTATAGTCAGAATCATACTTTCTCGTTTTGATTTCATGAGCACCTCCAGTTTAAACTGGATAAAAAACACTATTTATCTAATTTTATGCATCGCCACCGCTGATAAATCCCATAGTGGTAAAAACACCCCTAAAGCTAAAATTAAAACCAAAACCGCAATGACGCCAATCAAAATGGGCTCAAGCAAATCGTTAAGCCTTTTGATATCATAATCAACGTCTTCTTCATAAAACTGAGCGATATCAAGAAGGTTTTCATTAATTTTTCCTGTTTCTTCTGACACCATGAGCATTTGCACAGTTAAGGTCGAAAAAATATTGGATTTTTTGGCCACGTAAGCAAAATTTTCACCACTTTTAATACCTATGATCATTTTTGATATTTGTGACGTCATATAGATATTATCCGTTGATTTTGAAACGACACTAATCGCTTCCAGCAGAGGTAATCCGCTTTGATGCGCCATGGCTAAAGAGCGAGTAAATCTAGCCATGATGGAGCGATGTAAAATGGACCCTATCAATGGAAGCTGCAATTTTAATTTATCCCATTGCCAACGAAACGATTTTTTTGTCATCAAAAAAATGAGCAATCCAAACCCAGAGATAAAACCTAAAAGTAAAAGCCACCAATAATTTAAACAGAAATCTGAAACACCCATTAAAATGCGCGTTGCTAAAGGTAACGTGGCACCCATCGAATCAAAGAAGTTTTTAAAAGAAGGGACAACAAAAAAATTAATGGCTACCAATGCAATCGTGATCGCACTCAAAACGATCATAGGATATCTAAGAGCACTTTTGATCCTCTTCTTAGTAATGATTTCTGTTTCTAAATAGTAGTGTATCTGATCAAAGACGACATCCAGTTGACCTGTATTCTCTCCGACTTCAATCATCGACGTCATAAATTCAGGAAAAATTCTCCCTTGTTTTTGAAAACATTGAGCCAAGGGATACCCTGACTCTAAATCTAAAACAATATGGGTGAGAGCATTGCGCAATACTTGATTTCGATTGGAGTCAATCACCACTTGCAGAGCACGATTGATAGGCACTCCGCCTTTAAGCAAACTATACATTTGCCTTGCCAGAAGAGAAAGATCACTGTCTTTAGGCCGACCAATAGGTATCCACTTTGGCAAATCTGACACCACAACCTGTTTTTGGGTCTCATGAATATTAATAGGCGTGATATTTAACCGTTGAAGATGCGTGACCACCACAGTATGATGATTGGCCTCAAGGATACCTTCGATCATTTCGCCATGCTTATTGCGACCTTGGTAGTGAAAATATCTCACCTTAGCCCCCTTTACTCATCATCATCGATATCCTGGGTCAATCGAAACACCTCATGAATACTCGTTAAGCCCATGCATGCATAATCGAGTCCCCAATGCGTTAAGTTTCGATACAGCGGCATAGATTTCGATAAAGTAATAAAAGTATCCATATCATGAGCTCTTAAAGCATGAAGCGTCTTTGGATGCATTTCTAAAATTTCATAAATCCCGATACGGCCTTTGTAACCACTCATTTGACAATAAGAGCATCCCTTGCCCCTTAAAAAGTGGATCCCTTCTGTATTTGATCCCATCAGCCCATTAAGAGCTAAGGTTTCTTGCTCTGTTGGCTTGTAAGGTACCTGACAGCTTGGACAAATTTTACGTATCAATCTTTGAGCGATAACAAGTTTTAAGGCACTTGCGACCAAGTAGCCAGGCACACCCATTTCAAGGAGCCGACCAGGACTTGAGATGGCATTATTGGTATGGAGCGTTGTTAAAACCAAGTGCCCTGTAATCGCTGCTCGTAGCGCTATGGTCGCTGTTTCTTCATCTCTAATTTCACCAACCATTATAATATCTGGATCATGGCGCAAAGCTGTTCGAAGTACTTTTGAAAAAGTGAGTCCAATTTTGGGGTGAACTTGAACCTGATTAATTCTATCAAAAACGTATTCGATTGGATCTTCAACCGTAATAATTTTATTTTGAGCTAAATTTAAAAGCTCTAACGCGGCATAAAGGGTCGTCGATTTTCCGCTCCCTGTTGGGCCCGTCACTAATATCATGCCATAGTGCCTTGTAAGAGCATGCTTCACTTTCTCTATAATCGCGGCAGGCATACCAAGCGCATCAAAAGACTTAAGCGCACTGGATTGATCAAATAATCGCATGACAACGGCTTCGCCACCATCCACCGGCATGGTCGCGATCCGTACATCAATTTTTTTGGATTTAACTTCAAAAGTGAAGCGACCATCTTGCGGTAATCGGCGCTCGGAAATATTCAACTTGGCCATTAATTTTAGCCGTAAAATGAGTGCTGATAAAATGGATTTACCTTTAATGACTTGCTCTGACAAATAACCATCAACTCGATATCTGATCCGAATCAAATCTTTATCGGGCTCTATATGAATATCAGAGGCATTAATTTGAACAGCATCTTCAAAGATAGAATAAAGTAATTTTAAAATGGGAGCATCTTCTGAGCCGCCATCACTCTCAGAGATATTTTGGAGATCAACCATATCCTCTTTAAGATCATTGGCTAACGACTCGATTTCATCTGTGCGCCGAAAGACTTCATCCAAAATTTGTAGTAATTCATATTCTCTGACAACCGCAATTTCAATCGTGCCGGGCAAACGTCTTGACAACTCATCGAAGGCCACAACATCGGTTGGATCAACCATCGCAAGTATTGTGCCACCTTGTGATTCGCCTATCGGCATTGCTCGGTATCGTCTTGCAATCGTCTCGGGAATGCTTCGAATTAAATCATGCTCTACTTTGAATTTTTTTAAATCAATGAGAGGGATCCCTAATTGCTGAGCTAGAAAATGTAGCAGCTTGACTTCATCAATAAGACCCAATTCAACCAAGGTATGCCCT
>CAYGPI010000050.1:0-20375 GCA_964351745.1 uncultured Francisellaceae bacterium
GGATTAAGTTTAGAGCAGGTAAAGCATTTAACGACAACACCTTTGAAGATTGGATTATCTCCAGAAAGTGTTGAATCAGTTCGTTCAAGCTATCAAGCGTTACAGCGTATGCTGGAGCAGGGGCGAGTGATCTATGGCGTTAACACAGGTTTTGGGAAACTAGCCTCTCAAAAAATCGAACCATCTCAATTGAGTGAATTGCAAAGCAAAATCATTCAATCTCATATGGTTGGCACAGGAGATATTTTATCAGACAGCGTTGTTGAAAAAATTTTACTTCTTAAAATAAACAGTTTAAGCCGTGGTTATTCTGGCGTTCGATTATCTCTTATTGAGTCGCTAATAACCTTATATAATGAGCGGTACTTTCCTTGTATCCCTTCGCAAGGTAGCGTGGGGGCTTCTGGAGACTTGGCGCCCTTAGCTCATTTGTCAGGAGTTTTTCTAGGGTTTGGTGAAGTCAGTCATGCTGGTAAAGTCATACAAGCTAAAGAGATGCTTAAGCAATTGGACTTAAATATTTTACCTTTAGGTCCCAAAGAAGGGTTAGCGCTGCTTAATGGTACTCAAGTTTCTACAGCGTTAGCTTTAGAAGGGTATTTTTCAGCATGCGATCTTTTTGAATCTGCGATGTTAAGTGGATCACTGTCTTTAGAGGCGGCCTGTGGATCTGATAAGCCTTTTGATGCAAAACTTCATCAGATTCGCTCAAAAGAGCAAACCACAGTGGCGGCTATTTATCGAGAAATTTTAGCAACGAGCGAAATTAGAGATTCACATATTTCATGCGATAAGGTGCAAGATCCATATTCACTGAGATGTCAGCCTCAGGTGATGGGCGCTATTTTAAGTAATATTAGGCATGCTGGTGCTTGTTTAGAGCAAGAAGTGAATGCGGTGACAGATAATCCTCTTATATTTGCTGAGAGTGAAGAGGTTTTAAGTGGCGGCAATTTTCATGCTCAAAATATTGCTTTTGCTTGTGATGCCTTAGCGCTTGCCATTGCAGAAATAGGTAGTTTATCAGAGCGGCGTATTGCGTTGCTTATGGATTCTGACTTATCTGGGCTACCACAATTTCTGATTAGTGATCCTGGAGTAAACTCAGGTTTTATGATTGCACAGGTGACTGCAGCAGCGCTTGTTCATGAAAATAAGCAACTGGCTGCGCCAAGCAGTGTTGATAGCATTCCGACTTCAGCCAACCAAGAAGATCACGTCAGCATGGCAACTTATGCAGCACGACGTTTGTTATCCATGGTTCAAAATTTGGCAGGTATTATATCGATCGAATATCTAGTTGCAACTCAAGGCTTAGATTTTAGAAAGCCCTTGAAAACATCTAAGCCTTTGCAAGCAGTTTATGATCGTGTACGATCAGATGTAGCCTTTTATCAAGAAGATAGAGTCATTTCAGGTGATATGGATCTCATTAAAAAGAGCTTGTTAAGAGGGGAATATATTCTGTCCCAATTTGACTGTTCATCAACACAATATTTTTAGAGAGAAAGAATATGCATCTATTAAATGTAAGAGAATTAGAAATCGTTTCAGGTGGTGATTTTTTTGGGCCTATGGTGAATTCTATCATGTCAGGCATGACTGATCATGAAAAAGCATTCACGGTTACAGGATTTGGTTTAGGTCTTGTGGCTGGTGGTTACATTGGTAAATGGTGGGCTATAGGTGCTGGAGTGATTGGTACATCAGCTTATGTTGGCTGGGATTGGTATAGCGCCTCGAATGGCTCCGAGTCTACTGCTCAAGAATAGGCTTTGAAGTAACAGATATAAAAAGGGCACCAAAGGTGCCTTTTTTACATTTTTGGAGAAGGCTTTGCTTTTGCAAGCTCTCTGTAGGCTTCATCACAAACCTTAATGTTATCTAACATCTCAGGGCATAAAATGGCCTGCACAGCATTAGGGATGTGCTTAACGAGATCTCTCAATGCTTGCTCTTCATTACCGGGAGCTTGGTAAGAAGTTGTAAATACACGCGAATTAGTCATTGTTTCTTACTCTCAAACTAAGTTTGTTTTCGAAGTTAAAATATTACCACAAAACTCAATTATGTAAAGATATTTCATCGGATGACAAAGTGCGCAAGCAAAATAGTTACTCAACTTCCTTTATCGGCCAGTGTCTAACGTATTAAATTGGTTATTATCTATGAGTATGCCAAAAAACACAGTGAAAACCAATTGTTTTCCCTGTAAATGGCTATTTCCTACCGGGTTTTCTTTTTGAGTCTTTAAGGGGGTTAAGATCTTTATTGAGTGAAGCTACAAGGATAACGTCTGGTATTTCCTGGCCTGGGGACTTTTTGATGTCGTCATTAAGCTTTGATGCCGCTTTGGCTTCCTTTTGTACAGCTGCTTCCTGTACGGCTAACTCGTCATCTGTAAGCATGATTTCATCCTTTGAAGTACATGTTTTGGCTGCTACCTTGCTTCGAGTATTACACAAGTTCGTAGAATATCAATGAAATATGAAAAAAATAGTCTTTATATATCATGCTGTTAAGAGGATGCCCACAGCAAAATACAATTCTTGTAAAGAATGCTGATAAATAGCTATCTCAGAAAATGTAAACTCTTAGTGGTTAACGCTGATCATCATGAATTGGGGTATACGGATATATACCTTCTTTTTCGTAAAGACGGCCACTTGAGATTCCTTGTTCATATAGGGCTTTGAACTTAAGCACCATAAAATCAACAGCCATTTCTTTTTGGCCTTGATTAAGTCTGGCTTCAGTGATTTTCATCATTTGTTCAGCCTGAGCACGAAAATCTAAAACATTTTTATTTGCCATTGAGGCTGCTCCGCATTTTGAAAGAAAAACTGCCTTAAAATGATTTGCATTGGCAGGTCATTCCACATATCCTAAGTAACGTAACCAAAAACTTTCTTGTAATAGTATAACAAAGGTTTAGAGATTCCTAAATCAACTTGTTTAGAATTTGTTCAATATTAATTAGTTATTTGGGTAGCATAGTTTAGGGTAAGTAAAGGATTTTAGTGTTGTATGAGTAAAGTTGTTGATAATCCAGTAAATATACATATAACAGAGCCTGCGTTGGCTCATTTTGATGAGCTAATTAAAAGAGAAGAGCAGCCTGGTATGGCATTGCGTATTTTTCTTGACAGGCCAGGCTTTCCGAAAGCTGAGGTTGGGATTACTTTTTGCCCACCTGGCGATAATAAAGCTGGTGATATCCAGCTTGATTGTGGTCCTTTTGGCCTCTATGTTGATAAAGCAAGTTCTTCTTATTTAGAAGATGCCAACATCGATTATAAGATGGATGATATGGGTGGCCAGCTTGAAATTACTGCCCCAAATCTGGGTGGCCCAAAACCTAAAGAAAATTCCCCTTTAAAAGATAAAATTGAGTACGTACTGACTAGTGAAATCAATCCAAACTTAGCCAGTCATGGTGGTGTGGTTTCTCTTGTCGATGTGACTCCAGAGAACATTGTGGTGTTAAAGTTTGGTGGCGGTTGCCATGGGTGTGGCATGGTTGATGTAACTCTTAAGCAAGGCATTGAAAAAACATTGATTGAGCAGATCCCAGAAATTACTGCGGTGAAAGATTCAACCGATCATAGTACAGGTGAAAACCCCTATTTCTAATCGTTGACAAGGATGCACTGTGAACAAGAAAACAATTAAAGAAAATTATAGAAGTGATATCGACTTATTCTTTCATGAGTTTGATAGCAAAAGAAAGAGCGTGCCCCTGGCGAAGCAAAAAGAAATTAATAAGCATAAGCCAATTTTTGAAATGAGAGATAAACCAGTCTCTCGAGAAGAATCAGAACTTTGGGAAGGGTTTTAGCAGTCGACCAACTAAAAAATGACAGTTCTCAAGATAGTGTATAATATGTAATTCAATAGTAATGGGGAGTTATGTTATGTCTGTAGAAAAAACTTACCAACAATTCTCTGATAAATTCGATTTAGTTCATGCTGCATTAAATGGTGGCTGGTCACTTGACACAGCTATTCGTATGGGATTTAAAGTAACATACGTTGGTGATTTTATTAAAGCAGAGCCTAGGCTTGACCCAAGTCTTTATCCGCTTGCATCTAACCAAAGAAATATTTATAAATACGGCGATCAATTTGGTAGACAATTTGACCCAAGCCAATGGGGTATGCCTCATAGCAGACCTAACCAAGGTTATGGCAATTGGTTGAATGGTAAACCTTTGATACCTGAGCCCACTTGGTCAATTTTGCCGCCTCACATTGTGCCACCGCGTCCTCGTCCTGATGATGCTTTGCGCCCTCACTTAAAACCTTATTAGCTCTAAAGCTTTTTTCTAATTCTTTTTACCTGTAAATCTTATTGTTTGTGATAAGTTTTACAGGTAGTTCTTGGCCGTCCGATTAAAATTGTGTAGTCTTAGCAAACACTTCGTTGCTAGGTAAAGTTATGGCTATAAAACCATCGCATTCAGATCTTTTATCATATAGACATTGGTTTGCTTGTTTTGAGCAGTTAAATAAAATTTGTTGGTCCGATACTTCGGAGCACTGTGAGCAAGTTGCCATCGATGACGGCAAACTAACTAATCATTCTTCTGAACAAAAAGACTTGATACTATCACCTTGTAGCTTTGAGCTTAGAGGTGTCATGATTAAACCAATTTGGATCAGAGCGATCGTTCAAGAAAATGGCGGCTTGTTGCCACACCCTAGCTTTATATCTCCATTTGTCCCTAACTCATACTGTGATCCTAGAAGCCCATTAGGCTTAGTCTTAAATAAAAAAGAGCTGGTCGACATGTTTGTGAAACAAAAGTTTGGCGACATAAATGAGCTAAAAAGCTTAAATTGGCAACAATACCTAGCTAGGATCTATGAGCTTTTTGAACTAATTAATCCAAGTTTGTTCTTAATGAATCAATCCTCATTTCAGCTTCAACGCTTTGTCAGCGAGCCAAGCTCGGTTGAGCCAAAAGGGTTGGCTAAGCAGCTAATTAAGATACCCTCCTTTGATGACGCCATATCGACAGGAAGCACGCATCCATTGGAAGTTGATGATTTTATAGCAAGTCCAGACATTGGTAAAATCACAAGCAACTTTCTTGAGGTTGCATTAAAAGTTTTACAGCTCCCTGAAGGGAGTGTGCAAACCGTTGAAGCACCGTTGGCAAGTGCTATTGATAGTTGGCTGCATACAGTCGTTTTAAGTTTAGCTGCTAGGCATATAGGTAAGCTTTCAGCCCTGGACATTGCGGTTGTCGGAAGTTCAGAATTAGTTTCAGAACTTAATCAAAAGCAGTGGTTAGCTAAGATTAACTTGCTCTTTGGCAAGGCTTTTAAGAAAGAAGAAGACGCGATTGAGTTTCTTCAAGCACGATGGCAAAAAGAGTATGACTTTCAATGTAAGGCGACCAAAGCGTTTCAATTAACTTTTGATGCAGCTCAAAACCAACATACTATAAAGCATAAGCAGCTTGTTGATTGGCAAAAGGAAGATGAGCAATTAGAGCTTCAGCTAGAAGCTTTCACTGAAAGCTTAGAATTATGGCGCGTCAAATCGCAAAAGTCTTGGTTGTCAAAAATTCTAAGGCTCTTCACCGGTGAAACAAAAGATAGGCTCAAAGCTGAATTTTTAGCAAGTCGTAACATTAGTTTGAATTGGGATGAAACTAAGACTTTAGAAGACAACCTTATTTTAAAGATACGATCTTTAAAAGTCCAAAGAACTAAGATTCATCAGCAATTAATGCAACTGAGCTCTGATCTGGCAGATATGGGATCAATGCTTGCTATTCAAAAACGGTGCCTAGAGCGGTTCCCACAGCTTAAGCATTTAAATGGCATAGAGGCAACCAGGGAGATATTAACATCACATGGCGAGTTTGCGACTCAATGCTTAAAAGCTTTGCTGCAAAGCTCGTCCACCAACGTCAAGATTCAATGGTTGACCTTAGACCAAGCAGAGCAATGGACAGAGCCTAAAGAGTCTTTTGATTGGCTATTTATCGCTCATGGGAACACAGTCTCACCAATATCTATGCAAAATATCTTAGGAGCGAGTGAAAGAGTTGTTATCTTAGGAGACTCAAAGTGTCAAACGACGGCCAGCGTTTCGGTTGATGTCGATTGTGCTTTAGCTCAGCATTACCAGTTGGTAGAGTGTGAAGAGGAGCTCGATGATTTGCAACTCTATGGCCAATTACTAAGCCAAAGCTCATTGTACATGATTGCAAAACCTCATGATTTCTATCAAAGCTTTGATCCAACCGGCATCTTACCTATAGAAGCACTGCAGTTAAGAGATAGTTACGCTCCACTACCATTTGTTTCCTATTTTACAGATCACCTTAAAATTAAACAGAACTTTCATACCCATGCTGGTCTATTACAATTTATTGAAGTTGAAGAGGACTTTTCAGCTGAATTTGGGTGGCAAAACCCCTCTGAGGTAAATGCCTTAGTTGAGTATTATCAAGCTTGTGACCATGATTGTGTGATACTGACATTGTCTTTAACGCAAAAGGTATTGATTGAGAAAGCTTTAGCGGCAAAAGGTTTGGTTGCAGAGGTGATGTTACTTGATGCATGTCATCGACGTACGCATACCATTTTATTCTCTCCGGTGTATAGCTCTAAAGCGCCTAGGCCACATTATTTAGATTGTGGAGATTCTCCTCTATACCAATTAATGAGCTTGGCTGCGAATCAACTTATTTTCTTTGGAGATCCACTTCTCTTAAACGTCAAGTCTCATTCACCTATGGGTGGTTTGTCAAAATGTATGGCAAATCCTCTCATGTCGAATCAATTAGAAGAAGCATAAATACTAGGTGTGCCTCTCGAGAATAAGAGAGGCACTATCTTCTAAAGACCACCAAGAAGCTTTTCATCGTCACTTATCGTTGAATCTCATCATTTTTTATCCTTAAAAAGGACCTCCTTGTAAGATATTGGCCCGATCTAAATGCCTACGGGCGCAGCGTACGTTCTCTCGGTCCCGCCAAGATAAAATCTTACATGGCCATAGGTTTTTTGTCTCAAGACAGCAAAATATTCTGTGATTGTCAGCATTTTTGACAAAAAATAAAGCTGTCTGGTCATGGTTGGCATCTTTTTTGGAAGAAAAAAAATTCCTCGAGATGGTTGCGAAATGAGCTTCATCAGTTGATGTACAAACTCTCTTTATTTCTAATTACGTGAATTTTCCTAGACGATAATATTGTTTTCAAGTAAAGCTATTAATGTAGCCCTGAAAAAATGACAAATAATAAAACATATTGTCTGAGGCATAGACAAGGTGTTGGCAAGGAGAGCGATATGATTGATGGTAAACGAGAAGTAGTCGATAAAATAGATAAACCAGAAAACAGTTTTGTAGCAAAAATATATACGACTGCTTTAGAATTTGATTATGCAAATCCTTGGGCAACCCCTATTATGAAGCAATGGTCTGGTAGCGGGTTCATCCTTGATGGTATGAAGCTTGTCACCAATGCCCATGTTGCCGCGGGCGCCGTTCATATGGAAGTTCAATTGGCTGGAAGCTCTAAGAGATATGTGGCAAGCATCAAACATGTTGCCAATGAGTGTGATTTGGCACAATTGGTCGTCGATGATCCCGAATTTTGGGAAGCAACCACAGCAGCAAAAATAGGCAAGAATCCAGATCTCGAAGATGAAGTCAGAGTGATCGGTTTCCCAATGGGCGGACAATCCGTGTCTCATAGTAAAGGGATTGTTTCTCGGATGGAGAAAGATTCTTATGCTCAAAGTGGTCGTGAATTTATGTCGACTCAAGTCGATGCACCTATTAATCCAGGTAATAGTGGTGGCCCAGTTATCAATCAGAACAATGAGATTGTTGGCGTTGCTTTCCAAGGATACAATGGGTCACAAAATCTAGGGTATATGATCCCTGCAAGCATTCTTCAGCACTTTCTAAAGCAGGTTGAAGCTGTTGAGAAAGGGTTTCCTGAACTAGCCATCGAAACACAAAATATAGAAAATGAGACATTACGTGATTACTATAAACTAGCAGACAAGCAATCAGGGATTGCGGTTAGAGATATCGCACCTCTTTCTCCTTGCCATGGTCTTTTTCGAAAAGATGATGTTCTATTAGAGCTTGAAGGGTTACCAATTAATGGGGATGGAAGTGTTTATCTTAATCCTATGAAGAAAATTGACTATACCCACATCATCAATGAAAAAGAAATTGGTGATGAGGTAACATTCAAAATTTTGCGCCATGGCGTTGAAATGGAGAAAACGATAAAATTAACGAATGCTGTTGGTCAAACAGAGTCTATTATTCCTGAGGAGCATGGCAAGGCGCCAACATATTATGTTCTAGGTGGTCAGATTGTTGTTCAGCCAGTCACTGAAAACTACATGAAAGCGACTCGTCGTACGTATAAAAATGTAGACAAAGAGCACCCAGATGATCAAATGCTTTCTATTAACCGAGTTTTGAAATGTGAGCACACAGTTGGCTATCGAGGTCTTGATGGTGGTCTCATTACTCGAGTCAATGGTCGCGATGTTCGCAACATGAATGATTTGATAGCAGCCACAGAATGTAATGCAGCTGAAACACACGTGGTTGAGCTTAAAGATGGCGAGATTATTGCCATACCAAACTTAAGCTTAGCAGCGCAGAGTGAAGTTTTAGAGCAGTACTACATTCCTAAAGACAGATCGCCTGATTTGCCAAAGAGAAAGGTTAAAGCTGCTCAGCTTGATGAATCATTAAGCTGCGCTTCAGAATCTGATGCCGCTAAAGATGAAATGCCACCTTTGTTGTTCTCAAGAGGTCTTCTAGATTTCACTGATTTCTTAGGTCAGAGTTCAGAAAATTCAGAAGAAGCCAGTGAGGACACTGAAGAAGCATTAGAGCAAAGTCGTCGCCATGCTTCAGCCATACCACAAGGAGTTCGTCCACACTAACTTAGATTGATTGCTCTAGAAGCACCATTGTTGGAAAGCCGATTAGAAACTAATCGGCTTTTTTTTAGGACGTATGTCAGATTGTGCTAGTGCTACTAGCCAGATTCATAAGTCTTTATAGATCATTAAGATTTCCTAAGTTGTATTAGCTCAGACCAGATCTTTCACAAAGAATGACTGTTATCTATTTAAGATCGTTGCGCCGAGAAGGGCTATCATCACTCTCTACTCTTTCCTGCATTCTTTCGCGACTACTTGCACGCTGGACGGTCGGATCTATAGGTGCTGCTGGTAGAGGCTCTGAAGGGTCGTTACTTTTTGTGTCGTATAATGAGGTTATTATTGTCTTGGTGACTTTAGTAGAGTCTTTCATAGAAGTGACTTGCTCAGATAAGTCACTCATAGAATTTTGATAGGCTTCTTTAAATGGCTCTTTGCTGCCTGTGGCTAAGTGGTAGATTGTATTATCAAGCAGAGATCTTTGCAGTGTAACTTTGTCTTTTTGACTTTGTCCTCTAACAGCTTTTTTAATAAAGGAATCTGAACTCTTATTCTTATTAGACAAGTCAATCAGAAGTTGAATTTTGGCATCAGAAATACTACCACCGTATGTTGGTTTCAATAACTCTTTTACAGCTTCTACGTTCTGACTCTTAATGGCTTTTGCTAGGTTCTCAGTAATGTATCGTAAATGAATTTCTTTTAAAGTTTTGATGGCATCTTGAAATGTGGGTCTCTCCTTTGGATCATCGCTCTTCATTCTGTTAATAAGCTGGTTAAGGTCTCTTGCGACCATGGAGTTCTTGTTTAAATCAGGAAGCATTTCTTTTGCCATGACACCTAAAGAATACATGTCTGTACTATCATTGGTTATACCTACTTTAGCTTCTGGTGCCATATAATCACCGCTGCCAGCAGGACTGTCATACTTAGCATGTCCACTCTCATTTCTTGGAATTGCAAATCCAAGATCGACAACAGTGCAAACCTTATGCTCGGCATCCCACATTAAGTTGGCTGGTTTAATATCGCGATGAATCATGCTAACCTCATGATGGAACGTGTCAATCGCTTCAACGGCGGCTAGCATCATTTCAAGTCGACTGGAGAAAGGCACTTTAGAATGTACTTGAGCTGGCCTGTTCGTCCCAGCAAAGTTTTCATAGTTCTCACCCCAAGCCAAGTCTTGTGCATTAAATGTTTGTCCTTGTGTAGTCTTTAGTTTATCCATGAGCATATTAGCCTGCTCTAAAGTAGCGCTTTCAATTTCATATTCTTCAATAGCTGCTGCTGCTGAGCCTTTGAAATTCTTGATGATACAAAATTCACCAGTGTCAAGATTTTGACCTATATAAACTGCACCAAACGCTCCTTCACCCAGCTTGCCTTTTTGACTCAGTACAATTGTTTCGCCATTTTCACCAATCATGATGCTTGGAGATTGTTCGTCAAATAAATCAAGTCCTTTATCCACCAATTTTAGCTCTTTTTTTGTATTTTCATGAGAGTCAGAATAAAATTGATTACCAAGTCTGCGTTGAAGGAGCTCTCGTCGTTTGAGAAGAGATTCATGGGAAACAATCTGCCCTGTTAATCTTGGTGCTGGACTGCTACTATTAGCAGCAATACTTTGACCATCGTCAACTTTTCTTTTTACATCATTTTTTCGTGCTACGTCAAACGCCTTTTCCAACTGAAGTCCACGGATATAATTTACTTGACCCTGGGTAAGCATCATATGCCCGCGCTGCAAAAGTCCTTCTGCTTTGCCTCCTTCTGCTAGTACGGATGGAATTCTTGGCGTGACACCGTCAGGCCCAGTTCGCTTTTGCTTAATTTTCTGGGCTAACTTTTCAACACGCTTTTTTTGCTCTGGATCTAGTGGTGGTTTTGCGCGTGCTGGAATCTGCGCTGGTGTTGCTGTATTTTGTTGCGCTGGTTGTGCTGGTTGTGCTGGTTGTGCTGGTTGTGCTGGTTGTGCTGGTTGTGCTGGTTGTGCTTGTTCAGGGCTTAATTGTGGTTGTGTCTGTATAGTAGGTTGAATTATTTTCAGGCGAAGCTGTTCGACCTGTTGGTTTAATGCTTCAAATGATGATCGATCAAGACCTTGATTTTCTTTAAGTAGGCTTTCAATTCTTTGTCCTATGTAACGTATTTCTTCTAGCTGCATTTGAATGGAGCTGTGATTTAATGGTTTTGCGCCTTGCAATTCAATATATTCATTGATGTTTGCTATACCTTGCGTCATTAAAGCTAGCTCTGAATGGTATTCTTCTTTCAGGTAATCATCGGGTGGAAGTTGTTCATATATAACCTGTTCGGTTTTCTTCTTAGGATTAGTTTGCTTCTGCAATTGATCGATCTCTTGTATTCTTTCTAAGCAGTGATTAGCTTTGAGTAAGGCATAATATATTGGTTGTTGCAACTCAGGGCTTGCCATCATATTTTCTTCCAAATCACTTTGACAAGTTTGCAGTTCTTTTTGCAACGCTTGAAGTTCTTCGTAAAGGCTATTTTTCTCTTCTTGATATTTGAATGGGTCGTCGTCTAGATTATGCCTATCATATGCTTTAATTTTACCGTCAGAGTATCTAATTAGAAAATTTAGCGTATCTAATCTAGATTGCTGCTCAGCGTTTATTGCCGGTGTTTCAGATGCTTCAACTTGTTTTGATTCAAGTTTGGCTTCTTCATATGCTTGGACCATTTGCTGAGTTTCAGATGTTAAATCTTGGCGCAATGAAAGCTCTGAATACAAAGCATTTAAAACCTCATCCGAGCTAGGGCGGCTGGCCTGATCGCTATCTATCATTTGGGCTATGATGTCGTTTGATAGTAAAAGATCTTCTTCAAGCATCATTCCTAATGCATATATATCTGAGCTTTTTGAATAGCTAAAGTGACTATTGATTTCTGGTGCCATAAACATAGGGCTACCTTTAGCCCCTTGAGTTACGATATGGTCTTGACCTTCCTTTAATTGCATTGAAAAACCGAAATCAATAGAGGCGATGACAATCATTTGGCCATGAATATTAGCCATGAAATTCTCTGGTTTAATATCAGCGTGAATCACACCTTTATCATGCAATTCTTTGATGGATTCCATAGCTTTGATGGCAACAATTAATTTTTGAGTATCAGATAGGGCATGCTGACCTTCGATTCGATGGGCTGCTTCGGCATCGTAATATAAGCTGTTAAACAGTTCATCTCCTTTTTCTAGTGCCATTGTGGTGTAAGTCTTATCAGCAACAGCCTTTCCTTTAAATTCTTTGTTTCTGTCTTGTTCAAAATGCCTGACAGCTCTTCCTTTAAACTTCCCTGCAGTAATCATGACTTTTTCCTCATCTGAGACTAAATCATTATTTCCTCCTTCAACTTTAATGGCAAAATTTTCCCCATCTCGAGCTTGACAAATCTTCACTTTTCCAAAATTTCCCTCACCAAGACATTCGCCTGTTTTTTTCGCATAAATGACTCGTTCGCCATCAGGATTGGTTGTACAAATAAAGGAATGCTTTAAACCTTGGTTATTTGTTCGATAGACTTCAGCCAGATTTTGTACAGGGGTGCCATCTCGATGATGTGTTTTGTCTCTTGGAAGCTTCGTTTCTTCAGGATGCTGAGCAAAAAATTTCTCAGCTTGTTCCCATTCTTGCTCTGATACCATTAATAATGGTATTTTGCATTGTCTCTCAATGTCATAAATTTCACGATCAAGATTATCAACTAACTCTTTGTTTTGTTTGATTTTATCTAAATTATTTTGACTAGGGTCATTGTCATACTGCCTCTTACTGTCTTTATATGCTTTATATTGGACATCTCTTTGACGTAATTTTTCTTGTAGTTGCTCTCGTAATTCATTAACATCAAGATTACTGTCCACTGATGAAAGTTCGCTCGACGCACTAGAGCGCGGCATACTTTTGTCAGATTCATACGGATCAATATCAGAAAGGTTATCGTATGGTTCTTCTAGTTCATCATCCACACTTAAGGAGTCTGAATTAGGATCTAGCCATTGAACATTCATTGGCTCTTGTATTTTCTGTATTTCAACAATTTCCTTTAAGCAAGATCGCACTTTTTCTAATTCATCGTCAACGATACTTTGCATCTCTAAGCTTAGATTCTTTTCTGACTGTAATTCTATAAGTGATTGTTGCAAAAGCTCTTGTAGTCCTTCAAGTTCCCTTAAGTGAGAGTTTTTTAGTTCACTCGTGGATGCATCATGGTCTGTGTAACCATGATATTCTTGAATATGCATTTGGGCACGTGGAACTATAAAATGTAATAGCTCTAAAGTTTGATTGATGGCCATTTTGTGAACCTGCACAATACATACAATATAATAAGTATCTCACAGATTAATTTAGCCTGCCAACTAATCTATTTTACAGCTTGTTAGGCTTGATTTGGTAACTATCTGAATTGAAAGAATATTTAGTTAGTAGATGATTTAATTAATATTATGAGTAGCCTTGAACATCCGTCATTAGATCTTTGGAGGTCGCTATTTCTTGTTATGGTTTAGAGTGTCTACACGACTTGTCATATTAAACATTTAGGTTTTCTTGCTAAAGCAAAACCAATGAAGCCAGCTTTACCGCTAAGACATGGTTATTAATCATGACTGTATCAAGTTGCCATATCGCACTATAATCAGTATCCAAATATGAAGTGTGCTGGCCCCATACAATAAATTATGACCGTTAAAGCTGCCTATAGGCTTGAGAGCAAGGATCTTATTATGACTAAAAAGTTGTTCATCTGTGAAAAACCAAGCCAAGCTAGAGACATCTCGCGAGTACTGGGTGCTAACCAAAAGCGTGATGGCTTTCTTGAGGGGCAAGAGGTGCTTGTAACTTGGTGTCTTGGTCATTTATTAGAAGCAGCGAAACCTGATTATTACTGCAAAGAGCTCAAGCCGTGGCGTATTGAAAAACTACCCATTATTCCTCAAGACTGGCGCATGGAGCCTGTTATTCGAGTGAAGAAGCAATTGGCTGTTGTTACAAAAATGATAAAGTCAACCAAACATATTGTTGTCGCAACCGATGCTGATAGAGAAGGTGAATTGATAGCTAGAGAGCTGCTAGCCTATTGTCATTATAATGGCAAAGTTGAAAGGCTGTGGTTATCAGCCTTGGACGATGTCAGCATAAAAAAAGCTTTGAAAAATTTGAAAGCAGGTAGTGAAACAGAAAATTTATATTTTGCTGGCTTGAGTCGACAGCGAGCTGACTGGATCGTGGGTATGAACATGACCATGGCGACTAGTAGTTTGTTTGGTAGCTTTGGTGAAGGTGCTCTATCTGTGGGCCGTGTTCAGACTCCCACTTTACAACTGATTGTCACTAGAGATAGAGCTATTGAGCAGTTTAAACCTCAAGATTATTTTGAGCTGTTTGCTAACTTTAAAGATGAAACAAGCGCCAATGCATGGTTAAAGTGGACCATTCCAGAATTATTACAACAAGATGAAAAGGGTCGATGCCTAAATAGAGCGGTTGTTAGTGAAGTTGAGAAAAAGATATTAGGCAAACCAGCTGAAATAACGAAGCTCAGTAAACTTAAAAAGCATCAAGCACCGCCATTGCCATATTCTCTTGCTGAATTGCAAAAAAAGGCATCGGCATTGTATGGGTACACAGCCACTAAGACACTATCAGTGGCTCAAGAGTTGTATGAAAGATATAAAGCGATTACTTATCCTAGAACGGATAGCGGTTATCTTCCATTATCACAGCATGGCGAGTCAAAAGAAGTTCTCCAAGCGCTTGTCACAATAGATCCAACGCTTTCTACTTTAATCAATGAGTGTGATGTTTCTTTTAAGTCAGCCTCGTGGAATGATAAAAAGGTCACCGCCCATCATGGTATCATCCCCACAACAAATCAGCGTGTTACTCTGTCATCTATGTCAAGTGAAGCACAAAAAATCTATCATTTGATTCGGACCTTTTATATTGCTCAATTTTTAGGGAATTATCAGTATGAGCAGACAAAGATAGTTATTCATTGTGAGGATGAAGAGTTTTCAGCGACTGGTAGGATCCCATTGGTTCTTGGTTGGAAAAGAGCCTTAACAAGAGATACAAAAGTTGATCCAACGCTAGAGGATGGAGAAGTAACTCAAGACTTCCCAAAGTGGCGAAAAGGACAGATTCTTGATGTGGCTCAAGTGAAAATTGAGGATAAAAAAACTAAGCCCCCTGCGCCGTTTACAGAAGGCACCTTGATTGGTGCCATGGAATCAATAGGTCGGTATGTCCAAGACCCAAAACTTAAGAAAGTGTTAAGAGAAACGTCAGGGATAGGCACACAAGCGACACGAGCGGCTATCATAGAAACTCTCATTAAGCGCGATTATGTGAAACGTGACGTGAAAAAACTTCTTTCAACAGAAAAGGGAAGAAGGTTAATTGATCTGTTGCCAGATGTTGTTAAAGATCCATCAACGACCGCCAGGTGGGAGCAAGATTTAGAGGATATGGCTTCTGGTGGTCTAGATAAAGAATATTTCTTAACCAACCAAAGTAAAAATTTACTTGAAATGCTGGAGCAATTAAAAATTAGTTATGCGAAGCAAGATCCATCTCTACAAAACAGAAAGGCAGCTCCTAGCAAGCATATGTGTCCAACATGCCAAAAACCTCTGGTACGACGTAAGGCAAAATCTAAAAGTTATTTTTTTTGGGGATGTAGTGGATATCCAGAATGCACTACGACACTAGCTGATCTAAAAGGGAAGCCAGGAAGTAGGAAGGTAGCTGCTCAAAAAACAGATCAGCCATGCACAAAATGTAGCTCTGGATTTTTAGTACAGCGTAAGAGTGCGCGTGGTCAATTTTATGGCTGCTCAAATTATCCAAAATGTAAAAACATCGTTCAACAGATAGCTACGGCGCCATGAAGTTGAATGCTAAAAAGAAGTCTTGTTGATTATAAGTGCATTTATAGTTCTAAAGTTGTTGACAAAGCTACTTGAGTCGTTATAATCCCAATCCCTGTTTGACAGAGGGCTTCGTTAAGCATACTTGAGAGCCTTTATATAACTAGGAATGCCGTGATAGAGCCACTTATAAATTCTGACATTGATCACAAAGAGCAGATAAGTGGAGGCAGCCATAACATGTCGTTAAATTCAGAGTAAATTCAAAACCATTGAATCTCTCAAACTAGAAAACAAAGGTTACACTATGTCAAGCTGCGGTTTAGATTTCGGTACTAGCAACTCAACACTGGCCATCTCTCGTCACTCTAAAACCTCCTTAGTCGCTCTAAGTGGTACATCCCCGGTTCTAAAGTCTGCCATTTTTTTTGATTCTGAGTTTAAAGATCACGTTATTGGTCAAGTTGGCATTGAGCGCTATTTAGATGGAGGACAGGGCCGGCTCATGTTGTCTTTAAAAAGTCTTCTAGGATCGGCTTTGATGAATGATAAAATTGCTGTGTGTGGGAAATGGATAACTTATCGAGACATCATCGGCCTTGTCATCAAATACATCAAGGATACAGCTGAAAGGCAATTGAATACTGAGCTCACGCAAGTCGCTGTGGGACGTCCGGTTCGCTATCACGACACCAATGATGAAAGAGATAAGGTTGCCCAAGATACCATGGAGCTTATCATGAAAGAGCAAGGGTTTAAGGAGATTGTTTTTCAATTTGAACCAATTGCGGCAGCCTTGGATTATGAAAGCACCATTCGTCATGAGCAACTTGCCTTGATTATAGATTTGGGTGGGGGCACTTCGGATTTTACAATCATCAAGCTGAATAACCATGCTATGAATGCAGTTAATAGAAATGACGATATTCTAGCCAACAACGGCATTCACATTGGCGGCACTAATTTTGATAAAGAGCTAAGCTTGCAAACCATCATGCCTTTACTTGGCATGGGGAGTTGTATAAGAGGAATGAATGGCGCTCAACTAGAGATGCCATCATCATTATACTATGACTTAACATCATGGCATTTATTAAATCATCTATATTCCAATAAGAATATTAGCGACATTAAAAATTTATACCTAGTGTCGGAACAGAAGCATTTAATAAAGCGAGCTGTGGATACACTAGAAAATAAATTGGGTCATTATTTACTACAAGCTGCTGAACATTCTAAAATTAACTTAAGCTCTGCGTTAACGGATGAGATTGATTTGTCAGATCTTGAGAAGAGCTTAAAGGCTTTGATTTCTCGAGAAGACTTTGAGTGCCAGAGCCATGCATTGAATGATGATTTGAAAAAAACAATTCAAAGCACTTTAAAGACTGCTGGCATCAGTGCTCTTCAAATTGATTCTGTATTTTTAACTGGTGGCACAACAAAGATCCCTTCGGTTTATCAAATGATAACAAGCATGTTCCCGAACTCACAGTTTATAACAGGTGACGTTTATGGGAGTGTAGGCAAAGGGCTTGCCATCACAGCTGCACAACTACGCTAAATCTAAGTTTGATTGACCTCGGTCTTTGGAGGCGTTTCTAGACTTTCATGGTTTATGTCTTAAAGAGTACGATGGGATGATTTGACTAGTTTTTGACCACGCATCGTCAGTTTAGCGTGGTAGTAAGGTGATTGATGATTGAGCTTGGGTTGGTGATCAATCACAAGCGTGGTCGCTGGGATATGTTTTTTAATAAAAGCTATAGCATCCTTCTTTTTAGTTTCATCTAAGGCACTTAGGGACTCATCGAGGATGAGGACTTTGGGTTTCTTAAGAGCAGCACCAATGATTGCCAATCTTTGCAATTCTCCGCCACTGAGACTTGACCAACTTCGGACGTTATTTTTATTTTGTTTTAAATCTTTAGCAAGATCCTTAAGACCTAGCTCTGTCAACATTTTTATCACGCTATGGACTTTGACTTGCTTGCTTTCACTTTCAGATAAAGAGTAAGTCAGAGCCTCAAAGAGGGTGCTTTGGTATGGCAAACAAGGTTTTTGTGGGATGATATGGGTTTCAGATTCTTTGGCCGGAATCGAGCATTTTCCTTTAGCATGAGGCCAAATCCCAGCGATAGCTTTAATTAGAGTCGATTTGCCAGTGCCTGTCATGCCCTCTAGCAAAGTAATTTTCCCGGTATCTAAAGTCGCGCTTGCATGATGAAGCAAGGCTTTGCCTGCAGGAGTCTTAAGGGTAAAATCTTCAAGCTTAAATTGTTTTTGATCAAATTTTGTACAGTGATGCTCCGATTTTAGATCTTCCCATGATTTGAGAGCTTTTTGAAAATCTTGAATACGATCTATCGAAGTGTTCAAAGGCGTAATAAGCTCTATATTTTCCTGTGTCGCTGTAAAAAAGCCAATGATATCACTAAAATAATGATTGATTTCTAAGACATCAGTGGCTTGAACTTTCTTAGCAATAATACTTGGTGCTGCCATTATCAGACCAACAGCTACCGACAAATATTGATGAACTTTCCCTACAAATTTTAACCAAGTTGTAATGCGTAGTTCATTTTCTCTGGTTCTATTGAGTCGAATCAGGCCCTGGTTGTAGAAAACCCGCTCATTAGGCGCGGAGCCTTGCAAAGCAATAGCCTCTGGGTGACTGTCAATATGATGGATGACATTTTGAAGGCGACCCTCTTCATCTTTTCGCAGGCTCGTTAATGCTTCTAGAGGCTTACTAATCCTAGACGAAATCATGTTATAGGCAATAGCATAAAGGACAGAGCCCATGGCCATTAGCCCAGGAACAGCTATCTCTCTGCCCATAAATTCAAAGGCAAGCATTGCAGACATGGCACTTAGTTTATATATACCAATAAAAAAGCCAAAAAAGGTGGAGATGGATATATCTAATAGCTCTAAGGTCTTGTCAACAACATTTTTAACATCATCGCGTAGCACTTTGTTTGGGTAAACTTGTTTCTTTTGTAAGTGGATCCCAAAATAGGCGTGTTGTTTACTGTCTAACCATCGTTCGCCTAAGTCTTGATTAAGGCTATCAACCAAAGACATTTTTAACTTTGCTGTTGCTAGGTATTTACAAGCTTGGCCGGCACCGTAAATAAAGAGGGTTGCTGTAAAATCGATTAAT
Source organism: uncultured Francisellaceae bacterium (assembly GCA_964351745.1). GTDB lineage: Bacteria > Pseudomonadota > Gammaproteobacteria > Berkiellales > Berkiellaceae > CAYNJF01. The sequence goes on from CAYGPI010000050.1 coordinate 19,005, forward strand.
GTGGCGAAGAAGAGTTGGTATGTGACTGTAGGCATGGCAAACATACCCAGAAAGATAGACATGTAACTAAATAAAAACATGACAACTAAAGCTTGAATAAGATTAGCTGCGAAATAAGCGATCAGCAGAGCTCTATTTTGTATTTTATTGGTGCTCTCAAAATAGGGGAGAAGCAATTTTGAGCTTTTTTTAAGTAAACTTGCTAATCCGATCATTAGTGCTCCAACTTATAAAAAATAAAATGATAAACTTGGAATAACGCACTATCAACTAAATATTAGTTTAGGGCAATATTAATGAAGGTATTTGTTTGACTGACTATTCTAGAAAGCTATTTATGGATTTTATTAGCTCTGTGGGATCTTCAGACTTTATCAGAAAAGAGCTCATACCAGCTTCTAGGCAAAGGCTTTCATCCTTGCTGCTTTTGCTGCTTGAGTATCCTATGATTGGGATGTCTGCGTATTTCTGTTTGGAGCCTCTTATTTGGTTAGATACCTCATAGCCGTTCATTAGAGGCATGAAGACGTCCATCACAATAAGATCTGCGTGATTTTTTTCTAGAAACTCAAGGGCTTCAGGGCCAGTTGGAACGGTTTCCACAAAAAAGCCTGATTTTACGAGAAGGGCTTGAAGGACCGCTCGGGCAGTTCTGCTATTCTCAACAATTAATATGGTTAATTTACCAGTGTCAGAAAGGTCATTACTCATGAGATATCCATGTTATAATCATCCTACTATTTGCCTTCTAATCATAGTTTAGTTCGAGCTCTACCTATTATGCGCCTTAATAATATTAAAATTGCTGGTTTCAAATCCTTTGTTGATCCTACCACGATCCCTCTAATAGGCAACTTGGCCGCAGTTGTTGGTCCTAACGGCTGTGGTAAGTCTAATGTCATTGATGCAGTGCGCTGGGTTATGGGTGAGTCCAGTGCTAAAAAATTAAGAGGGGGGGAGCTTGCTGATGTTATTTTTAATGGATCGTCTGCAAGAAAACCTATAGGGCAAGCTTCTGTTGAGCTTAATTTTGATAATACCTTGGGCGCGTTAGGTGGGGAGTACGCGAGTTACACCGAAATTTCTATTCGCCGCCTCGTGACTCGCGAAGGGCAATCTCATTATTTCCTTAATGGTGTTCGTTGCCGTAGAAGAGATATTACAGATGTCTTTTTAGGAACAGGGCTTGGCCCTCGCAGCTATGCCATTATTGAGCAGGGCACCATTTCTAAAATTATTGAAGCAAAACCTGAAGAGTTACGAGTTTTCGTTGAGGAAGCTGCTGGTATCTCAAAGTATAAAGAGCGTAGGAAAGAAACAGAAACTCGCATTCGCCATACTCGTGAAAATCTTGACAGAATGAGTGATTTA
>CAYGPI010000051.1:0-20275 GCA_964351745.1 uncultured Francisellaceae bacterium
GAAAAAAAACTAGCTCAAAAAACAGATGAAGATAACAAGCATGTTCAAAAAACAGCCGGGGTGACTAATAAGCTATCTGAAAATTCTGATAGCGATGTGCAATCTTCTAGATCCGTGGCTCAACTAGGCTCTAATAAAACCGACTCAAAATTTGATGTAAAAGATTCACCAAAGTCTGATACTTTGGCGATGATTGTGAAGACAGAAAAGGCTGCTGTTAAGAAGGCCACTTCAAATCACTCTGTTACGCCGAAAGCCGACAAAATTAAAAAATCAAATGCACTTGAGCAAACAGCAAAAATAGAGAGTATGAATCCAGGTAAAATGACCAGTGTGAGTACCTCTGACGGTCTTAAAGAAAATGATCAAGTTGGTCTTTTTGACTTAACCCAAGACGAAGAAGTCGTTTTATCAAAAAGTGGTAAAAGTTATACCTTGCAGTTGGCTGGTTCAAGTAAGTCACCTGATGTGGAAGGGTTTGTAGAGAGCAACAATCTTAGCCAAAAAGCTCAGTTGGTTCGCTCCACTAGATCTGGTAGAGATTGGTACGTTATCCTGTACGGCTCTTTTTCATCTTATCAGGATGCTAAACAGGCTGCGGGTGACTTAGAAAGACAAGGGAAGCTTAAGCCTTGGGTCCGCTCTTATAAAAGTATTCAAAGCGACATTAAACGTTTAGCTAAAATCCGAGGGAACACAGGATTAGTGGTCATTCCCCAGAACGAAGAGCAAAACCAAAACTTAGGCTAGCATATAATTATTAAACTAACTTGGTGCAATGATAAATAGAGTTGCGTAGAATGGCTCTTAATGATTATCCACCAAGTTAGTTTGCCATATGACCATTCAAAGCTCAGATAGATTCATACGCACTTTTAAAAAGCAGCCAGTGGATAGAGTCCCTGTGTGGTTGATGAGACAAGCCGGTCGATATTTGCCAGAATATCGTAAAGTAAGAGCTGGCTTTAAAGATTTCATTCAATTGTGCCAAACACCAGATGCCGCGACTGAAGTGACCCTGCAGCCACTAAGACGTTACCCCCTTGATGCGGCTATCCTTTTCCAAGATATTTTAACCATGCCTCATGCTATGGGGGCACCGCTTCGCTTTGTTAAAAACGAAGGGCCTATTTTTGATGAGCCCATCAGAGATATGAAAGCTGTGCATGCGCTTAAAGACTTAGAGCCAGAACAGGATATGAGCTATGTCTATGAAGCTATTGATTCTATTTGTCATGAGCTAGATGGAAGATTACCTCTGATAGGTTTTTGTGGAAGTCCTTGGACGATGGCTTGTTATTTGGTTGAAGGCCAGTTAAGCAAGCAGTTTGTTAAAATTAGAAGTATGCAGTATCAGGCGCCAGATATTTTACATGCTCTCTTAAGAAAATTGGCAGATAACTCCATCGCTTACTTAAAAGCCCAAATTAAGCATGGCGTCCAAGCCGTTATGATTTTTGACACATGGGGTGGTATTTTGCCTTATGTTGCTTTTAAAGATTTTTCTATGGATTATATGGCGTACATGATCCAGGCATTGAAAGCATGCCCTGCCTCTAAAGATGTTCCTGTGATTGTTTTTACTAAGCAAGCAGCGCATCGTTATCAAGATCTAGCTAACATTGGTGCCCAAGCCATTGGTACCGATTGGACTTTACCTCTAAGCCAAGTTAGGAAAAATGTTGGTAACGATATCATTCTCCAGGGTAATTTAGATCCCTTTGTTTTGCTTGCAGATGATCATGTTATTCGATCGCAAGTCCAAACCATGTTGGCAGATTACGGGCATCACGGGAATCATATCTTTAACCTTGGGCATGGTATGATGCCCCAGATGGAGCCGCATAAAGTTGATGTTTTGCTAGACGCTTTACATGAGATGAGCCCCCAATATAATCAAACACTATGGCCTGCATAACTAAGGATGCTATTGTGAACCACATTGTCATTTTTCCAGGTACTTTTGATCCCATTACTCATGGGCATCAAGACTTGGTTGAAAGAGCTGCCAAGCTCTATAACAAAGTTATTGTGGCCGTTGCTGCAAATGCGCGTAAAGGCCCCAAATTCTCTTTAGATCAGCGAGTATCCATGGCTGCTGAAATTCTAAGTGAAATCAAAAATGTAGAAGTCATTGGGTTTGAAACATTACTTGCAGATTTTGCCAAGCAGAAGCAAGCGAGCGCTATTATGCGTGGATTACGTGCGGTTTCCGATTTTGAATATGAATTTCAACTGGCCAATATGAACCGGCGTTTGGCGCCAGACATAGAAACAGTCTTTCTAACGCCTTCAGAGCAATATTCCTTTTTATCCTCATCACTAGTGACAGAGATAGCGTCTTTGGGTGGAGATGTTTCTTCATTTGTGCATCCTATTGTGAGACAAGCATTGCTAGAGAAATTTAAATAAATGAGCCTTAAAATAACAGACGAATGTATTAACTGTGACGTGTGCGAGCCAGAGTGCCCTAATGAAGCGATTTATCAGGGCGATGAATATTATGAAATTGATCCCAATAAGTGCACAGAGTGTGTCGGCCACTTTGATGAGCCTCAATGCCAACAGGTGTGTCCTGTTGACTGCATTCCAAAAGATGACGCTCATATGGAGACACCAGAACAATTGTTACTGAAATATAAAGCATTGGAAATGGCAAAAAACAAATTTTAAGGGAATAAGCGTGAGAAAGTTAATAAGTGTTTTGATAGGAGTCTTTTTTTATCATCATCTTGTTTATGCGGCTAATCTACAACAAGCTGGGATTGCTAGTGCTCATCCGCTGGCAACAGAAGCTGGCTTAAACATTCTATCGCAAGGGGGCAATGCCTTTGATGCTGCCATCACAGTCACCAGTGTTCTAGCCGTTGTAGAGCCTTATGGGAGTGGACTTGGAGGCGGAGGATTTTATTTACTACATCAGGCTGATGCCAAAGATGGCTATAAAAACACCGTCGTGGATGCGAGAGAAATTGCCCCTCAAAAAGCACATAAGGACATGTATATTTCTCCCGAAGGTAGGGCTTTAGATAAATTATCTAAGCTCGGACCCTTGGCAGCAGGTATTCCTGGAGAGCCAGCAGCCATCGCTTATTTGGCTGCCAATTATGGTAAGTTGCCTTTAACAACAACCTTGGCGCCGGCGATTCAATTAGCCAAACAAGGCTTTGTTATTGATGAAGGTTATCGTAAAGCTATTTTGTATCGATTCAGAGATTTATCGTTGTATCCAACATCTAGTCTTCTTTTAGAGCAGGGTAAAATACCTCGTAAAGGGTTTAAGCTAGTTCAGCCTGCTTTAGCAAAAACTTTGGAAGAAATCGCCAAATCTGGTCATGCTGGTTTTTATCATGGTGAGCAAGCCAAGGCGATGGTTGACCAAGTCCAAAAGGATGGAGGTATCTGGACGCTAGAAGATTTAGCTCATTACAAAGTTCAAATTAGACAACCACTAGTCGGTGAATACCATGGCTTAAAAATTGTCACGACACCACCACCTTCTGCTGGTGGGTTAACCGTTTTAACAGCCTTAAACATTCTTAAGCAGTATGAGGCAGATCCCTTATCTGAGTCAGATAAAATTCATCTAGTTGTTGAAAGCTTAAGACGCGCCTTTTGTGACCGGGTTAAATATGTTGGTGACCCAGATTTTAATCATGTGCCAGTCAGTACCTTGTTAAGTCAGTCTCATATTAAGCTTATTAGCAAGAAGTTAGATTTGTTAAAAGCAACGCCATCACAATCTTTGCAATGTGGCGTGCCATCTCATGGTGGTGATCAAACCACCCATTTCTCTATTATGGATCAAGAAGGTAATCGTGTTGGTGCTACGTTAAGTATCAATCAATATTTTGGTAGTGGGTATATTGAGCCCAACACCGGCATTCTCTTAAACAATGAAATGGATGACTTTAGTGTTCAAATTGGCTCTCCTAATTTATATGGATTAGTTGGTCATTCTTCTAATCTTATTACGCCACATAAACGTCCTGTTTCTAGCATGGCTCCAACTTTTATTGAATCTAATCATGGTATCGCCATCATCGGGACACCAGGCGGATCTCGGATCCCGTCCATGCTCTTATTGGCCATTTTAGAAGCTGAGAAAAATGATTCTCTTTTACTTTGGTCGGGCAAAGCTCGTTATCATCATCAATACATGCCGGATGTCATTAGTTATGAGGCAGAAGCCTTATCTGTGCCTGTGCAAAATGCTTTACGACTACGAGGGCATCGATTAGAGCCGACACTCAGAGACTATGGCAATATGCAGATTGTTTATTGGGATAATAAGACTAATAGCATGAAAGCTGCTTCTGATATCAGAGGATATGGTAAAGGAAAAGTCATTGAGTTCAATGAAAAAAATAACAAAGAGCCATAGAAAGTAGCTTGCTTATTGCTCGCTCATGACTACTGTAGAGACCTGATGCATCAAATATCTTTAGCTATCAAGCAAGATAACCTTATGAGGATTCGTGGTTAGTGATTGATCTTGTTGTCAATAAGACTTATCGTATATTGATGGCACGGCTCGGATGCTGTCTGCACACGAAAGGAATATAGCCATGTTGATGACGGCTCGTCGCATCAAACAAGAAAAACAGTATTTGTGGCAAAGACTTGAAAATTTCAAGTTGAGTAGCAATATTTCTTCTAAATGGCTCCATACTCTTAATCTCTTTGAAAGTATTTTTGACAAATCATGCTCTCGAAGTAAGTTCACCGATTTACTTCGTGGGTTGTGGCGGACTATGCCAAGAGATGTGCCTGTGGATCAAAGGCATGTTTTTCAAAAAATAGTTGAGGATTTTGAATACTTGGACGCGATGGATCGCTTAGTGTTGGCTTGCGGTCAAATGAAAGGCTCGTTGAATCAAGCTTGCCAATATTTGTTGGATAATGTCTACCAAGGGCTCCATGTTCAAGATCTAGAAAAAATGATTGCCTTTGCTCACAATGATATGCTTGGGTCTCAACGAGAACACTTAATTTTTCATAACTTCTCTAACGTCCTAAGAATCTGTCTTGGTAAGCAGCACTTTTATCAATGGTATCACCAGATTCAGAAAAATTCTTCCAAGGCATTACAAGAGCACCATCATGCGATGGATCGATTCATGGATGTGATGATAGCCGGGGATGATCCCATTTGTTTGGCACAATATTACATCAGATGGCAATCGGTTTTAAATCAAGCTTCTCTCAATGACAAGTCGATGGCAACCTTTCTAGATATCTTCCATATCTTGCTTAAAGCCACGACAATTCAAACGATGAATGAGCATATTAGAAATCAAGCATGCTCTGTTGCCTTGAGAAAAGAAATGATGTTATGCAAATCTAAAGTAGTCAAATTACCCTGTTTGCATGATTTAACCTCTCATAGTCAACAAGAAGCCTATCTTCAAGATTTAAAAAATATAGTCATGAGATCTAGAGAGCTTTTTATGTCTAATGATTTAGAGCATCAATTAGCGTTTCAAAAGACATTGCATCATTTTTACTTTATCCAGTTAAAGCAATGCTTAATGCCAGCTATGCTTGAGAGAGTCAGACATCAACTAGAAGGGTTAAGACAAGAATCAGTTTGCGTCGATGTTCAAACGGCTTGTCAGGCATTACAAGATGTTTGCACCATAGATCTGCAAAGATCAGATCTTAGATTTAACCTGTTAATATCGGCACAAAATTTATCTAACAAATCGCCTCAAGGCGAGAAAAATTGCCAAGAAATTTATAAAATAACACGTCAGTTGTATGCCGCTTTTGCTTATCTTGAATTCGTCAATCTTTTTTATAAGAATGATCGCAATCCATCAATACATCAAGCACTCGAAAGACTTCTTATTTTTTTTGATTTTGATATAACACCCAGAAAATTAGATAAGCTTTCTGATAACATGATAGGTTTTATTGATCTTAAAAAGAAAAGTGGGATTAGCCAGCGGTTTGAATCTATTTTCAAACAATTGAGGCGAGATTTTAGACCAAACTTCGTTTTGTTCGATTTGCGTGTCTGGGAAGAAATCAAAAAGCAAATATTTGGAGAAAATCAACCGGCCATCAGCCACGCATTCAAGAGCATGGCCGCCAAGGTTGAAGGGTTCATTGAAGGGCTAAGCGGACTAAAAGATGAGCAAGCGCTAAGAGTCTATTTAAAAAGTGAGCAAGGATTCATCCGAAAGCCATCTTTGCCTAGTTTATACTATAGAGCTTATGTGCAAATGGTGAATCATTTACTTGTGACTATGGCGAAAAATAAGCTACAAATCCTAATAGATGGCGAAAAAAATTCAGAGTCACCACTTGCTAAAGCGTTACATACTGTTTATGGTCACTTGAATGATAAGATAAGCATCGAGTACGTAGCATGGCATCAGCAAGCTTTTGATGAGAATTTAATATCAGGAGATAAGAGAGCATCTTCTGTGAAGTCACTTGTTCTACATGTGTTAGAAGATTTAAAAGATTCTCTTGTCGTGATGCCTTCACGGCGAGTCAGAAAGCATGTTGGTTTCCAAAGATCGACGCAAGAGACTCTTAAAGAAAGCACAGCAAAACAATTTGATGGGATCATTCAGGCATTATCGTTGATACCTGTTGCTGGTGAAACACATCATCCTAATATGACACTCCACTATTCATTCACAGCACCTGCTGAGTCTGCATGTTTAATAAGTGACTCTAAGAGATCTAGTCTGAAAAAGGGCATCGCGGTTAAATAGTCGAAAGCTTTAAACTCAGATGGTTAGATGGGTTACTCATGTTTTTTCATCGCCTTTGATTTCAATGATAGGGTATTTTTTTTAAAAAGAGCGTATAATGCGCCTTTTTTCTTATCTGAAGTAGTCAATCATGTTATATAGATCTTTGGGCTATGGTTTTTTACTTTCGCCTGTAGCTCAAAAGGTGGCGACAGATGGTGGTCGAGATTATGTTGTTCAAACGAGCTACTATGGCGGCGCCGAGCAGAAGGGTTGTAGGCCCACTCAAGAAGATAGGATGCGTCACTTATTTTTAAGTCCACTGCAACATAGAATGTTACGTCTTTTGCAAACGACTCATAGAGAAACTTTGTTGCATAAGATGTATGCTGATTTGAATCACCAGCTTGCAGAAAAATCCTTCGGTGAAAGATTTGGATCAACCGGGATCACGAGTTTATTTGATTTTAGAAATGACACCATTCATTTTGCCAATTTAGGCGATAGCCAGCTTATTGAAGTTAAAATTGATACCGTCCGAAACTTAGTTGATACTGTGACTCGCTTAAATGAACTCCATAACCCTGGCACGCCAACGGAAAAACAAAGAATAGAAAGAGCAGGCCATCGACTTGTGTTCTCTCCACGCGATCCTGATAATTTAAGATTGGCTACTGGTTTGGCTGTGAGCCGAGCCTTTGGTGATAAGCGACATATGCAATTTGGGTTGTCTCATAAGCCACAAATAAAAACCCACGCTATCGATCCAGAGGAAGGTATACAAATATATTATATAGTTGCTTGTGATGGGTTAACCGAAGCTGATTGTGTGACATTAGAGGATATTGGTCAGTATGTTTTAGAGCATCGACATGAATCTGAGTCAATGATTGCTGAAGGACTGGTCAAAGAAGCTTTTTCACATGACGTGGATTATGGCGATAGCGAAGATTACTCAGAAGATAATATATCGGTTCAAATATGTCGATATTCCAAAGAAAAGGATGCTTTTTTACTCACTGTGTTTGATGGTCACGGTACTGACAAAGTGGCTCAGTTCTTGGCAGATCATTGGGCACAGGTCTTTGATAAATATTTGAGAAATCTTTGTGGCTTGTCAAATCAATCTGCTCTTCAGCCATTGGCTCTTGGTAGTGCCTTCAGTTTTATTTTAGAGAGAATGATGGGCGGATGGGGGAGCCCTATTGCAGATGGTCTCTTTTCTTTAGTTGTCGGCGCTAGCTACAGTACCTTGCGGTTTGTACAATCAGAAGTTCAAAATGAAGCTGTTTTAGAATTCCTAGAAAGACATCAGACTACTGAGGGAGATTTCGAGGATTTAAAGGAAGAAGAGTATTTTAAATTAGGTCAGCAATCTGTTCATGAATATAGTGGGGCATTGAATGCTTGTACGAAACCTCTTTTATGGTCTCAAACGCGAGAGCTGGCAGCTTATTATGCCGGGGTTAAGGTTGCACAAGATCCTGAGTTAGATTTATTAAAAGATTTTGCCGCTAAGTGTCAAATATAATCACAAAGATAATTCTATTATGGGTAGCGCCTGAAACTCACTAGGAAACCAAACCCAATAAGGATTATGGGTAAAATCCAAGCCGCTCCTATGTTGATAAAGCGTTGATAAAATTGAGGGACAAGGGCAACGAGATCTGTTGGGACATCGTAGGCCACTTGAGCCAGATCAGATTGTTGAGCTAAGGTGTTAAAAGTAGTCATGGCTAACGCTAGATTGCCGTAATTTTGAATAGCGGCATTGGTTGCAAAGCGATGATTGCCGATGACAATAATTTTTTGATCTATCTCAGATGGTGCTGTTCGCGTTAAGAGATAACCTAAAGTTAAAGGCCCTTTGATTTCTCCCTTGTCTTTTGCATATTCGATGCTGCCTTCGATGGCACCTTCATGGGTCCAACTGTTTGGCATTGACTGAAAAAGAATTTGTTTTTGAAAAGCGGCTTTTGGCTCAGAGATTAAAGCTTGAGCCCATGGAAAGGCGGTTAGCTGATTCTCTTTGTAAAGGCTTTGCGCTGGATACTGAGAAACGATAGTAATAGCAGGATGTGGTGTTCCCATGTCACTACCATGCTTATCAATAATAATACCTGGGTGAGGTTGAATACCTAGCCATTGACTTAACCATGGCAATGGTTTTCCTTGAAAGTCCATCAGCCAAAGGACAGAGCCCCCTTTTCTTAAATATTGTTCAATTTGCTCCTGCTCAAAAGGTAAATAATCAGTCTTGGGGTTTGTGATGACTAATATAGACGTATTGTCTGCAATAAATCTTGTCGATAGTAAGTTAAGCGCAACGGTTTTAAAGCCTTGCTGCTCAAGTGCGGTTGCAAGCGAGCTATAGCTGTGAATATTTTTCTGATCGAGGTTTGGCTCCCCATGACTCGTTAAAAAAGCAACCCACTGCTCTTCATTTCTTTTTAGTTTAAATAATGCTTTTGTAAAGGTTAACTCATTGAATACGGATGTTGAGAGGTTGATCCCTTGTTGGCGACCATCTAGTTCAAAAAGGATCCCCTCATAAGCGAAACCCATTTGTTCCTGCTGCTCGATCGGTAAAGGCTCTGATCGTGTGAAGATTTCAATATCGGCATAAGTGCTAAGTATATGAACAAAGAAATGCAATTCTTGGATGAGCTCAACATCGTTTGAGAGCAGAGTTATCTTGAGGGGACTTGATAAGCTTTCAAGTAAGCTGATTGTTGTTTGATTCAATTGGTGGTTTTTGTGAGAGGTCATGTCAAGATATCTGTCTTGAAATTGAAGTTGGCAAACAGCAAAGCCTACGAGGCATGTGATAAACATTAGGGTCGCATACAAATAGGATTTCATCGAAAATTAACCTTTGAGCGAGTCAGTGAGAATCTTGTGGTGATATAACTTAAGCTAAGTATGCTGCCGGTGATGAATAAAAAATAGATGAGGTTAATCCAATATATTTGCCCATTCATCATGGCGTGTGCGTGGCTTAGAAATGAGAGCTGACCCACATGACTAATCAGATGTTGCATGGATGACCACAATGGTAGAAAACTCAAAAGACCAATCATGGCATACGTGCTAAGCAAGTAAAGTGAAGGGTTGGCTATCATAAAACAAAAACAAAGACTTATTGATAAAATAAATAGACAAGAGCACAAAACAGTGAGCGCGCCACTTAAAGTAAGTCCTAGATCAATGGTGGTGATCAATTGTAGAGAGATGGGGAATATCGATAGTAATAAAACAAAAAGACTAAGACAAAGGCTTAGAGAAATAAATTTACTCATCAATAATGGCCCAGCTGGGATCCGATAGCTTACCCAAAACTCAAAACTTTTTTGGTGGCGCTCTAAATTAACAAACAAGAGACTAAGAATAGGCGTGATGATAGCCAAAATAAATAAGCACCAGCCCCAAAAAGGTTTAACAACCTCAGTCGTGACACCAAAAACTCTGCCTTCTTGGAGTGTTGCTAATTGTGCCTGATGAACATATTGCTCTAGCTGCCATTGAAAAATGAACGATGCCAAGCATATTGTGCCAGCTAAAATGGTCCAAAAGGAAAATGATCGAGTCATTTTTAAACATTCAAGCTTCAGCAGACGTAAGAATTTCACGACGGTTTCCTTTAGAATGTGATTGTTTAAGTGAATGCCAAGACAAAAGGTTAGATTCAATTTTTAAAATATCATGATAATACCTTAGATCTTGAATTTGATGTGTGCTAAATAGACAGGCGGTTCCCTTTTGACCTAAGTCATAGAGCGTGCGGTGAAGTAATTGGCGATGCTCTTCATCTAAGTCGCAACTAGGCTCATCTAGCAATAACAGCTTGGGTCGTTTGAGGCTTAAGCATGCCAGGGCTAAACATTTTTTTTGACCGGCGGATAGCTTTGTAGCAAATGTGTTTTGATATTTAGATAATTGAAAATGATCTAAGATCATCTCGATGCTTGTCGCTTTTTTAGATAAAATGGTCACAAGTTGTAAATGTTCACTGACGGTGAGTTTGTCAAAAAATTGAGGGTGGCTAGGGATATAAGTAATCTCTTCAAGCATTAATTGTGCGTTGCGCTTAAACGGGTTAGGGTTCAGTTGACCGCTAAGAGAGCGCCTGAGTCCTGCAAAGGTCTTAAGCAAAGTTGTTTTTCCTGAGCCGTTCTCTCCGACAAGAGGAACGATATGGCCAGACTGGATGGTGAGCTCTGGAATAAAGAGTACAGGCTTATGTTTAGTAAACCCTATTTCTAATTCATGGCAATGAATGAGATCTATCATGCTTAACCTTGGCAACTCTAAATTTGAGGCAATTTTGTATAGATTGCCTCTTGTTTTTCGAGTAACGCAACCCATTATAGAATCATCTTTAAATAGATGAAATATTAAGTTAAATACCACAACGCACAAAGGAGTTAGTAGACTGTTTAGTATGTTGTAGGTATTATGCTTTAGCTCAGGAATATCATGGGCTTTAGATGGAAGTTAGCTTTTTAGTGAGTATTATTCATTTACTAATTTAGCAAACTGCTCTAGACTATCATATGAATATTGCGTAACGAGGAACATAGATGTTTTACGGTTTATTAGATCTCCCCTGGTGGTGTTATGTAGCTTACATGGCTGTGGCGACACAATTAACGATTATGTCAGTGACTTTGTATCTCCACCGAGCACAAGCTCATCGTTGCGTGGATCTACATCCTATTTTAAGTCACTTTTTTAGATTTTGGTTGTGGCTCACGACGGGCATCGAGACAAAGGCTTGGACGGCTATTCATCGTAAGCATCATGCAAAGTGTGAGACTAAAGACGATCCACACTCTCCAGTTGTGATGGGTATTAAAACGGTTATGTGGCTTGGTGCTGAGCTTTATCGTAAAGAAGCTGTTAATGCTGAAACCTTAGAGCGTTATGGTCGTGGCACGCCAGACGATTGGATGGAAAGGAATGTTTATAAGCATTCTGCTCTGGGCTTAAGAATTTTATTTGTTTTGGTTGTTGGTTGCTTTGGCGTTCCTGGTATAGGAATGTGGGCAATACAGCTGGCTTGGATACCTTTCTTTGCTGCTGGTGTCATTAATGGTTTAGCTCATCATTGGGGCTACAGAAACTTTGAATGCAAAGATGCCGCAACGAATTTAACACCCATTGGATTCTTTGTTGGTGGGGAAGAGTTGCATAATAATCATCACACCTACCCCACATCAGCCAAATTTTCAGTGAAACCCTGGGAGTTTGATATTGGTTGGATGTACTTAACTATTTTTAAGACCTTTGGTTTAGCTAAAATTAAGCGTATCGCCCCTAAAGTGGAGCCAGTTCCTGGTAAGACTATTGATATAGAGACAGTAAGACACCTTTTGAACAACCGTTTTCAAGTGATGACTCGTTATTCTAAAGAAGTCATTATTCCTGTTTTGAAGCAAGAGAAGAAAAGTTTTGCGACCAAAGATTGGAAAATTGTTAAAAGTGTTAAGGCAGCGCTAACTCGAGAGCCATCTAGGGTCGATATTAGCATTAAAGAGCGCTTGGCTGAGGTCTTACCCTTAAATCAGAAGTTGAGCCAAACCTACGAGTTTAGAGAGCGGTTACATCAAATCTGGAATCAAACGACAGCAACACCTAAAGAGCTTGTTGAAGCGCTTCAGCAGTGGTGTCGAGAAGCAGAAGCTACAGGGATTAGGGTGTTGCGCGACTTTGCTGAGTACATTCAAACCTACCATCTAAAAGCTAGTTACCTTTAACTTTAACTATTTATCTTATGCTCCTAATTATATTAGGGGCATGACTTTTATTTCGTTGAATCACAGACATAAAAAAACCCAGACTAGCTGGGTTTTTTTATAAATATTCTGAAATATTTAATATCTGTTGCTTACTTCATTCTTTCTTCATTAAAAAGAACATGCTTACGGACAACAGGATCATATTTCTTCAAGGATAACTTTTCTTTGTTACGCTTGTTTTTAGTAGTTGTGTAGAAATATGGTGACTCAGAAGATCTAAGTATTACTTTAATATAATCAGCTGCCATGATCTTACCCTACCTTTATACCGCGAACGCGAATCATTTCCAGAACTGCTTCAATGCCCAATTTATCAATGGTACGCATCCCTTTTTGAGATACACGTAACCTAACCCAACGGTTTTGAGAGGTCACGAAAAAACGTTTCCAATGAATGTTAGCTTTAAAAGTGCGACGCGTTTTCTTATTACAGTGCGCAACATTATTCCCAACAGTGGTTTTTTTACCGGTAACCATACACTCAGCTGTCATAACTATGCCTTTTATACTTATATGATTTGACTAACAACCTGAGCTCTATCTAATTCTGAACATTCTTCGCAGAATCTGAAATTTGGGCTGTTAATCAAGATTTCTTTCAGAGCTGCCCTTTATACCAAAGATACCTAGAAAGGGCAAGCGTACCGAGGGAGATCGCTGCCCTAACAATTTGTACATTAATCTCTGAGTTTCTTTGGGCTTATAAAAAGCTGTGGTATGGTTACTCTCGGTTAAATTCTTAGGTTTAAGTTAGTTTGATGTTTAATTCACCCTTAACGGGTAAGCATGTCCTGCTCGGAATTACCGGGGGCATAGCTGCTTATAAAACGCCAGATTTGGTTAGATTACTAAAAAAGTCCGGGGCAGAGGTTAAAGTTATTTTAAGCCAAGGTGCTCACGACTTTGTGACGCCGCTATCTTTAGAAACCGTTTCAGAGAATCCTGTTTATCAAAGCTGTGCCATGCCAGGGCATCCCATGCTACATATTGATTTGGCAAGATGGGCGGACATCTATTTAATAGCGCCTTTGTCAGCGAATAAATTAGCAGCTTTGGTTCATGGCTTTGCAGATGACTTATTAACGACAACCTATCTTGCCACAACGGCTCCTGTTTGGGTGGCTCCGGCTATGAACAAACAAATGTGGGAGCATGCTGCCACTGTAAGCAATATAAAAATAATGAGTGAGCGAGCTAAACTGCTAGGTCCAGAGCAGGGGATCCAAGCTTGCCAGGATGTAGGTTTCGGCAGAATGATGGAGCCAGTTGATATGGTTCAAGCGTTAGAGCAATCTTTCTGTGCTGGTGTTTTTCAAAATAAGACCATCATGATCACAGCTGGCCCCACAAGAGAGCCCATCGATCCTGTTCGGTTTTTATCAAATCGAAGCTCTGGTAAAATGGGTTATCAACTAGCCGCTAAAGCTGCTGCCATGGGCGCCAAAGTGATTTTAGTATCAGGTCCGGTTTCTCTTGAGCAGCCTAGAGGCGTGGGTGTTGTGTTGGTTCAAACCGCTTTAGAGATGTATGAAGCGGTGATAGAAAACCTCCAAGGTGTTGATATTTTTATAGGCACAGCGGCGGTGGCTGATTATCGATTAAAAGATCCCAAAGCATCAAAAATAAAGAAACAAAAAGAGCAGCCTTTAGAATTATCATGCATTCAAAATCCAGACATCCTGTCAACGGTCGCTTGCCAGTCTGATCGCCCATTTTGTGTTGGGTTTGCCGCCGAAACAGATCATGGTGAGCACTATGCTAAGGCCAAGCTGCGTGATAAGGGTATCGATATGATTGCATTGAATGTTGTGGATAGACCTGGCGTTGGGTTCGAAGGGGATACAAACGCTCTGACGGTTTATTGGGCTGATCAGAAAAAGCATTTGCCACTTGCTTCAAAGGCAAGTATTGCAGAAGATTTGTTAAAACAGATATATGAGAACTACCATGAAAAAGAAAATTTCACTTAAGATTTTAGATCCTCGCTTGGGCGAAGAATTCCCTTTGCCAGATTACGCGACGCCTGGATCTGCTGGGCTAGATTTAAGAGCTTGTATGGATGAAGATTTAACCATAGAGCCAGGCCAAACAGTTCTTGTCCCAACAGGCATGTCTATTCATATGGGCGATTCGAAAATGGCAGCAGTCATTTTACCTCGCTCTGGTTTGGGTCATAAGCATGGTATCGTGCTAGGTAATTTAGTGGGGCTTATTGATTCTGATTATCAAGGTGCTTTACAAGTATCTTGCTGGAATCGAGGAGATGTTGCTTATACGATTAAAGTCGGAGAGAGAATGGCTCAACTAGTTTTTGTGCCAGTGATCCAAGCCGAATTTGATGTGGTTTCTAGTTTTGAAGAAAGTGAACGCTTTGAAGGCGGCTTTGGCTCAACAGGTACTTATTAAAAGATGACAGAACTTACGATAAGCAGTATGGATGTCGCTCAATCATCAAGTATTTACCAGCAAGTTGATGTGGCAGATGTTATCTACAGGGCCAATGACATTCGAGGTGTTGTTGGGCAAGAGTTAAGTGAAAATGTTTATTACACACTGGGCTTAGCTTTTGGTACACAAATGCGTGCACAACATATTAACCGGGTTGTTGTTGGTCGTGATGGTCGAATCTCTGGGCCAACCTTGGCTAATGCCTTGATGGAAGGTTTGATGTCGACTGGTGTCGAAGTCATTGATATTGGCTTGGTGCCTTCGCCAGTTTTATATTATGCCACACACATTTTTCAAACAGGTACTGGTATGATGGTGACGGGAAGTCATAATCCACCCCAATACAATGGTTTAAAGATGATGCTTGGTGGCAAAACTGTTAATCAAGACGGGATTTTGGCCCTGCGCGATATTGTCAAGAAAAAGCAGTTTGCATCAGATGTGGGTCATCGATTGCAAACAGATATTCTAGATGATTATGTGGCTGATGTTGTTTCTAAGGTAAAGATCTCAAAACCTCTTAAAATAGTGATTGATTGTGGGCATGGTGCTGCTGGCATTGTCGCTGAAAAGCTTTATCAATCTTTAGGGTTAGAGGTTATCACTTTGTTTGGCCGAGTCGATGGGCATTTTCCAGCTCATCATCCTGATCCTTCTGTCGATGCAAATTTGCAAGATTTAATTCATGCGGTTAAAACACATGGTGCTGATTGCGGCTTAGCTTTTGATGGTGATGGTGATAGATTAGGTTGTGTGACGTCAACTGGAGAAATCATTCGAGCTGATAGACAATTAATGCTATACGCACAACATGCCCTTGCGCTTCATCCGAAATCGCCAATCATTTTTGATGTCAAATGCTCAGCCCACCTAAGTGAGTGGATTGTAAAGCATGGTGGCCAACCTATCATGTATAAAACGGGGCATGCTTTTATTAAATCGAAGATGCTAGAAATGAAGGCGCCTTTGGCTGGTGAAATGAGTGGTCACTTCTTCTTCGGAGATCCTTGGTATGGCTTTGATGATGCTTTGTACACCGGAGCTAAATTACTCGAGATCTTAGCAAGCAGCTCAAAAAATCCAGCCGCCATTTTTGCGGCCCTTCCTGATAGTGTGAACACACCGGAAATTCAAGTTAAAATCAGCGATGAAAGAAAGTTCAAATTCATTGATGCTCTTAAGAAGGCTCAGGTTTTTGGAGATGCAGATATCGTCACGATAGATGGTTTGCGAGTGGAATATCCGGATGGATGGGGGCTTGTTCGTGCCTCTAATACTTCACCTTGCCTTGTCCTTCGATTTGAGGCCAAGACACAGTCACGCTTAAAGCAACTTCAAGATCAGTTTAAGACCGCTCTTCTGGGTGTTGATCCAACCCTTGAGATCTTATTTTAGATTTTTAAAAGTTATGATCTAGTGAATCAATTTTTTAGAGAGCCTTGTTTGGCTCTCTAGAAAAATGATATCACACCTTACATAGACGTCATTAAACCGATGATGAAGCACTCGTTGAAATCTTCTTTTGAGGCAACCGTAGGTTGCTAATGTCAGCTTGCGCTTGCTCATCCGGCGCTTGAAATCTAGCCTTGACAGCTTTAAATTGCGTTAGGACGCCTTGGATTGGCTTATTTCTGCTTGGCTCAAGAGGCTGATGATGTTGATATGGATCTTGTGGTCGGCTCATCTCTAACTCATCTTCTTGCGTTAAGCTAAAATGGTGATTGTCAGAAAAGCTCCACATAATCGCCATGAATATTTTGCGACTATATTCTCTACCTGGGCACACGCGTTTGCTGCCTTCTTCACCAAAGACAAGTGGTTTTTGGCCTGTTGAAATGACTTTACCAGTTTGGTTTATTTTAAATTCATATTCCTTTCTATAGGGATTAAAGGTTTCAGCATTTTCCCAGTGATTTTCATCAAGTGCCATGAGACGTTGTGGAAAAATAGCAAAGCTTCGAGGCGGCAAATCATGTTCATCACTGATTTGAGTGCTTTCGCCCCAACGACCTAATTGATTGAACAGCAAGTTTGTGTTGAGTCTTGGCACAACCGGCGCGATGAACCACAATCTTAAGACTTCATAATAGTAGCGCTGAAACACTTCGGAGTGATGCAGAATATAATCAAAGGCTTCGCCGCTGTGAAGCTGAATACCCTTTTCTTCTAAAATGAGTTTAATTCGCTCTTTTTCTTTTAGGATGTTATCTAAGTGCTCAGGTTTGGCGAGGACTGTAAAGACCATACCAATGATGGCTTTAGGTAAATTACCGAAGATCGCTAAGAAGGAAGCAATGTTGAGATCTTCAGGGCCTTTAAGAAAGGTTTTATCTTTATGAAAGTTATAAAAATCTTCTTTGAAGTTCGTTTCTAAAAGAGGCATATCTGATTTTCTCTCAAGTTTTAATTGTTGAGTGATTTCTTTAAATGCCTGAATGTTTTGATTGAATCTTGCAGCAGAAAATGCTTCGGGGTGTTGCCAGAGATCTTCAAACGTCTCAACGAGCTTGTACATGTCATCCGGCAGATCGTCGAGGCCGAAAGAAGCCCTCGCGATAAGATTCAAGGTCATGAGCGTTAAGTTTTGAGCTGCAGAGTAATCATCGCTCCAGTGATCTTCTAAGTGTTGGCAATAATCTAAGGCTGCCCACCATAATCGATCTTGGTTTTTATTGATGAATCCTTTTAGCAATGTTTTTTCTTCACGGGAAGATTGGCTCCAAGGCACATTGACGAAATTAGGGAGTCCAACCAATCCTGCAGGCGTGTCAAATGCTGCTCGTGCTGGCGCATCACAAAAATTGATACGAGTTTTGGTGTCAGCGACGACGCTCATGAGCGTGAAGCCACGCAGTTTTAAAGGGACATGAAATCCTAGGATATTTAAAGAAGTATTGAAGAGGTAAAGGTCGCGCCTTGCGATCCCTTGACTGTGCATAGCTTGCTCTGAGAGTTCACCAAGTAGATAAGGCCACATGGGATTGTCGGGATTAATTTTAATGCCGTTATGTTGCATGAGCCATTGAATGTAAGTTGCACCAAGTTTATTCTTTAACTCCCAAGTGTAGAACCAAGGGCGACTGGTCCATACATAGTTATATGCGCGGTTGAATTGTTTTTGACACCAGTTAAAAGTGTTGAGCATATCTCTTGTCCTATTAAAAATCCTTTTTTAATGTTGATCACCATATCAATTTAAAAAAGAGGAAGACAACTGAAATGTCATCGTGGGGTATGGTTGCTTGGTTTCATTTTTTTGGGATAGATAGGTCATTGGCATATGAGCTAGTAGCTAACTTGTATCTTTATGAGCATCTGAAAAGGATGCATAGACTTGCTGCGTGATCCAGAGTGCGTCACGAAGATATTTATAAGTCGTCAGACCATAAAGCTAAGCTTTCAAGCTTTACTCTACCTTTTGTGGTGGTGTTTTAAGTCGATTGAAACGCTCTATCAACTGTTGATATTGCGTACGAATTTGCTCTTGCTCTTGGCTTTTTCTTTTCAAGAAATCAGCATTATCTTCAATTTGTTTTTGAGTATCTGTAATTGTGTCTTGAAGCATTTTGGGGATTTCTTGATTTTGTTTTTCGTGAGCTTCTTTTGCTTGATAAGCATTGTTTAGCTGAGCTTCAAGCCGCGCAAGATTATCTTTAGTAATCCCTAATTGCGTATCTATATTTTGCACTTTATCATCACGTGAGCGCTCGATATCTTTAGCACTGGTAAACATTTTAAGTAATAATCTATCTTTTCGGATTTGTTCTTGTTTTTCTTGCTCTGCAAGGAGCTGAGCTTTTTGGTCAAGGGCTTGTTGAATTTTTTCCTTTTCTAAGGCTTCTATTTCATTTTCCGTCAGGCGAGGCTTAACGACCTCAATAATGTTGCCTCTTGGAGAGACAATGGCATACCCTCTATCAGCAGCATCGCTGGGCAGAGTGGCACTGATAATTTGTGCACCGTTTTGATCGGTATATTTATATAGATTGGGTTGCGCTGCTACAGTTGCTGTAGATATAAGCAACAAAACTAGGATATTAAGCTTGTAAGACGTCATTATGCACCACATGGTCATCGTTTTCTCTTACAAGCTTAATATAATTTAAGTTAATTTTGTGGACTGGCTCCAAATTCTTCACGGTAAGATAAAATTTCATTTAAAGGCGCCTGCCACTGTGATTTGGTGACCAAATATTGGGCAACATCATCTAGAGTCACAATAGAATAAACAGGTATGTTAAATGTCTTTTCAAGCTCGTCTTTGGCACTAAGTTGGCCCTGACCTCGCTCTTGCCTGTCAAGAGCAATGATGATGCCTGAGACTGTGCCACCGTGAGCTTCTATCAGTTTGATAGCTTCTATTTTAGCTTCTCCGTTGGTAATAACATCATCAATAATCATGACATTGCCTTCAATAGGCGCACCCATGAGTAGCCCCTTTTCTCCGTGCTCTTTGGCTTCTTTGCGATTAAAAGCAACAGGCAATGGCTCTTGATGAGCGATGGCGGTGACAGTGGCTAAGGTGATCCCTTTGTAAGCAGGCCCAAAAAGCATATCCTAGTTTGCTTGATTGGCAAGTAAAGATACAAAGTAGCATTCACCAAGGATTTTTAAAGCTTCGCCGGTGCTAAACAGTCCAGCATTAAAAAAATACGGACTAACGCGCCCAGATTTAAGAGTAAACTGCCCAAATTTCAAGGCTTCCATTTTTATAGCCAGTTCGATAAATTTTTCTTGATAGCTGCTTAACATGTTTAGATCCCTTGCTATGTTGGTGGATTTTTGTCATTTTATCACTTTTTTTGAATCTCCTGAACCAAGGAAAGATTAATGTCATTTAAAGTTATTTCAGTCAATGTGAATGGTATTCGAGCAGCAGCAAAGAAGGGATTTTTTGATTGGTTAGCTAAAGTGGATGCTGATGTGGTGTGTTTGCAAGAGGTCCGTGCACAAAAAGACCAATTGAACGATCCCATTTTTCATCCAAAAGGGTACCATTGTTATTACGTAGAGGCACAAAAGAAAGGGTACAGTGGTGTTGCTATTTATTCAAAACACAAGCCTATCAAAATAGTAGACAGTTTAGGTTTTGAATTATCAGATGTTGAGGGTCGTTATCTTCATCTTGAGTTCAAAGGATTGACGGTAGCCTCTCTTTATTTGCCGTCAGGCACCAGTGGTGATGAAAGACAAGATAAAAAATATGAATTTATGGATTGGTATCGTGAACATATGCAAAAGCAGAAAAAGTCACGAAAAAAACTAATTATATGTGGTGATTGGATTATAGGGCATTAGCAAGTTGATATTAATATTTGGAAG
>CAYGPI010000052.1:0-20127 GCA_964351745.1 uncultured Francisellaceae bacterium
TGGTTTTTAGTGGCATATAACTTGAGTTCTTTTGAGCTTGTATAAATTCTTGAGAGTCGGTGAGGTGTTGACGGAGCCATAGAGTAATAAGACAACCGATACCTCCTAATAAAAATGGGACCCTGTATGCCCAATGTGGCATGGATGGTAGGCTTACGATATAAGAAGCTAACCCGCCAAGTACCATACCGAAGGCGGCGCTTGCGGGGATAAAGCTGCCAGTGAAAGCAGGGCGCTTTTTATTGTGCTCAATCACAAAAATGGCAGCACCGTTATATTCCCCGCTAACAGCAAGCCCTTGGATTAGCCTTAGAGCCAATAGAGCTAGAGGCGCAGCTGGCCCTATTTGATGATAGGTTGGTAATAACCCTATGGCCATCGTTGCAAAACTCATGAGCAGCATCGAATACATCAGCGCTGTCTTTCTACCCTTAACATCGCCCAAGTAACCAAACAGTAAAGCTCCAATAGGGCGCATCAAGTAGCCAGCTGCAAATAGACCAAATGTTTTAATCAGATTTAAAGTCTCGTTCCCTTCAGGAAAAAATAAATACGAAAGTTTTAAAGCCATGTAACCGTAGAAAAATGTATTCCGCCCACTCAAGGATCGTTCCTAAAGTAGCAACGAGTACAGCTTTGCTCTGATACTCTTTAAACTTTGACATAAGTTTCTTTCATCTTGAAAGCAAAAAAGACAGCGACTAATCCACAGGCAAGCAGCGGACTAAAACTAAGTAAAACTTCTTGAGAGGTATAAATTCTTTCGTTAAGTTGATTTGTCGCACCTGAGCTTATGAGATCAAGCAGGGCACCACACACAGAAATGAAAATGGCACCAATAGAAATAGATAGCATATTACAGATAGCTAAAGATATTCCGCTAGAAGCTTTATCGAGGATCTCGCTTGAAGCGGTGTAAGCTGCAACAAGCCCAGTATTAAAAAATCCAAGGGCAAAGCATAAAATGAAGACGGCTAATGATGAAAGCTCTAAATTGACAAATAATAAGCTGAGCAGCAAAAGGCTTAATATCCCTGAGCCAATCATAATAGGTCTTCGGCCAATTTTGTCAGATAACATACCAGCCATTGGGCCTCCTATGACCCAACCTACAAACAGCATGCTTTTAGCCCAAGCAGATTGCGTTGTAGATAAATCATAGACATTGGATAGAAAAAATGGCCCCCAGTATTCTCCTAGCGCTTGAACTGGCGCAAAAACTAAGCCCGCGTAGAGTGCATTGAACCAGACATATTTATTCTTAAGAGCCACCCAGTTTAAACCATCTTGCGCGCTATTGGATTCAGCGTCTTGGTTGGTGGGAGAGTTTGGGTCACGCACGAAGAGAAAAGATAGGATCGCTAACAATAAGAAGACACAGCCTAAACAAATGAAAATAGCAGGGTAACCAAAGCGCTCATTGACATGAGAAATAGGCCCACTCAATCCTGCTCCGAGCATCCCCAGAGTTTGCGTAATGCCGACAATAAATCCAAATAAAGAGCTTGGTAAATAGGCGCGAGCCAGTTTTATCGTACAAATAAAGCTTGCAGAGCTAAAGAGCCCTAATAAGAACCTAGATACGAAAAGGGTTAAAACATTGTCGGCCTGGGCAAATAGAAAAGCACTAATCCCACAAGCAAAAGCCCCAATCGTTAGCAATCGTTTGGTCCCATATTTATCCACGAGTGCTCCAATTGGCACCTGCATACAGATATAAGGGAGGTAGAAAAAGCCACCAAGCATGCCAGAAATTCTGGCGCTAATGTCAAAAATCTCGATAAGATCGACAACAATCACCGAGGGCACGACCCTAAGCAAGTATTGAGAGAAATAGAAAAAGGCGCCTAAACCCCAAATGAACCAAGCAATGAATGGGACTGTAACTTTTGTGGATGGATTGGACATGCTTACAGTTAAGACGTGTAACGTCACCTAAGTTGAACTTCAAAGGGTGGGATTATACCTGATTTTCTTCTTACTACCTACAACCGCCATGATACGAGCTATTATGAAAGAAACTAGTCTAATTGT
Source organism: uncultured Francisellaceae bacterium (assembly GCA_964351745.1). Classification (GTDB taxonomy): domain Bacteria; phylum Pseudomonadota; class Gammaproteobacteria; order Berkiellales; family Berkiellaceae; genus CAYNJF01. Next base: position 2,035 of record CAYGPI010000052.1, read on the forward strand.
TGGTTAGCCAACATTGGTCTATCCTCTATATAGTAGGTAGAGCCATCATTCATTGGCTTAGTGTCTGGTTACCTTTTCAGTAAGGGGCCTCAAGGAGCGTAAACATGGGTGATCCCAAAATGAGTCCACAACAGGAAGATTTAATTTCCCCATGGCCCCTTTCGATCCAGAACCATCTTGAAAAAGCCGGCGCAGCATATAAGATAGTCCCTCACAACAGGACAGTCACATTAAGTGAAGCTGTCAAGGAAAGTGGCCTGAAGTCTGAGCATCTGATTCGGGGCGTTATGTTGCAAGATAGCAAAGGGATTTTAATGGCTATCATTCCAGCAGATCGCCTTTTAGATTTTTCAGCACTGTGTGCGTTGCTTGGCAGAGAGGAGCTTTCCCCAGTTAAAGCCGATAAGCTTAGAGAGATTTTTAAGGACTGCGAGCCTGGCTCTTACCCGCCATTGCCTCAAATCTATCATTTAGAAACAATCATCGATGATGCTGTTTTTGCATTACCAAGCGTGATCTTTGAGCCAGGCATTCATGAAATATTGTTAGAAATGACTCAGATTGATTTTCAAAAAGTGCAAGGCTCCATGATGCAAGGGAATTTTAGTGAGCGTTTAGATTATCTTGCAAAACCCAAAGATCCAAGCAAAGTCACGAATATCGTTGATAAGTTTATACCTGCTCGTATGAAAACTCGAACGGAAGAAACTTTTGAGTTGCCAAGCTTGCCACCTATTGCTAATGAAATTTTAAGACTCCGAGTAGATCCTGATGCTGATGCCAAGAAATTAGCTGCTATTATCGAAAAGGATCCAAGTCTGGCCGCGCAGCTTATAAGTTGGGCTAGATCACCTTTTTATGGCTATGCCGGAACAGTCCAATCTATCGAGTGCGCCATTGTTAAAGTTTTAGGCTTCGACTTGGTCATGAATCTTGCTTTAGGCATTGTGGTTGGCAAAGCAATGCGGGTGCCAACCGAAGGGCCACTAGGTTTAAAGGAATATTGGAAATTTAGTTTGTTTACAGCATGTATTATTGAAAAATTAGTTAAACAAATGCCCGCAAGCACAAGGCCTCCAAGGGGCTTGGCCTATCTTGCTGGGCTTTTACATAATTTTGGGCATTTAATTCTGGGAGAAGTGTTTCCACCACAGTTTTTTATACTCAACCGATACGTTTCTGTTAATCCACATTTTTCAATCTCAAGTATTGAGCAACATGTCCTTGGGGTTAGGCACGAACAAATAGGTGCGTGGCTCATGCAAGCTTGGCATATGCCTAAAGAAATTATTGCTGCTGTCAAATGGCATCACCAAGGTGAATTTGTCGATGAGCATAAAACTTATCCTAATTTAGTTTTAGTTGCCATTAGATTGCTGCATTCTATTGGGGTTGGCGATGCCGCCACAAGTGATATTCCCAATGCTATTTTAGAATCGCTAGGTTTGACCTCTGCGCAAACCCAATTAGCATTAGAAGAATTAGTGGCGCATGAGGCAGAGTTATTGTCTGTCGCAAACCAATTATCCAAGTGATAACAATAACATTCACATTTTAGCTGTCTTACATTGTGAGCTCAGAGTTGATATTTTTTTGCTTTACAGTAAAATTACACATCCTAAGTAATAACTTAAGTCATAATAATAATAATTAAAGAGGTCTTGATGTCGTACACTATCTTGATATTAGAAGATGAGGCGACTATCTGTGAAAATTTAGCCACTTATTTAGAAGACGAAGGCTATACGATTCTTCAAGCTCAAAATGCTGAATTCGCTCTAAATCTTTTAAATAGTCATACGCCAGATTTAGCGGTTGTTGATATTCGACTACCCGACATGGATGGTAATGAGTGGATGCTTGAGGCTGCGCGCAAACAACCTTCCTTAAAATACATCGTTTATACTGGCCTCATGGATTACCAACCTGGTGAAGCCCTTAGGCATTTATCATTGTCATCAGATGATATTATTTACAAACCTTTAATGGATATGAGCTTACTTACAGAGCTTATTGATAAAAAGCTATCTGGTTAATGTTCAAAGTAGTTTGGTTCATTTTTATTATTCAAGGGTTTTGTGTCGCGCCAGCAATGGCTCAAAGTAAAGTCTGGTCACTAAAAGAAGTTTTAACCTATACCTTGGCCAATAATCCAAGCCTTCAATTAGCCTCAGCAAAAGCCCCTCTTATGAGTTATCAAATGAGCGCCCAAAAAGCACGATGGCAACCTAATGGTTCATTCAATATGCATGGTGATGTTGAAAAGAACCAAGATGGTTTGTTTTCAACTCAGGGAAATCGCTTGGGCATGACGCCTAGCTTGAATTGGATACATCCCATTGGGGCTCATGTCCAGGCTCAAGTGACACATTTTGTGGCAACTGATAATACCCATTCACGACAAACACAATGGCAGCTAAGTCTAGAGCAATCCTTGTTAAAGGGGGCTAACTGGTCTGTGAATTATCAACCAATGCAAGATTTAAAGATTCAAAATCAATTAGATCAGTGGCAGCGCGAGAATCTTAAGCTTCAGATTATTTATCAAGCGATCCGTGATTATGCCAACTTAGTTCATGCTTGGGATCAGTTTTATATTCAAGAAAACCATTTGAAGCATCACTGGCAACTTCAAAAGCTCATTGATCAAAAAATTCAGATGGGCCAATTAGCCGAACTTGATGGCATGATGATAGAGATCCAATCTGCCAGGTTTGAGCAGCAGCTTTATCAGGTTAAACAACAGATTGCGCAACTATCATTGCAGTTGGTGCAAACGATGGGGGGCGGATGGATTGATCCTCTAAAGTTAGAGCCTCTGTTAAGCCGAAGTACCATGGAGCTTAGTAAACAGGCATATCTTGATCATGCTCTTGAAATGGCTGTTCAGGCCAATGAACTAACTATTGTTCGAACCAAAGCCCATGAAAAAGTGATTCGAGATGAATATAAATGGGACCTTCGATTTAAGGCGCATGTTTCAAAAGGCCGGCGGCATTATCGTACTCAGATAGAGGGCTTTGAATATCCGTGGCAAGATCATACGCATGCGCAAACTCAAAAATACATGGGGCTTTATTTAACGATTCCGTTGAATCAAAAGGCTCAATTGGATTTGAAGCTTTATCAAAATAAACTCAATTATTTAACCGCCCAGTCAGAGATTAATGAGAAAAACCTTCAAGTAACAGCTCAGATGGAGCAAGTGTATAGTCAATTGGATTATTGGAAAAATCAAATAAGAATCACAGAAAAGAGTCGCACCATGTCGCTGAAAACGAGAGATATTGTTGAAAAAAAGTATATGTCAGGCTTTTCAACGTTACTTGACTTGCAGCAAGCAGATCTTCAGGTGCTACAAGCTGTTAGTGAGGAGAGCTCAACAAAGATGAATCACTTTTTAGCGCAAGTTGAGTTGGATTATTTTTCAGGCATATTATCTGAGCACTGGACTGATTATGTGGCGTAATTTTTTTTGTGCCATAGGTTGCTTAGTGATGAGTTGTCTTGCTTTTGCTAAGAGTACAATACCATACAGCGTTACTTCACAAAAATTAGAAACTCAGGTGGAAGTTCAGGGGCAATGGTATCCATATGCTTGGCATACCTTGCGGGTGCCTGTGTCATCAACCTTAACTCAGATACATCAAATATATGGGCGCACGGTTGATAAAGGTGATTTATTATTTGAGTTGGAAAGCCCATCATTAGAGCTTGAGTTAGCGCAAGCTCAATGGTTATGTCAGCAAAAAAGGGCGCATTATCTTGAAGTTTTAGCTTGGCGAGATAGTACGCCATGGCAACAAGCTGAGCAGGCATTGGAAGTCGCGCGCCTCCAATTTGAATTAAAAAAATCACAACGAGATAATACAAAGGCGCTTCACCTCATGGGGGGGGTCTCAAAAGAGACACTTATGCATGAAGAACTTGCTTATCTTAGATGCGAGCAGCAAGTCGTGCAAGCTAAAAATCAGCTAGATCTTATGGCGCAAAAAGGCGACCAGCATGCTCAAACTAAAGCAGAGTTGGCATGGAGAAAGGCAGATCTAGAGTATCAGACGTTGCATCGACACAAAGATGCATTAAAAGTATACGCTAGTGCTTCGGGTATTTTATATGCGCCAGACTTGTTTTCTAAGGTTGAACATTCTCCAATAGCCGTTTCTGAAAATGTTGAAAAAAATCAATGCTTGGGTGTCATCGTTGGTCATCATGAATTTGGTGTTGCCTTGGAGCTTGATGCCAAACGTATGGAGCTTTTTGAACATGCAAAGAAAATAAGGGTTAGGTTACCAGATCACACGATGTCTGAAGCTGTTATTCATAGCTCTCAACCTGGGCAATTAAGCTTGGATGCTAATCGAGCAGTTCAGTTTCATGTTCAATTAAGTCTAGTGACGCCTCCATCTAAAGCACCTCGCCTTGGCCAGCGTCTTGAAGTGTCTTTAATTTTAGAAAGTGATTTAGCTTATCCTCTTGTGCCTAATGATGCTATCTTTTGGCACCAGCAAAGAGCGATGGTCATGAAGAAGGCCGATGCCGATGTTTGGCAGCATGTGCCTGTCAAGATAGGGCAAATTGGCTTATGGCAGACGCAAGTGGTCGAAGGATTAATCGAAGGAGATGTCATTGGGATTAACGCTTAAGTGTCAAAATATATCAAAACATTTTGGCGATAAAAAAGCTTTATCACCACAAACCTTGACTTTGGAGCCAGGCGAAAGGCTGTCTTTATTGGGACCAAGTGGGTGTGGCAAGTCTACGATGCTCAATATTTTAGGTCTGCTGGATGATCCAACGACGGGGCATTATTGGTTAGATGGCAAAGATACAGCAGATATGCCATTTAAAATGAGGGCACGTATTCGCAACCAGTCTATAGGTTTTGTGTTCCAATTTTTTCATTTGCTCAAAGGATGGACCGTTGTTGACAATATAGCTTTGCCTTTATTGTATAGAGGGCTTTCATCGAAAGTGGCTCACATCAAAGCTTATGACATGTTATTGAGCCTAGGGCTGAAGGATCTTGCTAAACAGTCTATCCATGAATTGTCTGGAGGCCAAAAGCAAAGAGTGGCTTTGGCAAGGGCCTTAGTCATTGAGCCACATTTACTTTTACTAGATGAGCCAACGGCAGCACTGGATCATGATAATGCCCATGCTTTACTAAAACTAATGGTTGAGTTACAAACAACGCAAAATTTCACTTTGATTCTAGTGACTCATGATCCTCAGATAGCGGCTTATACCCATAGACAAATAAGACTCCAGCATGATGTTATACCAGCTTATCCTGAGTGATGCGATAAGAGGGTTAAAAACACAACCTTTAAGAAGCCTTATCAGTATTTTATCCATGAGTTTTGCAGTCACGGCGATGATTCTATTGGTTAATTTGAAACAATCTGCCCATGAGAAAATCAATGAAACGCTTCAAACCATAGGGCCAAATACTTTAAGTGCTTGGGTGAGTCAAAGCTCAACCCTAGTGCGTCCGATCACTCGCTCCAATATCAAAACGTTACAGAAAATGAATCATTCTATGAAAATTTTTCCATACCTTTATTCTACTATACATATGCAAACACGAGATCATGAGGATGTTGCATTGCCTATGGTTGCTCTAGATGAGACACTTTTATCTTATCTGAAATTAACGGTTACTCAAGAATCTGCTCTCATTCAAGAGAATCATCCTTATGATGTTCTTGTAGGATCAGCTCTGGCGCAAAGACTAAATGTTTCTGTTCGCGAGACTATATGGGTGAATACTAAGGGGTATCGTGTTTCAAAGATATTAGCGCCCACTCAGACGAATCCGCTTCTAGATTTTGATTTGAATCAGTCTATGTTTGTCTTTTTAACGATGGATGATTATGAGTTCAAACCTCTAGAGCATTTTTTAATCTTTTATCCAGATGATATGGCCTTACAATCAGCCAAAAAACTTTTTGAGGATCTTATTCATGCTTTCTATGGGAAATATACTATTTATTTTAGGGATAGTAGTCTTTTCACGTATGAAATAAAAAAGACCATCGATAGTATTCAAACATTCCTATTTTGGGGAGCCATGCTAGCATTGGTGATGAGTGTGGCTGGTATTTTTAGTCAACAATGGTTAGCCTTTCTCGAAAGAAGAGGAGAGTGTGGGATGCGGCTTAGCTTAGGAGCAACAAAGATAGAGTTATTTAACTTGTTTCTGGCAGAGTCCTTTTTAATTGGTTGTCTTGGATCGAGCTTAGGCTTTTGCATGGGGCTTTTAGGTTTAAGGTTTATGCTTAGTGCTCTAGAGTGGCCTTGGGCTTTTTATACACATATAAGTCTACTGGTAAGCTTGGGGTGTGTTTTGGTGGCTATGATAAGTGGTACAATTCCTGCCTTGGTTGCAGCTGGCAGTCGACCAACTAAGCTGTTATCCTATCAATAAGAGGAGAGACTTCATGAACAAAATTTGTGTCATAAGAGGGCATTCATGTGTGAGTTAATGGCCTTAAGCGCTAATGTGCCAGCTGATATTTGTTTTAGTTTTGCGGGTCTCATGCAACGCGGTGGTAAAACGGGTCCCCATCGCGATGGTTGGGGCGTGGCCTTTTATGAAGGTAGAGGGTGCAGGATGTTCCAGGATCCTAACCCAAGTAGCCATAGTGAAATTGCTCGATTTATTAAAAGCTACCCAATCAAAAGCAAGCATGTTATTTGTCATATTAGACAAGCTAATAGTGGCCGAGTTTGTCTTGAAAATACGCATCCTTTTATTCGCCAGCTTTGGGGTCGCAATTGGTGTTTCGCCCATAATGGTCAATTAAAAGGGATTAAGAAAGCCTTAGAATTAACGATTTACCAACCGGTTGGCACAACAGATTCAGAGTATGCTTTTTGCTGGTTAATGGAGCAAATCCAACTTAAATACCCCAAAGCGCCACCTGCGAGACCTCAAACCTTGTGGTCCTTTGTTGAAAAATTATGTTTAAAAATATCTAGTTACGGTGTTTTTAATATTTTATTATGTGACAGCAAGTATCTATATGCTTTTTGCTCGACCAAGCTCGTTTGGATAACTCGTAAAGCTCCTTTTGGCCGAGCCAAACTTGTAGATGATGAAATGGAAGTGGATTTTGAAAAGCATAACTCAGCAAATGAGGTGATTACGGTGATAGCAACGGCACCACTGACTCAAAATGAAGATTGGTTTACAGCTGAGAAAAAAGAGCTCTTGGTTTTTAAAGACGGCCGTTTAAAGAATGCAAGAATTTAACCAGTCATCTGATGATTGGTTAAATTCTGCAGTAGTGTCTTAATTTCAGTCTCAAGTGCTTGAGTTTGAGTTTCATTGAAATAAAACCCTAACTTTGTGCGACGCCAAAGGATATCTTGGGCATTGAGCGCCCATTCATGTTTGATCAAATATTCTAATTCACACTCGTACAGATCATGCCCTAAGTGCTTTCCTAAATCTTGCTCATGATGGCAGTGGCCAAGTACCAGACTTGTTCGAGTGCCGTATTGTTGAACAAAGCGTCTTAATGTTGATTTTGAGATGAACGGATATTGCCTATATAATTTTGATTGATATGTTTTTAAATCCCGGTTGGGTATATCGCCACCAGGTAAAGGCGCATCTTTTGTTGAGCAGGGCTTCATTTTTGGAAAAAAAGGTTTCAACAGATCAACGGCCTCTTGAGATAAGCTTCGGTAGGTTGTTATTTTTCCTCCGAGCACATTTAACAGAGCCGCTGAGTTTTTGTGACCAATGAGCTCTAGTTGATGTTCGCGTGTAAGGGTTGATGGACCACTTTTTGAATCATCGACAAGTGCTCGTACGCCAGACCAAGTATGAACGATATGTTTAGGCATAACGGGATGATGAAAATATTGGGAGGCAATCTGACACAAGTATTTTTTTTCTTCAGCACTACATTGCGTGCTCATTGGGTCGCCATCAAAAGGGATATCCGTTGTGCCTATCATCGTAAACTGCTTATGATACGGGATAGCAAAAATAACCCGTGAGTCTTTGTGTTGCAATAAATAAGCTTTATCATGGTTGTAAAGCTTTGGCACAACAATATGGCTACCTTTGATTTTCTTAATTTTATGCTGAGAAGGCAGGCCAAAAATATCTTTAGAAACAGTTTGTGCCCAAGGACCAGTGGCATTAATAAAAACTTTGCTAGCGAACTCAATGGTAAGGTTGTCATGGGTAAGAATAGATCCAGTCCAACGTTGAGGATCTCTTTGTACTTGCTTAAGCGTTGATCTTGAATATAAATGAGCGCCATGCTCTTGGGCTTTAATTAAGTTTGTGATCACAAGTCTGGCATCATCAACAGCAGCATCGTGATAACTAAATGCCTTTTTATAAGATAGGCAAAGAGGATTATCTTTAGTTTTTTGGCTAAGTTGAAAGCTTTTGGAGCGCGGCAAGAGATGACCAGTGCTTAAGCGATCGTAAATAAAAAGGCCTAGTTTCAATAGCCAAGCTTTTCTGACTTTATTATCGTTAGGCATAATGAACTGCAGAGGATAAACGAGGTGAGGCGCATTTTTAAGCAGTAAATCACGCTCTTTAAGTGATTGGCGAACCAGGTTAAAAGCCATATGCTCAAGGTAACGTAGCCCTCCATGAATAAGTTTACTGCTTGAGCTGGAGGTGGCGCACCCAAAATCTTCTTTGTCTATGAGTAAAACGCGAAGTCCTCGACTTGCGGCATCTGCAGCAATACCTGCACCATTAATACCGCCACCAAGGATTGCGATGTCATAAGTTGTTTGGTTCATTTTTCAACTTTTGTCAACATGCTGACTTTTTGTGTTCAGCACAGTGTGAGTGATAAAATTTAGTAAATCTTGTATTCTCTTGATACTAACCGATAATAAGGAGATTGTCATGGCAAAGGCCTTATTGGCTTTAGATCAAGGCACCTCAAGCACACGTGCTTTTATGTACGATTTGCATGGCCACCTTCTTGGTAAACAGCAAATTCCTTTAAAAATATTGACACCCAGACCAGGGTGGGTGGAGCAAAACCCTGAAGATATTATTCGAGATAGTATACAAGTTTTAAGAAATCTGATTCAACAAACAGCTCACGAACATCAAGCACTTGCTTTGGGTATGACCAACCAAAGAGAAACAACCATTGTGTGGGATAAGCATACAGGCCAAGCTATTTATCCCGCGATTGGATGGCAAGATAGGCGCACTGACGAAGCTTGCAGGCGCCTCAAAGAGCAAGGCATGGAAGCTGACATTCAAAAAAGAACAGGACTTCTGTTAGATCCTTATTTTTCAGCATTAAAAATTGCTTGGATTCTTGACCATGTGGCAGGTGCTCGGCAACAAGCAGAAAGAGGATCGTTATTATTTGGGACAATCGATACTTTCCTATTATGGCATTTAAGTGAAGGTTCGAGGCATGCCACAGATGTCACCAACGCTAGTCGTACCATGCTTTTTAACATCCAAACTTTAAAATGGGATGAGACTCTGTGTGAGATTTTTAATATTCCCATGCAGATGCTAGCGCAAGTTGGCTCTTGTCATGAGCATTTTGCAACAGCCCCCTCAAGTCTTTTAGGGGCTACATTGCCTATAACCGGCATGATTGGAGATCAGCAAAGTGCTAGTTTAGCTCAGGGATGTCTTGAGCCAGGATCGATTAAGAGTACTTATGGCACAGGCTGCTTTATCATGATGAATACTGGATCAACGATTGAGTATTCTAGTCATCGACTACTCACGACAGTGGGGCTTGGTCTAGATCAACAATGTCAATATGCCCTTGAAGGTAGTTTATTCACTGCAGGTTCCATGATGAGTTGGCTTCGTGATAAACTTGGCATCATTGAAGATGTTTCGCAAAGCGGTGCCATGGCACAAAGTATTCCACATGAGCATGATGTGATGATCATTCCAGCCTTATGTGGTCTAGGCGCCCCAACATGGGATGCTAGTGCCAAAGCCGCCATTTTTGGATTAGGTCTAGATACAGATAAAAGATATGTGGTTGCCGCGGCGTTGGAGGCAATCTGTTTTCAAACGAAACTATTGATTAACACTTTGGAGCAAGATACCCATCAGAAAATAACACAATGTTATGTTGATGGCGGTATGTGCACTAATGATTGGTTTTTGCAAACATTAAGCCAAACTTTGCATTGTGATATTTCAAAGCCTTGCAACTTAGAAACCACTTCCATAGGCGCGGCTTTTATGGCAGGTTTCGGCTTAGGTCTTTTCCAGTTAGAAGATATCCATGCCTTTAAAAAAATTGAAAAAACGTATTATCCTGATCCAAAGCACTCGATTGATGAGAAATATCATCAGTGGTTAGATGCTTTAAATTTTGTCAGTAAGGGCTCAGATCCTTTCACTCATACATTTAATAAACAAGGTAATCATTCATGATTCAATATGATTTAGTTTTGAAATCGCCTCAAGCTCATGTCGTTCAAGTGAAGCAAACACTATGTCATGAGTCATCTGCGCCTCTCTTATTAACAATGCCGTCATGGTTGCCAGGGAGTTATACTCTAAGAGATTTTTCAAAAAATATCATGTCAATCCATGCCTACGTGCTTGACACGCCGACAAGAGCGCTTCAAGTGCGGAAACAAGATAGTCACACTTACCAAATTGAGGCTTTTGAAGGCCATATTGTGATTGAATATGAAGTCTATTGTTGGGATAGATCTGTGCGAGGTGCGCATTTTGATGATACCCATGGCTTTTTCAATGGTTCAAGTTTATTTTTGTATCCTAACCTTTTAAAAAATCGCCCTATACAATTGAGCATTCAAGCGCCAGAACGCACTTATCAGAATAAGCCGTGGCAAGTGGCAACAACCATGCCTGCTCTTGATGTTGATGCTCATGGATTTGGCGTGTATCAAGCCGTGAACTATGAAGCCTTGATTGATTTTCCTATTGAAATGGGTTGCTTTCAAAGCGTAGACTTTGATGTTAACCAAGTGCCACATCAAATTGTCTTAACTGGACAAGTAGAGACCGATCTTCAAGTTTTAGCAAACGATGTCGCTAAAATATGTGATTATCAAAATAAACTCTTTGGCGATGTTCCTTTTGAAAAATACTTGTTTTTATTAACTGTGATGGATGATGGGTATGGGGGCCTTGAGCATAAAGATAGCACGGCCTTAATGTGTTTTAAAAAATGTTTGCTTGTCCAAGGTAAATCCAAAGAGAGTAAAGATTATCGGCAGCTCTTAGGGCTTATAAGCCATGAATATTTTCATGCTTGGAATGTTAAGCGGATCAAGCCTTTAGAGTTTTATAACTTAGACTTGACTCGTCCTCACTATACAAACCAATTATGGGCTTTTGAAGGGATAACCTCCTATTATGACGACTTAGCTTTATTGCGCTCAACATGCATCACTAGTGAGCAGTATTTAGAACTTTTAGGTGAAACTATCACTAAAGTGCATCAAAGCTATGGTCACTTAAAGCAAACAGTAAGGGAATCAAGTTTTGATGCGTGGACCAAGTTTTATCACCCTAACGAAAATAGTCAAAATTGTTTGGTTAGCTATTATACCAAAGGTTCGTTGTGTGCTTTGTTATTTGATTTAATGATACGAAAAAATACAGATAACCAAAAGAGTTTAGATGATGTGATGCGAAGACTTTGGGTCGAGTATGGGAAAAAAGATATTGGTGTGCCAGATGGTTGCATTGAGAAAATGATGATAGAGCTAGGTGGTGATGACATGCAAGCTTTAGTCACTTTGGCACTTAACACAACAACGCCTTTACCTTTAGAAAGTATGTTGTCAGAGTTTGGTATTGAACTGAATTGGGACTACCCCAAAAAACCAGCTAATCTACAAGAGCCATATGAACCGGTTAGTCTTGGTATACAATATACCGGTGATACACAACTTGTCATCTCTCATGTCGCGCAACATGGCGCAGCTCAAGAAGCAGGCTTGTCATCTGGAGACGTGCTCATCGCTATCAATCATTGCCAAGTAACTGCGAAGAATCTTGAACATCTACTTCATAGAATCAAGGTCGGTGAGTCGATCACAGCTCATGTGTTTAGGGAAGAAAGAATGTTAACGTTTACAGTCGTCATGCAATCAGCCAAGAAAAGCAAGGCAACGTTATCATTTGTAGCAGATGCCTCAAAGGAAATCATTGATAGACAACAGTCTTGGCTTGCACAGGGATGATGCCAGATTTTAGTCAATGTTTACTTAAAGATGAGTTTGCATTAAACCAAGCATGGAAGCGCTTAAGCGCGATTGATGATAGCCAATCTAAGGCAGCTGCTCAGAAGGTCTTTGATGAAAAATTAAAGTTAGCTCAGGAAGCCTATCAAGTCAGAATGAGTAAGGACGTCACGATTGAATATCCAAGGTTGCCAATATCTGAGGCAAAGGATTTAATCTTAGAGACCATTCGTACCAATCAGGTGACTATCATCGCGGGTGAAACGGGCTCTGGTAAAAGTACACAATTAGCTAAAATGTGTTTATCTTTAGGACGAGGAGCGCGTGGTTGGATAGGTCATACGCAGCCAAGGCGGTTAGCTGCACGAGCGATAGGTGATAGAGTTTCATCAGAGCTTCAAGAGACGTTAGGTGAGACAGTCGGGTACAAAGTTCGTTTTCATGATAACGTGCAACCTACCACTCGTATTAAATTGATGACCGATGGTATCTTGCTTAATGAAGTTCAGTTTGATAAGCATTTGCTTCAGTACGATACTATTATCATTGATGAAGCTCATGAGCGCACACTAAACATTGATATTTTGCTTGGTCTTCTTAAAAAGATATTGGCTAAACGTTCTGATTTGAAAGTTATTGTTACTTCAGCCACCATAGAGTTAGAAGCTTTTTCAAAATTTTTTAATGATGCGCCAATTATTCAAGTACCAGGACAGTTGTTTCCTGTTGAAACTTTCTTTATGGAAAGAGAGTCGGGCGAAGATTTTTTCTCGCATTTAACGAGAGCTATTGATAGAGCCTTTCATGAAACAACTCGTGATATCCTAGTTTTTCTAAGTGGAGAAGGCGAAATATTTTCCGCACAAAAAATACTTAAGCGAATTTACTTAGATACAGTTGAGCTATGTCCTTTATTTGCTAAGCTTAATTTAAATGATCAGCGCAAAATATTTACACCAGGTAAGCGCAGACGAATTATATTAGCAACTAATGTTGCAGAGACATCTTTAACTGTCCCAAATATTTCAGCTGTGATTGATTCGGGCGTGGCAAGGATAAGTCGATATAATTATAAAACTAAGATACAGCGGTTACCTATTGAGGCTATATCGAAAGCTTCGATCACGCAGCGAACTGGGCGAGCAGGTCGATTATCGAGCGGATCTTGTTATCGACTCTTTAGTTTAGAGGATTTTGAGAGCCGAAGCGCTTATAGTGATCCAGAAATTCAGAGAACTAATTTAGCGCAGGTTGTTCTACAGATGTCGCAATTAGGGATCCACGATCTCTCACATTTTGAGTGGCTAGATCCACCTGAGCGACGTCATATCACAGATGCGATTAAACAGTTGGAGCGTCTAGAGGCTTTAGAGAAAGGTGCTTTAACGAAGTTGGGAGCAAAAATGGCTCGGATGCCATTAGAGCCAAAACTATCTAAAATTCTTATATCGGCTTCTAAGCAACATTGTCTAGAAGAGATTTTAATCATTGTTAGTGGTCTGTGTATTCAAGATCCAAGAGAATATCCTAAGGATGCTTTAGAGCGCGCCCAAGAGCTTCATCGAGTTTATAAAGATTTAAGCTCGGATTTTCTTTCTTGGGTTAATTTGTGGCAGCACTTACACCACTTAAAGTCAGACTTATCTTCCTCCGCTTTTAGAAAGCATTGTCAAAAGAACATGATTCACTTTGTTCGGTTTCTTGAGTGGCGAGATGTTTATCATCAATTAAAGAAAGTTTGTTTGAAAATGAAATTTCAAATCAATACGACCGAAGCTACCTATGAGCAGATCCATAAAGCCCTTTTAACGGGTTTGTTTGAAACGGTTGGGTTGTTGGATCATGAAAAGGGGCACTATGATGGCGCACGCGCTGTAAAATTTTTGATTCCAAAACAGTCGCTTAAAAAAAAGCCAAAGTGGATCATGGCTTTTCATTTCATTGAAACCAAGAGAGTTTTTGCGAGCACTTGTGCCAAAATTGAGCCAGTATGGATAGAGCAGACGGTCCGTCATCTGTGTAAATATGAATCAGGTGAGCTTTTTTGGGAGCCATCTAGTGGTTATGTCAAGATCTACGAAAAAGTTAGTTTTTTTGGGCTGGTGATAGCTTCTAGAAGGCAGGGTAAAATTACTCAGGCTCAGTACCTTGAAGCTAGTCAGATTTTTATTGAGCAAGCGTTGGTTGATGTGATCTTGCCGCAATATGCTTTCGTTCGACATAATGCAGATAAGGTAAATTATTTAATTCAATTAGAGGAGCGGCGTAGAAAGCTTGGTAGCTTGTTTGATAAACATGCTTTGATTGCTCATTATCAACACGTTTTACCAGAATCTGTCAATTCACTCATTGCTTTAGATGCTTGGATCAAAGAGCATGGCGATGAGGCTTTAAGAGTTGCTCAAACAGCGATTTCATTTGAAACTGACTTGGTTTCGATTGAGCGAGATTATCCAGATCAGTTGGCCTTGAGTGGTTTTGCTTTGAACTTATCGTATAAATTTGATTTGTCTGATGAGGATGATGGGGTCACATTAGACATTCCTGTGAATTTACTTGCTATGATTCGCCATCATGATTTTAGCTGGGGGATCCCAGGGTTTGTACAAGATAAAATAACCTGGTATTTGGAAAAATTAGATAAAACGTTACGTCGGCGATTACCTACTTTGAAGCAATGTGTTTCACAGTTGATGCTTGATTTAGATCGGTCTCTTCCTTTTGTTGAGGCTTTAAAAAAGGGATTGTTAGATTTATACGACCTTCAAGTGCCGATCCTAATGTTGGAGGGCATCAGCGAGCCCAATGATCTAACCTTTCTTTTTAGAGTCTTGGATGAGGGCAAAGTCCTAGATCAAGATAGAGATTTTTTGCAACTTGTAGATAGGATGGCTTCCTGGATACCAGATGAGGATAGTGTTTTTGTTGCTCAAAAAAACTGTATTGCTTGGTCGTTTGGTGATTTACCAAAACAAATGAACAAAAAAGTGGACAATCATGTCGTCACGATGTTTCCTGCTTTAGTTGACAAAAGCACTTTTGTTAATGTTGAGCTTTTTAGTGATCCAACCTTAGCAAAGGTTAGTCATGGGTTAGGATGTACTCGATTAGCCATGCTCTTGGATCAAAAGCGAGCTAGTTCTCTCAAAAAGAACATGAATCATAGAGACTGGTTTAAAAAAAATATCAGTCAATTTTTAGATTATGATCAGTTTTTTGATGATATTATGTTTGTTTCATATCGAGATACTTATTTTGGAAGTGATCGTGAGATTCGTTTGCAAAAAGATTTTGATGACACGTTAATCGCTTCAAGGTTGAAAGTGCCAGTGGTTCTTGAGCAGCTTGTGCAGATTCTTTATAACGTTTTTAGGCAGTTGCAGCAAGTTAAGTTGCAATTTATAAAAATTAAGAGGACAAAGCAAAAGGAGTTTCCAAAAAACGTTAAAGATATTGAGCGACAGATCGATGCTTTGATCTATGTTGGATTTGTGTCATCTGTGCCTATGGAGTGGTTACTAAGATACCCACATTATCTGAAAGCTCTATCTGTTAGAATGGAGAAATTTCTAGATAATCCAGGACAAGATACAGCGCGATTTAAGACAGTTCTGCCACTCGTGGAGCAATATGAAGCATTGTCTGTAGGTAGACAAGATGAAGCATGTTTGGAGTATCGTTGGTTAATCGAAGAATACAGAATCACAGTTTTCGCGCAACCCATGAAATCAAAGCGACCCATTTCTTCTCAAAAAATGAAACAGTGGTTAAGGGCGCTACATTGATAGAGGCTTTGTTAAGTCTATTATATTTGAGCTTGATTGGCCTTGCTTGTGCAATATCAAGTTTGGACGGGCTCAAATCATCTAAGCAAACTTTGCAATCCTATCAAGAAAAAAGAAGTGAAATATTTCTTAGAGAAAAAGAGGCTCTTAGGCATTCACCTTTTTATATTTACTTTTCCCTTAAACAATCCACAAAGCCTAGCGAATAGCCTTTACATTGTATCAATATTAATTTCTTAGAGCTATTCTTGGTTGTTATGACTTTATTTAGCACAAAAGATTATCCCTTGTTTTGATTTTTTCATCAGGTTACCTTTGGACTCTTGAGGGAGGAAGGTGTCTTGCATGATGATCTTAAAGGTTTTACTTTGGTAGAGTTACTTATGTCGTTGATTATGGCTGGGTTCATCATGCTGGGGATGATGTCTTGTTTTTTGTTAGTCAAAAAAAATTATATTTCCCAACGCTATTTTTCACAAATGCAACTCAATCAAATGGTTCTTTCAAGGCATTTAGATAAAAGTCTCTTAAACGCAGGACACCTCGGGTGTGTTTCTTTGGGGCATCATCTTAATTACATGAATGAGATTGAGTTTATTCATGAGCATCTTGGAGGTGGCGCCATACAAGTGATACAAAAAAGCGTTTTACTTAAGCTTCTCTCAAGTAAAAGAGATACATTTTTTAGAATGAAAAAAGGGAGCAGCGCGCTTTGGACAAAGACCATGGCAGAGCGTTTTTCTATACACAAGGGCATCGATTGGAGCCATGGAGCCATACAGATAAATGGCCAGCCGAATTGGAAAAGAGGAGATCTATTTATTGTAGCAGATTGTTCGCATCTTGCCATTTTGACCTATGTGAAAACTTTAAAATGTGTGGATGATGAGAGGCAGGTATGTACGGTTTCATTTGAACCGTTGAAAGAAAAGTCTAGGTATGAATTTCAACCGACCGCATTAGTTGGGCGTCTTAAATCTGAAATTTTCTTTATCTCAGACTCACAGCGAATCGATACGCATCAAAACCCTATATGGTCACTTTATAAAGCAGAATTGGGTAGACATAGCATGGAGTTGTTGAGTGGATTAAAAGGCTGGGAGTTTGAAGTGAAGACAAAAAGTGCTCGTGATGATTGGGCCCCTGCTATCGATCTAAATCAAGACATTCTGGCTGTCTTAGTCAAGGCAGATTTTTACTCGGTAGAGAATGAGTGTCTTTTTCTAAATCGAAGCGACTCAAGATTTGAGCAAGCATGGGCGATTAGGCATTGGGCATGAAGTTTCATCGTGGCTCAAGTTTGGTGGTTGTGTTAATGACAGGTAGTTTAATTTGCTTTTTCTTATTGGCGATTTGGCAGCTTGAATGGATAGGGCGCAGCTCTTTAGCTAACGACAATCAGAGGTTAATGATTCGATTATCTCATGAGCTTGAGATTTTAATGCAAGAAGAAGTTTTTATGGCGTCAACAGCTTTCGAAAAGTTGTCGCTTTACGACTGGATTGACTTTGTACCTGATACCTTACATTTTGGTGAAAAATTTGGTGTTGATTATTTTTTGCTTCATAGCAATGAAGACGATGAACATCGACGTTTGTTTGTTGTTCAAAGTGTGAGGCTTCATGGATGAGTAAGTTATTTTTGATCCCTCTTTGTTTAGGGATATTTTGTTTCAGTACTGGAATAGAGTGTTCTACTCTAAGTATTCAAGACCAACAGCAATCTTCGTTGATTGTTGAGTCTTCTGGTGTGGTTGTGGGGCCGAATTTACCACGCTATGTTTTTAAGGAAAACACAGGTCAATTGAGCACATCATATTTCTCATTTTTGTCAAGAAAGCAACAATCTAAGTCTATTATTTATATAATTCGTGGTAACTATCTCTGTGGTTATGAACCAAATGAGTCAACAGAGGTTTTGGCCTATCTATTGCCGTTTGAGTCTGATGGTCTTCAGTCATATTTAACATCAAGTTTAATCTATGAGTACGGTCATTGGAAAGAAATTGTGCTGGGTATGGTTGGCTTTACTCTTTTTATCTTTGATTTGCAAAGTCGTGATATCAAGTGGACACTGACACTAGAAGATAGAGCTTACTCTAAACCTATGG
>CAYGPI010000053.1:0-11921 GCA_964351745.1 uncultured Francisellaceae bacterium
CTGTGGCAACATCAAAACCGATAGCCTTTGATGTTCCAAAAGGGACTAAGACTCTTGAGCCAATTTTGATCGATTCAGCAGCTATGCCGTCAGGTGCAAGATAGTCAAACAAAGTGTTTAGAGGTCTTGGGATGGCGATTTTAAGAATGATTTCTTGATTCACTAAAGTTTGCACCGTAAATATGACTAAAAGGATTAGATCCCTTTAATTCGGATGGCGAAATCTCGCCACCCTTCAGAAAGGTAGTATGTGCTTTGATTTTAAATAGCTTGGCTTCTTACTTTTAAACTTCTTTGGCGGCGTTATCTTTGCCTGCGCTTTCGATCGATTGCTCTTTATGCAGAAATAACAAAAAGGCTAATAATACATACAAGCGACCCAAGCCATGTTAAAGAGCGTAGTGCCGGCTGGTTGCTAATATAGAGCACACCATATAAAACTCTTAAAATGACAAAGATTAAAGCAATGACATCGATACTTTGTTGTGGTGCATTCGTTAGATGGGCAATAATGACTGCCGTGGCGAAGGCGGGAAAAATTTCAAAGGTATTTAACTGAACATAGTGTGAGCGCTTACGCCATCCTTCTAGTGTTTCTAAGAAGTCTCTTGGGGAGCGATTGTTATAGTGAGGGTGAGACTTGGCAAGGATCGCGAACACATAAGGCATAAGCATTGCTACCAAAAGATACCAATAAGCATAAGTCATGATATATACCCTTTATTTAGAATTTGAAGAAAGCAGTATAACGATCCACAAATCTATTTGTAAGCAGCAAGGTAATTAACTACTAGAAGGTTTTTCAAAATATCGGGTCGGTTAGTTATAATGCCATCTACCTCCATGCCTATCATCTTAAGCATATCGACAGGCTCATCAACAGACCAAGCATTCACTTTGAGCCCAAGCGAGTGAGCCATCTTTACATCTTCTGCAGTGATTTCATCATACTTAGGGCACCAGACATCCCCGTTTAAAGCTTTAATCAACTTGGGGAATGAGTCGTAGTTTTTATTAAGCAAAGGCCCTGCTGTCCACGTATTATCGTCTTGGCCATGATATTCATTCTGAGTAATAAAAGATCGGGTCACTTCAGGGGCTAATTTTTCTAATAAGAAAAGATTTCTCCAATCAAAGGAATGAACCTCTGTAAGTTGAATAACATTCTCTTCTTTTAGAATTGCAATGACTTTGGGGATGATGTCACTAGGCAAAGAAGAAACATTTGGCGTGAGAGGATCTGTTTTAATCTCAATTTGAAATCGGATCTGAGGATTTTGTGCTTTCGCAAATTGGATGACTTCTTGAAGCGTTGGTATTTGCGAATCACCATAGCTTGTTTGAAATGGAAAATTTTTGGCATATTGGCTTTTTGGGTTAACCGTCCCGACATTATATTTTTTAAGTTGGTTGGCTGTTAAATCTTTAATGGCTAGATTTGTCTTGGTTAGCCACTGCCCATCTGGAAGACGCGTTGCATCTGGCTTTAAGGTCAGATCGTGGTGGACCATAACGACACCATCTTGACTAAGGCTAACATCCATATCTAGAACGTCAACACCAAGGTCGAGAGCTTTTTTATAGGCGATTAAAGTATGCTCAGTTGCCAATCCAGCGGCACCTCGATGCCCGTAAATCTGAGTGCCTAAACAAGTGCTTGTAAAAAGTTGAAGTAAACTAAAAACAACGAGCCCTGTTTTGATCATACTAGCATCCATGCTGGTTAAGATAATGATTCCATCATGCTCTAATTTGTAAGGAAGGGCATTACTGTTTATCTTAAATATGAATAAGCACTTGGCTTGTTATTAGTAGATTCATAAGATTGCAAAAGAGATATAGTCGATTGGATAAGTTATCTTCGAGAAGGTTTCGGGTTCGGCTTTTTCTTAGGATGACTCTTTTCCTCTGTGAGAGAAGGTAAGGATGTCTCTTGGTGGCGTTGATGGCGTTGCCTGTAAAGCTTGGTTTTAGCAGGTACTTTAATCTCTGAGTGAAGTTGTTGGGCGTCAAGTTTATCTTGTAAAAACTTTAACTTCTTAGCTAACTGCTTGTTCTCTTTCTTATTGATGATAACTTGTTTGTCTAATTTATCTCTATGCAGTAAGTCATTGTATTTGAAATAGCCTGCTACTACAGAGATGCCGATGACTGATAAATAGATAAATTCTGTACTAAAAGAGCTTAGTAGAGGCAGGGCCGAGAATAAAGTGATACTTGAAAGAACCAATGGCAATATGCTAATACAAACTTGACTCGTTGTGTAAAAGGCATATAAGGCTAAGCTTGCTTGGTACGTTGAATTCAATACAGGCTTTATAGTGGCTTTAGTGAGTTCTGCTTTATTTGAAAATTTGCCCCAAAAATATTGAAGATGTCTGCCACAAGACTGAGCAAAATCATCGCAAATTATCCAAAATTCATCAAGCGACATCGTTGCTCATTTTTTTAATTCTTAGAAGTGGGGTGGGTAGTGAGGTTAGCAAATGAATTATGAAAGTTCAAGATTTTAACCAGAGGTTAGTTGGGTGTGTTGATTAACTCTAAAGACTTAATCACCCCAGCCGTTAGCTGTTGAAGTGCTGAGAAAGAGATGTTCAAAGCAGGTGTTAAATAAATAATCTTGCCAAAAGGTCGTATCCATAAGTTTTGACTTAGATAAAACTCTTTTAGAGTGTTTGCCGTTTTTATATCTAAGCTCTGATACAGCTCAATCACACCCATAGCACCTTTAACTCGGACTTTTTTAACACAAGGATGGTTTGTTAGAGGAGTAAAGGCATTGATCAAATGGGTCTCAATGGTTTTAACTTGCGATTGCCATTGGTTATTTTCAAATAACTCGAGAGAAGCTATCGCTGCGCGGCAACCCAAAGCGTGTCCCATAAATGTTGGACCATGCATGAGGGCTCGTTGTGGATCCTGAGATAAGAACTGCTCAAAGACTTGTTTAGAAGCAATGGTTGCTGCGAGTGGACTCACCCCGCCAGTGAGTGCTTTTCCTAAAGTGATAATATCAGGGACTTCATCGATTTGCTCTAAAGCAAAAAGAGACCCAGTGCGACCAAATCCCGTGAAAATTTCATCAAAGATCACAAGCAGATCATATTTTTGAGCGATCCGAGTGATATTGTTAAGTGTCTCAGGTGAATGGCACTTCATGCCGCCGGCACCTTGTATCAGCGGTTCAATAATAAGTCCTGCAAGATCTTGTTGATTTCTTTTTATAAATTGCTCAAAGTTATCTAAGGCCTGCTTTGTGGTTGGTATTTTTTGTAATGCCTGCTTCGCAAGTAAGCCGTTAAATAAGGCATGCATACCTTCTGTTGGACAACAAAGACTCATCGCATAGAAAGTATCGCCGTGGTAGGCATTTTCAAAGTAAATAAACTGTTGTTTGGTTTTGTAGCCTTGATTGAGCCAATATTGGAGGGCCATTTTAAGAGCGACCTCAACAGCCACTGATCCCGACTCGCTAAAAAAAACATGGTTGAGAGAGTCAGGCAGTTTTGAGCATAGCTTTTTTGATAAATCTAAAGCTGGTTGATGAACAAGCCCGCCAAGCATGATGTGTGGCATGGTCTTTATTTGAGTCTGCATGGCATCAAGAATATGAGGATGATTATAACCGTGGCACGCTGTCCACCAAGAGCTGATGCCATCCACAAGCGTTCGTCCATCTGCGAGAGTGATAGTATGACCGTAAGAAGCGCTTGCTTCACAGGGAGGAGTTACGGTTTGCATTTGTGTATAAGGTAACCAGAGGTGGTGATGCATGATTGCTTCTTAAAATTAAAAGGTAACTTCTCACCGCCTTGCTTTACCTCCCGCGGCTTATCCACAGGAATTAGGTTATGATGACTCAATTGCGCGGACAAGCCGCGCAACGTATGCCGTTGGTAGGTTGTTACCATCAAAGATAACATATCTTTGATGAAAGTCTTATTGGGGTCAAGCCATATGAGTCAAAGTAGTAAAGGACTTTGGGTCAATAGCTCCAGAAATGATATAAAGAGATGTATTCTATGGCTTTTTGAGAGAAAGAGTCGAACATGAAATCTTTGTTTATCACTGGCTCAGGAACAGATATTGGGAAAACTTATATTCTGTCAGCCCTCTTGCGTGAGATAAAAGCGCTGCGCCCTTTGACTGCGCTTAAACCCTTGATTAGTGGTTTTGATGGATCTGTCAACAGCGACACACATCTTTTGTTACAAGCCAATGGCCTTGACGTGAATGAGGAGACGATCAATCAAATCAGTCCTTATCGATTTAAAGCGCCATTATCTCCAGATCAGGCAGCCTTATTGGAGTCAACATTATTCAATTATGATGATCTCATTTATTTTTGCCATCAAAAGTTACAAGACACCTCAAAAACATGGCTGATTGAAGGTGTTGGGGGTGTTATGGCGCCATTAAGTGAGGATAAAACGATGTTAGATTGGATCGATGATATGGCGCTTGATGTTTTGTTTATAGCTGGTAGCTACCTTGGCGCTATGAGTCATGCTTTAAGCGGTGTGCTTGCTTTACAATCAAGAGGCATTGAGGTGAAAGCCATGGTGGTTAATCAGTCCATTTCTTGTGTGGATCTAGAGCAAACAGCTAATAGCTTACGATCGTTTGTAGGCACGATACCTGTGGTTGTTTGGCCAAGAGATCAAGATGTGATTCCTTGGACTTTAAGAGAATTACTTTAAAGAGCGTTATTTTTAGAAAATTTACTGTGTATACACGTATTGTATTATGTTCAATTAGCTTAAATAAAATCTGTATTATAACAATGAGTTACGTGTATATTCTTATTTTTAAACCACTATTCGCTATTCGCGAATTGCGAATTGCGAATAGCGAATATGCCTGCTATAGTTAACATATTCTTATGTAGTGGAGCTATGCTAGAGAATGCTTAAGCCTCAAGACGTGCTGGTAGCACTTGCAATATTGGTATTAAAAAATAAACTTTGCAGGCAAAGCGATATCGCAAACGAGATTAATATAAGTGCCTCTGAAGTTAACGCTTCTATAAAAAGACTCATTTGCGCAAAGTTGTTAGCACCCGGCTTAAAAAATGAAAAACCCGAAGTTCTTATAAGTTCACTGAAAGAGTTTCTTGTCCATGGTTTAAAATATGCTTTCCCTGCAGAAATAGGGAGAGTAACGAGAGGCATTCCTACGAGCTATGCAGCACCAGTCTTCAAAGATAAAATTGTTTATAATGAAAGTGATGTGCCAGTTTGGCCAGATGCAAATGGTAAGGTTAGAGGTTACTCAATAACCCCACTGTACAAAAGCGTGACAAGTATCACTAATAACGAAATCTATTTATTTTTAAGTCTAATTGATGCTATAAGAGCTGGAAAAGCAAGAGAAAGGAACTTAGGTATTAAGTTGTTGGAAGAGAGATTAGATGAGTATCGCACAGCGTAATGTTCAATATGAACTTGTAAAACTTGTTGCACATAAGTTAGGTTCACTTGTTGAACAAGTTGTTTTCTTGGGGGGAGCGACTGTTGGCCTACTGCTAACAGAGGAGGGCGCGCCAGACGTACGTGAGACAAGAGATGTTGATATTATTGTCGAAATAATAAACCTTGCTGATTATTATAGCTTCAATAAAAAACTTGCTGCTTTGGGCTTCAAGCAATCGGCAGAGGTCATTTGCAGATTTACAATTGATGATATAATTGTTGATTGCATGCCAACAGACGCTTCCATTTTGGGATTCTCAAATATCTGGTATGGTGATGCCATAAAATATGCTAATACTCTCAAACTCGACAATGGCATGAAAATCAAAGTAATATCTGCACCATATTTTATTGCTACAAAGCTAGAAGCATTTTTTGATAGAGGAAACAATGATTTTTTGGCCAGCCATGATCTGGAAGACATCATATGTGTCATAGATGGAGCAAATGAAATCGTTAAAGAGGTATCTGATGCTCGTCCTTTGAAATTAAGAAAATATATGGTTGAGAAATTTTCTCGCTTACTTGATACAAAGGAATTCATGGAAAGTATTGTTGGTCATTTAGCTTCATATCCATCTGACCTCCAGTATGCGAGAAGAGACATAGTTTTAAACCGCATAAGAGATATTACCAATAACTGAGAGCACTTATTATCTAGGGATTCAGTTTACTCATTTTTAATGAGTGCTCATACCCTGCCTCATCAGCATCAATCTTATGAATAATACTTGGATCTTGTGACTATGGTTCCCACTTCTGTAACAGCTCAAGAGAATGGTTGATGGCCCTGTTCAAGGGAATTTCATCTCCTAGTTGTACTGGGCGTATAATGAGCCTTGGTGTCTCTATGTGTTTCAGCGAGTATATTAAGTGATATGTTTTATTCATTCTGATGCGTATCCACATTGTGCTATATCATGATAACGTACCATGGTATCGGAGTATGCTAATGGCGAGTTATTTGATTAAGAATATGAAACTTTCCAAGGCAAGAGTTCTGAAAAAGTATAGCCTCTTCTTGTCTTCCAACGATAGGCTATTTTTGTATGCTCAATCAGATAGAGCAATATGGGGACAATGATCAGCACCAAGAAGGTTGCAAACATCAGACCAAAGGAAATAGAGGTCGCCATTGGAATGAGAAATTGAGCTTGTAGCGACGTTTCAAATAATAGAGGGGTTAGGCCCGCAATCGTTGTGAGCGACGTTAAGGCCACTGCTCTGAGGCGAAGCACAGAAGCATCAACGATGGCCTCTTTCATTTTAACGCCTTCTTTGCGAAGTCTTTGATAAAACGTGACAAGAATAATAGAGTCATTCACCACAATGCCAGATAATCCGAAAAATCCAAAAAAAGAAAGAAGCGTCAAATCTAACTGCATGATCCAGTGTCCGAAGATAGCGCCAATAATGCCAAAAGGCATGATAGCCATCACAGCTAATGGCCAGCTATATGAACTAAAAACCCAAGCCAGAATAAGATAAATAAGAGTGAGGCCCATGATGAGCCCTTTACCCATGTCTGCAAAGGTTTCTGCTTCGTCTTGTGAGCGGCCTTTTAATTGGTAGTCAATCCCAAAGGTTTTGATGAGTTCAGGTAAGGTTGTCTTTTCAAGATCTTCAAGGACTACATTTGCGTTGACTTGGCTGGTATCAAGCTCTGCAGATATATTGGTTGTTAAAATCCCATCTGTATGGCTGATGGATTCCAAACCTTGTTGGAAGCTAAAACTTGCAACCGTATCTAGCGGTACCATTTTGCCCGTTGGAGTTTTGATAGGAAAGTCATGCAAGGTTGATAGGCTGTCTCTTTCTAGACTTGGTAAGATGACTCGAACTTCAACCTCTTCTTCTTGTTCATTAAATATTTGAAATAAATCACCATCAAAAGCAGCGCGAAGTTGTGCGCCAAGAGATTGAAGACTTAATCCTAATGCTTCGCCTTGCGTAGTCAAGTGATAAACGAGTTGAGGTTTACCATAAGGCAAATTATCTTGCATGTTATAAAGCCCACTATATTCGCTCAAACGATCTTGAAGTTTCAAAGAGGCTAATTTCAAGGTCTTGGTATCATAACCTGTCAAGTTGATGTCAATGTCTTTACCAGGTGGGCCACCACGCTGCGCAAAGATGCCAAAATTCTCTATCCCTGCTGGCAGCACAATTTTATCCCGCCATAACTGGATAAAGGCAGTGTTAGAGATTTGCCGTTGATCGGGAGATATAAGTTCAAGCGTGATAGAGGCTATATGCTCTCCTCGAGAAGAGCCACCTTGGTTTGCGCTTTGCTTCAACATGGTTACCCTATGTTTGACAATATCGATACCTTCAGTCTTTTTTAAACTGTCATTGATTTCATTGAGCTGAAGGAGCGCCTCTTTCACAAAGGCTCGAACTTTTGATTCTGGCGTACCCGCTAAGAATTGAATATCGGCTTTAATGATTTGACCATCTGGGGTTGGGAAAAAGTTGAAACCGACACGCCCAGAAATAGGAAGACTTAAAATAACAAAGCTGATAGCGATAGAAAGACTTAAAGTGAACCAGCGATGATGGATCGCTTTTTTTATCCATGCCCGATAAGTTGTATCACGCCAAGCAAGAAATTTCTCACTAAACTTTGTTTGGGACTGAACGTGCGTGAGATCAAGAGCCTGAGGTTTCTTTTGTCTATCAAAGCTATGGTATAAGTGACCTGGTAAGACATAGAAACATTCAAGGATAGAAGCACCAATGACGCAAATAACCACAAATGGAATGTCAAATAAGATGTTGCCAATAACGCCGCTAATGAGCATTAAAGGGAGGAAGGCTGCTATGGTTGTTAGCGAGGAGGCCATGACAGGAATAAACATATGCTGACCGGCATGAATCACTGCCTGCAAAGGAGATTCACCTTTTTGCATCCTTGAAAAGGCGTCTTCTCCAACCACAATGGTATCATCAACAATGATACCTAAGCTCATAATAAGGGCAAATAGGCTGACCATGTTAATGGTGCCCCCGAATAAATAAAGTAAAGCTAACGCTGTAAAAATAGAAATAGGAATACCGGCAGCTACCCAAAAAGCAATCCTATGATTGAGCAGTAAAAAAAGAATGATGAGGATAAGCGCTAAGCCACCTAAACCATTTTTCAAGAGTAAATCAATTCGGCCTTTGATAAGCATCCAAGATTCATTATAAATTTGAATGTCGAGTTGTTCGCCATATTGGGCCCGATAAGTTTCAAACCATTGTTTAAGGATCGTGGCAGACTTTAGAGAGTCGGCTTCTTCAGTTCGAAGGATATTGAGCTGTATAGCCGGCTCGCCGTTGTAATGTACGGTGACTTCATTGGTTTGAGGCCTTTGTGTGATAGTTGCTAGCTCTTTTAAGTAGATAGGTTCACTTTCATCCATGAGTGATAAGGCCAATTGACCAAAAGATTGAGGATCTCTTAGCTGCTCAGGTGATCGAATGGCATGGCTTAATTCATCTTTGCCAGCTGTACCAGCTGGAAGATTTAAGCTAAGTTGATTTATTTCTTGAGCTATCTCTGGTAACGTTTTGTTGATTTCAAAAAGAGTTTCAGATGGGATTTGAATGGCAATTTCTTGCTCTGGAAGACCAATGATGTCAATTTTTGCAATGCCTTGCTGTAATAGCTCTTGTTTTATTTTATAAGCGACAGCGCGAAGGGCATCTAAGCTCTGGGATCCGGTTAAAATGATTTGAGCTACATTTTCAAAGCGAATCACTCGATTCACGATAGGCTCTTCAGACTCCACAGGAAGATTTCGGACAAGGCTAACGCTTTCTTTAACATTGTCTAGGGCGAGCCCCATGTCGGACTTTTCTTTGAATTCAATATTGATTTGTGCCCGGCCATCACTAGAGACAGAGGTAATTTCATTCACATGATTAACCGATTGTAATTCTTGCTCTAAAGGTATTGTGATCGATCGCTCAACATCTTCAGCTGTAGCGCCCGGCCATGCAACACTAATTGAAATAACATCCAATTCAAAATTTGGAAGAAACTGCGTATTGAGTTTAGTGAGTCCCCATATGCCAGAGATAAACATGAGCATCATGAGAATGTTAGCTGCGACTTTATGTTGCGCAAAGAGCGCTATGGATTTAATTTGCATTTCGGATCTCTACTTTTAGCTTGTCTCTTGCTAAAGGCAGCCGAGTGCTCATGATGGTGGCATGGCCTAAATTTTGGGCTTCGACTAGATAATAAGTTTTATTGTCTTCAAAAATAGTCCCTTTGACAGTAACTTGATGAATTTTTAGACGATGCGCTTCTTCGTCTGAGACAACGGTGTAAAGGTAATGTTTATTGTCTATCTCAAAGAGTGCGGTACTTGGGACAGTATAAACATTATCAAGGGCGGGCAGTTGGAGCTTGATTTTAACGGCTTGACCGAGACGAAGCTCAGTTTTATCCCCTAAGATAGTAAATAGGGCGTCAATCCCGCCTTCATTAGACTCAACTTCCCCTGCCAGTCGGTTGAGTTTGACTTGTAATTTAGGGGCATCCAATATCGTACCATTTAAAGAGATATTGTGATTTAAGGCATCTTGGATAAGGGCTAGTCGGTGAGTCGCGAGCTGCGCACGAGCTTCTAAGGCATCAATGGCATAGATTTTTAGTAAAGGATCATTGATGGAAACTCTGTCTCCAATAGCCACTGATTTGAGATTAATGATACCTGCAAAAGGGGCGACAATTTGTGTGCGTTTTACGTTGAGAGCTGCTAAGTCTTTATCTGCGGTTGCACGGTTTAAATCTGCTTCGAGTTGCTTAATTCTGGCTTGATAATTGTCTATTGATAATTCGCGTGAAGCTCGCCCAAGTTTTTCGCGAACGGCGGCAAGCTCAGCATCGTCAACTCTCGATTGGCTGCCTAGTTTTTGCTTTGAGAGTTTTAGCTCTCGATTAACATTTTGGTTCACGAGATTAACGAGTTGCTCTTCTAGCTCTAGCGAAGCAAGATCTGTATTGTTTTTATTTTTTTCAACAAGTAATGCCGCTTGGGCAAAATCCACTTCAGCTTTTTTTTGCTCTAAAAATAACTGGGCATCTAAGGGATCCAGTTTTAAAAGAAGCTGGCCTTTCTGAACGATGGCTCCTTCAAGGGCTGGCGTTGCTTGGACGTAAGCTGTTGCGGGGCTTCTAAGAGTGGCCTGTTGGTGAGATTCAATCCTTGCGTATAACAGAAGCTCTGGATTTTGTCGGCTAGCTTTGATGAGGATAGTGTTGATTGGCCACTTCTTCTCTTGGGGCGGTACTTTCATGGTCTCTGGTTTGAGAAGGATCAGAAGCCCACCTAAAATGAGCCCCAAACATAAAATGCTGAGGGGTCCAAACTTCTGAAGTAGTTGTTTAACTGGTTTGTTTAGCATCCATGCTTCTTATTTGTTATTTGACTAAATTTAACAAGGGTTTCTGTTTATCCTTTATAGTTTAGCGAGGTATATCTGTCTAAGTAATGCTTTTTTTATTAAATACGAGGATTAGCGCTAGATAACTTGATTTTTTGCTGGGAATTCTATAGATTTCTTTTTTAGCAGTAGGTAAGAAACGTAGTCATGATAGATCTTTTTACTTTCCTGAATCAGTATTCAACTGATAAGCACCCTAAACTATTTGGTTTATTGCCGTCTTTGAGCACGCTTGCGGCGTTGTTGGCAATTAGTGCGATGTTGGCATTAGTCCCTATGTACTGGGCGTCAGTTGCTTTTCAAGCATCCCTTTATATGAGTTTTACGGCCTATACTTTTGTGAGTATAGCTTCTCTTGCTGTTTTTAATTTCTGGTTTGATAGAGAAATTCAGTATCTCACCTTGGGCTGCGGCCCTATTAACTATGGTGATAAATTCGGTGATATTGAATTAGATCTGATGGTCAATCATCTAGTGCAAGAGCTTAATAGTCGTGATGGATCTCAAGATCCAAATCATCCGAATCACTTGCCGATGCCACGTTTGGGGAAATTTTCTAAAACAGACTCTAAAATTGTGTGTGTGCCAGGTCGATCTTTAAGCAACAGTGCTCTTTATTTTTCTGATGGCATTTTAAACCAGGAGTTGACTCGCTTTAATCAGAGAGAATTAGCTGCTTTAGTCATGGCCGAGCTTTACAAAATTAAGCGTAGACGTAGCGTTTCAGATAAAGTGCTTAGTGTCATTCATAGCTTTAGTTTAACGCTAGAAAATCTTATGGAATCTCCTAATCTCTTTGTGAAGATGGCTGGCTATGTTTTGTTCCCGCTTAACCTGTGTTTGTTAGTCCATCATGCTGTACTTAGAAGTTATGGCTACGAGGCAGCTAAAGTAGTTGTCGAGAGTGGTCGAGGGTTGGATTATGCCGATGCTTTAAACCGAAAAGGCCATGCTTCTAGAACAAAAAAGCGTGGGAAAAGTGATTTTAAGTTAAATCCAGCGATGGCACAA